>DAHL01000028.1 GCA_002509225.1 Euryarchaeota archaeon UBA102 | reverse complement strand
TCCAAAACCGGGGGTTGCGGGTTCGAGCCCTGCCTCTCCTGCAAAAGGAACCATTGAGGGATATTATGTGCTTTGATAAATTTGAGATGTTTTCAGTTTTTTGATAAAATAAATAATGCTTAAGAAAATCCAACAGTTTACCTCTGATGTTCAGTTTGAGATGAATAAAGTGTCTTGGCCAAACTGGGATGAGTTAAAAGGGTCCACCTTTGTTGTACTTTCGTTGACTGCTATTCTGACAGTGTTTCTGTTTATTGTGGATTTTATCTTATCCAAAATTCTTACATTCATTCTATAGCATTATGGATTGGTATACTTTACGTATTATTTCTGGTAAGGAAAAAAAAGTCCGAGAAAATATTCTTTTTGAATTAGAACAGGCTGAAATGGATGGACATATAAAAAATATTCTAGTGCCAACCGAAAATGTTATACAAATGCGTGATGGTAAGAAAAAATTAAAAGAAAAAGTATTTTTTCCAGGTTATTTATTGATTCAAATGGATATGAATAAAGAAACAAAATTTTTGATTGAAAATGTAAATGGAGTCATCAGTTTTGTTGGTTCTAATCATAAACCGGAACCACTTAAACCTGAAGAAGCACAACGTTTTATGGCAAATTACGATAGTCCTGATGGTCCTATTAGAGTTTCTGAAGAAGCCCCATATAAAGTTGGCGATGCCGTAAAAGTTACTGATGGGCCATTTATAGATTTTTCTGGATTTGTTCAAGAAGTTAATCACGAAAAACAAAAATTAAAGGTATCTGTGAGTATTTTTGGTCGTCCAACTCCAGTAGAATTGGATTATCTACAGGTAAAAATGGAACAATGAAAAGGGTGTTTTCATGGCAAAAAAAGTCATAGGATTTATCAAATTACAGATACAGGCAGGTCAGGCAAATCCAGCTCCTCCTGTAGGTCCTGCTTTAGGCCAGCAGGGAGTAAATATAATGGATTTTTGTAAAGCATTTAACGCTGCGACTCAAGATAAGATGGGTGATGTGATTCCTGTAGAAATTACTGTGTATGCCGACAGAAGTTTTACGTATATAACGAAAACACCACCTGCTTCTAAACTCATTTTAAAATCAGCAAAAATTCAAAAAGGTTCTGGTGAACCTAACCGTGAAAAAGTTGGATATATCTCCGAGAATGATTTAGGCAAAATAGCTGAGATAAAAATGGAAGATTTGAATGCCAATGATATAGACCAAGCAAAAAATATGATTCGAGGTACAGCTAAATCAATGGGTATTGAAATAAGGTGATAAATAGGGTTTGGTGATGGTATCGAAAAATCAAAAAGAAATAGCGGATAAATTTGAAAAAAATAATAGCTATTCGCTCGATGATGCAGTAAGAATGGTGAAAGAATTAACGTATGCCAAATTTGATGAATCCGTCGATTTGGCTATTAATCTAAATGTTGACCCTCGTCATGCGGAGGAAAATATTAGATTAACACTGCCTTTACCCAATGGAACCGGGAAAGATGTATCTATTCTGGTCATAACATCAGGACCAAAGGAAAAAGAAGCGTTGGATGCTGGTGCGGATTACGTTGGAAACAATGAATATTTAGATAAAATCAAAAATGGATGGTCTGATGTTGACAAAATAGTAGCTACTCCCGATATGATGCCCCGGCTGGGAAAACTTGGGAAAATATTAGGGCCAAAAGGTCTTATGCCTAATCCAAAGAGTGGAACTGTCACGATGGATGTTGGAAAAGCTGTCAGAGAATTGAAAGCAGGACAAGTAGAGCTTCGCGTTGAGAAAGCTGGAATAATTCATGTGACCTGTGGAAAAGTGTCATTCGAAAATGATGCATTAATTCAAAATATTGAAGCAATCTATGGTACATTAATTAAGGCGAGGCCTTCCTCAGTTAAAGGCAATTACCTTGAGCGAATGTTTATTTCTTCAACATTAGGTCCTGGAATAAAAGTCGATCATACATCAATAAGATAATTTTATGCCAAGTGAAATAAACATACGTAATGTTGAAATTTTGACAGAAAAACTGTCCAAGGCCAAAGCGATTTATTTTACGGATTATTTGGGTTTAAATGTTGGGGAAATAACGAATCTTCGTCGCAACTTTTTTCTATCGGGGATTGAATACTGTGTTACAAAGAATTCATTGTTAAAACTGGCTATTGAGAATAATGACTTTAAAGTATCAGATGAAATATTCGATGGTTCTACTGCTATTGCGTTTTCCTATGAAGAGTCAATTACTCCGGCCAAGGTAATTAAACGTTTTACAAAGGACCATGATTTACCACTTGTGAAAGGAATTCTGTTTGAAGGTGATTATTTGCCAAAAGAAGAATTTCAGACCTTAGCGGAAATGCTAAGTCGTGATGAATTATTGGCAAAATTTGCAATGATGTTAAGTAGCCCACTGCAAAAGCTTGCTTCAACATTGAATGGGCAGATGTTAAAGGTTATTGGTCTACTTAATAGTATAAAAGATGAAAAATCGTAAACAATATTAAAAGTTAAGGAGTTAATAAAATGGCAGTTACTAGAAATGATGTACTTTCTTATTTAGAAGGCGCAAATATGATTGAGATTTCAGAGTTGATTAATGAAATCGAAGAGAAATTTGGTGTGACGGCTGCTGTGCCGGTTGGGGTTGCTGCTCCATCAGCTGAAGCTGATAGTGCTGAAGATGTTAAATCCGAATATGATGTTGTATTAACATCAGTGGGTCAACAAAAAATAAATGTAATTAAAATCGTTCGTAGTATAACAGATCTTGGTCTAAAAGAAGCCAAAGAATTGGTTGATTCTGCTCCAAAAGCTGTCAAGGAAGGGCTGTCTGAATCAGATGCAAATGAAATCAAAGTTCAGCTGGAAGAAGCAGGCGCTGAAGTTGAGTTAAAATAATTCTTTTCTCATTCTCAATTGATATTTTTCAAACATGGAACATAGGAGGTTTAGTTGAAAGCTAGTGTCATCACAACACCAAGGCGAGAATCTTTTTCAAATATTCAGTCACTTATCGATATCCCGGATCTTCTTTCTATTCAGACGAAAGCATACCAACAGTTTTTGCAGGAGTTTGTAGCAGAGGAAGCAAGAAAACCTATAGGACTTGAAGGGGTACTAAAGCATGTATTTCCAATTGAAGATTCACATCGTAATTATATTTTGGAATACAAATCCTATTATTTGGGTCAACCTAAGTATACATCGGATGAATGCATTGATCGCGGTGTAACATATTCTTCCCCATTGCGTGTTCGCCTTGCGCTACATATTACTGATGAAAATAACAGAAATGAATATGCCCAGAGTATTGAGCAGGATGTCTATTTTGGTAATATTCCTTATATGACAGAAAAAGGTACTTTTATCATTAATGGTGCAGAGCGTGTGATTGTGTCCCAATTACAACGATCTCCTGGGGTATTTTTTGATGAATCCACACATCCAAATGGCACGAAATTATATCAAGCGCGGATTATTCCAGCTCGAGGATCATGGGTTGATTTTACTACTGATATAAATGATTGTTTGTTCGTAATAATAGATCGCAGAAGGAAATTCCCAGTTACTATGCTTTTACGTGCACTGGGTTATTCAACTAATTCAGATATTTGTAAGGCTTTTGATAGCCTTATATCTATCAATCCAGTTAAAGATAAAATGAAACGTTATATAGGTACTACTATTACAGAAGATGTGGTGGATTTAAAAACTGGTGAAATATTTTTTGAAGCTGGAACTGATATTAATTTGACAATTGCTGAAAAGCTTAAAGATGCTGGTATCAAAGAGGTGAAGGTGGTGGATGATAGTAAGGATTTTTCTGCAATGCTCTTACTGAATACTATTGCAAAAGATCCGACCAGAAATACAGAAGATGCTTTAGGTATTGTCTACCAATTATTGAGAACTAGCGAACCGCCAAACCTAGAAACTGCCCAAAAATTTATTGAACGAATATTTTTTAGTCCTAAAAAATATGATTTGGGTCAAGTTGGGAGATATCGCCTTAATCAACAATTCAATTTAGATGTTCCCGTGGAAAATACTGTACTCACTATGGATGACATTATTCAGGTTCTCAAAGTGCTCATGAATATGCGGAAAGGTGAACGTGGTGTTGATGACATAGACCATTTAGGAAATCGCCGCGTGAAAACAATAGGTGAACAGTTGACCAATCAATTCAGTATTGCATTAAGCAGAATGATACGTACTATTCACGAAAGAATGAATTTAAGAGAATCAGAGAGTATCACTCCTCAAGATTTAATCAATTCGCGTGTTGTCACAACAGTCATTAATACTTTTTTTGGTACTTCGCAGTTATCCCAGTTTGGTGATCAAACTAATCCTCTAGCAGAAGTTACACATAAGCGCCGTATTTCTGCCTTAGGACCAGGCGGATTAACCCGCGAACGAGCTGGCTTTGAGGTCAGAGATGTACATTACACACATTATGGTAGATTATGTCCAATCGAAACACCAGAAGGTCCAAATATAGGTTTGATATCATCCTTGGCGATGTATGCTGAGGTTAATAACCATGGTTTTATAGAGTCACCCTACCGTAAAGTTACGAAAGAGAATGGTTTATCTATCTTAACGGATGAAATTGAATATATTTCTGCCGATGATGAAGACCGTGTTTTAGTTGCACAGGCTAATACTCGCACTAATCGTACTGGAAAATTAATTGAAAAGCATATACGTGCTCGTGTGAAGGGTGATTTTCCAATAGTTGGGCCTGAAAAAGTTGATTACATAGAAGTCTCACCGAACCAGATTTTAAGTGTAGCTGCGGCGTTAATTCCTTTTTTGGAACATGATGACGCAAATAGAGCATTAATGGGATCCAATATGCAGCGGCAAGCTGTACCACTTATGTATCCAAAAGCTCCAATCGTAGGAACCGGTATTGAAAGTAAAGTTGCTAAAGATTCACGATCATGTGTTATCTCTCCAGTGGCGGGGAGAGTTATGAGTGTTGACGCAGAGACTATCCGGATCAAACGAAAAGACATTCAGGATAGCATGGTTCTTTATCAGGATGAGTCTATAATTGAAATAAAGCTGAAAAAATATAATCGTACAAACCAGAACACAGTACATAACCAGCGTCCGCTCGTTAATGAAGGAGAGAACATAATAAATGGGCAGGTAATTGCTGATGGTGCATCTACGGACACTGGCGAACTTGCTCTTGGCTCAGATATTCGAGTCGCTTTTATGCCATGGAGGGGATATAATTTTGAAGATGCCATTGTTGTTAGTGAGAGATTGGTTAAAGACGATGTATATAGTTCAGTACATTGTAATGAAATCGAAGTTGAGGTACGTGATACCAAGCGAGGGCATGAGGAGTTAACAGATGAAATTCCAAATGTAAGTGAGGAAGCTACGAAAGATTTGGATGAAAACGGTATTATACGACAGGGTGCAAGAGTAAAAGAAGGTGATATCCTTATTGGGAAGGTCACACCTAAAGGAGAAACAGACCCTACTCCTGAGGAAAAACTGTTGCGAGCTATATTTGGTGAAAAAGCTGGCGAAGTCAAAGATGCTTCAAAGCGAGCAGAACCTGGTATTAGAGGTGTCGTAATAAATTCAAAGCTATTTGAAAAACAAGCTAAGCGAACGAAACTCGAGGAGCGCGAACAAATATTGAATTTTCAGAAAACCGCATCAGAATTAAAAAAGAGTTTGAAAGTATCACGTGATGAGAAATTGTTGTCAATGCTAAAAGACCAAATTTCAAATGGTATTAGAAATTTATCAGGTGGTAGGACCCTTATCAAGAAGTCCACTCGTTTAACTCTGAAACGATTAAAAAGTTTTGATCTTGAGCGTTTTTCACAGGAAACGCCATGGATTGAGAGTAAACAAGTTTGGGGCAAGGTCGAGAAGATATGGCTATCATTCCGTCAAGAGTGGGCTCGAATCGAAACAAAGCTTGAGCGAGATATATTTAAACTTCGTGTTGGTGATGAATTGCAACCTGGGATACTGAGAATGGCTAAAGTCTATGTTGCACAAAAAAGAAAGTTGCAAGTTGGTGACAAAATGGCTGGTAGGCATGGGAATAAAGGTATAGTCGCTACAATTGTTCCAGAAGAGGATATGCCATTTATGGAAGATGGTACACCTGTCGATATTGTGCTGAATCCCCTGGGCGTTCCTTCAAGAATGAATTTAGGACAGCTTTATGAAACAATGTTAGGTTGGGTAGGCGAAGTTACCAATAGAAGATTCTCAACTCCTGTCTTTGATGGAGCAAAACCAGAAGAAGTAAAGAATGCGTTAAGGGATGCAGGGTTGCCAGAAACGGGGAAAGCAAGATTAATTGATGGAAGAACAGGTGAATATTTC
>DAHL01000045.1:74725-108993 GCA_002509225.1 Euryarchaeota archaeon UBA102 | reverse complement strand
GTTTTTCGTATCTTGAATCCATATCTACTCCAGAAATCTTCTCCCACCCATTTCTCCAACCATATCTTTTGCCATCATCTCTCGAACATTATCCTTTTCGTGTTTAAGTAACCACATCATCTTCACAAGAGCCGTTTCAGGTAGCATGTCTCCAGTGTCAATTACATTTCCTTTTACTAGTTTACGTCCATTACTGTAAACATTCATATTGATTCCACCTGCTAAACACTGTGAAGTCATTGCTACAGGTATCTTTTCTGAAGTTTCAATCACTCCTTCAATAAGATGCTTACCAACATGACCCAATCCCGTACCTGCTACAACAACACCTTTCTTTCCGTCTGTAATACTCTCCCAATCTTCTAAAGTCATTGCAGGATGTATCCAAATTAATGCTACATTCTCTTCAAAACCGGATCGAACCTCTGTTTTCTCACCTGCCATTCTGTATTGCTGCTTCCAATCTATTTTATCAGAAATAATACCGAGAGGTTCTTCGTTAGGTGCATTAAATGCCGTTCTGGTAGATGTATGTCCCTTTCTTACTCTAGCCCCCCTCCATATCGTTGAACCGTTGTCTGATGTTTCCGAATGCATCACTACACAGACTTCACCAATATCTGATAGAGCTGCTTTTGCACTACCTTCTAAATTATCATGAGCATCTGTTGAAGGCCTATCGCTAGATCTCTGACTACCTGTCAATATTACAGGATGTGCTATATTCTCTAATTGAAAAGCAAGAGCCGATGCAGTATATGCCATAGTATCTGTTCCATGTGCTACAACAATACCTTCTTTCCGTTCATTATGTATCTCTGATATTCTTTCAGCAATCAAAGTCCATTCTGTAGGGCCCATGTCTTCCGAAGCAACAGACAGTATCGCTTCAGCGTTCACATTAGCAATATTTCTAATGCCTTCAGAAGATTCTATTATCTCTTCTGCAGTTTTAGCTGGGTGAACTGCACCGGTGCTGTAATCAACATGTGATGCGATGGTTCCTCCGGTGCCCAATATTGTAATTCCAGGCAATTCACCATCTTTTTCCCGTTCCGATTTATCTTTACTAGGTTTCTCACCTCTCGATAGCATTTCCACTTTCGCATTCTCGACGGTTATACCTACATTGTAACCATTATCAAGTTTCAAAACTAATATATCTTCTTTAGAAAAACTATGACGTGGCATCACAACTCCTTCAAATTTTCTGCCTTTGGTATCTATCTTTACACGGTCATAAACATCAATCTTGTTTTCATCAAGAAACTTCTGGGAGCTCATAACCATAAAAACCACATTAAGGACAGATTTATTACAATCACCCCTCTACAGTCTTAATGGTTTCAGTTCGAAAAGGCTTAGGAAAATTAGTCAAAGGCATCAAAAATATGGGCAGCGATGCGGCTGATTATTCTTCAAGAAAGCAGTTTGAAAGAAGCCTAAGTAAAATCACATCGGGCTCCGATGAAGATCGAGTAACTGTCATAAAATCATTAGTTGCTCAAGCCAAAGCTGATCCTTCACTAGCTGAACAAATCGTCGACAATTTAATTGCCAGTTTAAAGAGCCAACCTCCAGATTCACAATTAGCAACTCTAGATGCTCTCTTATCCTTACAAAAAGAAGCTACTAATCGTAAGAAAGAGATCGTTGATGCATTAAAATCAACATTTTCAAGTCCTCACCCAACAGTCCGAGTTAATACTGCTAAATTATGGATTAAACTCTCTATATCTTCGCCAGATTCACTCTCACCAATTATGTCTAATCTATTCAATTTAGTTTTAGATGATGACAAAGATGTAAGATACGGTGCAGCAGACGCATTGAAACCAGTTTTAGTAAAACAAACTAAACTCTCTCTACCACATTTGAAAAAAATATTGTCGAATGATGATTGGAGAATCAGATATCACGGTATCGTGATGGCTATTTTCTTAGTTCGAAAGAATCCAAAAGTTTCAAAATATATATCCAAAGAAGCCACCGATTCTGTTGTTTTTCATAGAAGAGTAAGTGAAAAGGCTACAGATTTAGTCGGTATTATAGGAAAAATAGATCCCCATTTAGTTTCGGACTCTTTTCCTTATCTAAAAGAAGGTCTACATAGTAATAATCCGGAATTATGCAAATCTTCTGCTAAGGCGGTGGGTCGTATAGCTTCAAATGATGCAGATTTAGTCATTTCTCTTATTCCAGACTTAGCAAGCGCCCTAGAAAGTAGTAATTGGTGGGTTCACGAACAGGTTTTGAGAACTATGGGGGTCATAGGTGCACAACGTATAGATGTTATTGAACCTTATATTGGATTAATTGAGAATCGTGTTGCTACAGGTGGTGAAGCTGAAATCAGAAAAGCAGCCAAATGGGCCTTACAAAAAATTGGAGTTAATTAATGCCAGGTCAAGGCCGCCAAGGTCCAGATTCATTTCAACGATTGGCTCGTAGGGAAGGTTATCGTGCAAGATCCTCCTATAAATTATTGGATATCGATAAGAGATCAAAGCTCTTCAAGAAAGGGTTCACCGTTTTAGATTTAGGTGCAGCACCAGGCGGTTGGACACAAGTTGCACTAGAAAAAATTGGTGAAAGCGGAAAAGTATTCGCTGTAGATATATTACGTATGGCACCTATTGAAGGCGCTACAATTCTTCAAGGAGATATTTTGAATTCAGATTTTAGAAAAACTATCTTAGAAACTACAGGTCCTGTAGATGTCGTTATTTCAGACATCAGCCCAAATCTTTCAGGGAACTATTCCGTAGATCAAGCAAGAAGCGTTGAACTTTCACAGATGGCTCTTCACCTTTCAGTTGAAATGAAAGCCAAATCCTTCGTTACTAAGGTTTTCCAAGGAGAAGATTTTTCAGATTTCAAAAAAGAAGTTAATATTTATTTCAAATCAGTAAGAGTACTCTCACCTCTCGCTTCTAGAAAGACTTCAAGTGAAGTTTATGTTATAGCTAAAAATAGAAAATCATGAGATTAGGCGTTCTTTTTTCAGGCGGAAAGGATTCTTGCTATGCCCTCGAACTAGCTTCAGAAGAACATGAAATATCATGTTTAATAACTGTAAATTCAGACAATAAAGATAGTTACATGTTCCACACCCCTGCTATAGAATGGACAAAATTTCAAGCAGAATCTATAGGAATACCACACCTTTTCGGTCGAACACCAGGTGTTGAAGAAGATGAATTAGAAGATTTAAAAACTTTAATCAAAAAAGCAATTTTAGATTATGAAATCGAAGGTATAGTTACAGGGGCCATCGCTTCAGTTTATCAATCAACAAGAATACAGAAAATCTGTGCAGATTTAAATCTCTGGTGTTTTAATCCACTTTGGCAAAGTTCTCAGACCGATTTACTTCTCAATTTGATTTCCGGAGGTTATGAAATATGCATAACTGCAGTTGCTGCAGACTATTTGGATGAATCATGGTTAGGAAAACAAATAACAATTGAAACGATTTCAGAGTTATTGGCTTTAGCTAACAAACATAAGATAAATCCTGCTGGCGAAGGCGGTGAATTCGAAACATTCGTTTTGAATTCTCCACTCTTTAAGAAAAAATTGACGATATCTGATTCACTTCGGCATTTTTCCCGCGATTCTGGCAGATTAGAGATAAAGGGGCTGGATTAATTTTGATTGTTTCCGTTATCAGCACCTGTAGTGAAAAACTAAGTGAAAGGGAATTCGTAGATCCAATCGTCAACATTGTAGAAAACTATACAGTTACAAATACTGTTAATTATTTCCATTATACCAATTTAGACCAATCTTCAATTTTAGATTCCGATAGAATAATAATCTGCGGAACTTCTTTACAAGATAAAGATTATCTCGATAAACTAGAGATTTTTCAATTTATTTTATCTTCAAAAATTCCAACACTAGGAATCTGCTCCGGTTTCCAAATTATTTCTCTTTTAGGGGGGTGTAATGTAGTTAATAATAGGGAAATAGGTATGATCGAAGTATCAACTCTATCAGATAATAGGTTATGTAATGGTAATTTCCAAGCCTTCTCACTACATAATTTTAGTGTTTCCGAAAATTCCAAACTAAAAATATTGGCGACATCCACTCAGGCCCCTCAAATAATCAAAATAGTCAATCTTTCAATGTATGGAGTTTCCTTTCATCCAGAAGTTCGAAATGAAGAAATAATTTCTAATTTTTTAGATTAATTCGCTTTTAAATTTTGAAGCAGATTTTTAGCTGTTTTAGGAGTAAAACCACTCACTTTAGCTAAATTATCGACGTCCATCTCTTTCAAATCATCAAGACTTCTAATTCCAGAATCGTATATTTTTTCTGCTTTGACTTTTCCAAGTCCCTTGATTTTGGAAGCCTGTTTTACAAACATATCTTTTGTTAATCTACCACCAGTATCTTCTTGATCTTCAGAAAAGTTTCCTTCTTGTATATCTCTCCAGTCTTTACTAATTGTAGCTATCTGTTCCAGACTACTTACATGTAAATTAAACCATTCATCTCTAGCCCTTATAGCGGCCTTTGCAAAATTAAGCTCATCTTCCATGTCTTGAGATATACTTAGTAATCTTTCATACTTATCTGCTTGACCTTTAACCGTATCTTCAAATTCCTTTACCTTGGGTTCATATTCGGAGGATATTTTACCTTGCTGCTGTATTTTCACTTCAAAATTTCTTAGTTTATTATCTCTATCTTGAAGTAACTCTTCTAATGAATTTATCATGGTTTTCTTAGTATCTACTTCAGATTCTAATTTTGATATCCTATCTAAAGATGCATTCAAATCTTTTTCTTGTTGTTCATACGCATCCCACAACTTTTCCAATCTTTCTTGCTCATGCGCTAAAGCTCGTTCTAACTGAGTTATCTTCAAATCTGAATCTTCTTCCACAGGCCTTCCTCCTATTTGTTTATCAGGGCTCCCGATAAATAAACTACCTCTTGTTAGGTATCTATGGAGTTTCATATAGGTTATGGTAAAGTTATGCCCAATTCTCATGACGAATTACTCTCATTATTGGACGAAAATTTAGCAATATTCGATGCTAATTCTGTTTGTGGCCTATTTCATCTCAAACAGAGCGCTCTTCTAGCAGATCAAGCTCATCAATACGGTTACAATCTTTCAAAAACTAAAAGCTCTGAAGTTCTACTTTATTTAACAGCTCAAAGACAAGTAACTAAATCTATCAAATATGCAGGTATAACAGATCAAACATCCGCAGTTGCTTGGATTTCTTTCAATAAACCCTCTACTGAATTAAAAAAATTAATAATATCTGATGATTCTGTTATTTCGGAAAACAACTTTAATTATGAAAAATTTGGCATTTCTAAAAAATTAATAGAGTCTCTTTCTCAAACAGAATTAACAAAACTAGTAACAACGAAGTGTGCTACGTTACCAGTTAAACAAAAAAAATAGTGCCGTAGCAGAGGCCTCGACGTTAGTCGAGACCTCTACCGGTTATCTGTCTTCAACTAAAAATTTAGTCGCCGACTAAGTTGTCCCAAATGGCTATTCCGCCGACAGCTCCTAGAACAGGACCAGCGATCGTGTTCCATTCAATGTCGCCAAAGCCAGTGCCGTCAACAGTTAGGGCAGCGTAAAAGTCGCCACCGAAGTCGAGGGCAGGGTTTACATCGAATCCTAGAAGGACCACTAGGAACAGTGCACCACCCGCAGCCCAGCTAGATCCAATATCGAATCCACCTTTGGTTACGTTCATGAGAACCATCATGAAGAATGCAGTTCCCACAAAGGCAGTGACTATGACTTTTCCATTTCCATCGTCCATGCCGGATACACCGTCATCTGACATTGCAAATGCAGCCACAGTTGCACCTAAACCTTGACCGATTAGGTACGCCACCGTGTCGTCTTGGTCCATATTTCTGGACATATAGTTACCAATTGTCACGGCAGGATTGACGTGACATCCGGAAACCGGCCCGATGACCATCATCAAGCCCATCAGAGCTATACCGAACGCTAAAGCAGTGTTCAGTGCATCTCCTCCATCGGCAACGCTAAGACCTATGAAAACCAAGAAAAAGGTTCCCAAGAATTCAGCGCGTACCGCTCTCATATCAGTTTTTTCAAACATTCAATGACACCATCACGTTGGCTTTTGTGGGGTATATAAGCATTATGCCACCCATATTCGATACTACTTTCTGCTGTCCCACCGAAGATAAAAAATTTATTTTAGTAGTGTATAACTACCGTTTATCCCTTTTATCATTTTTTCTATTTTTTAGCTTCCGCTATAAGTTTTCTTTTTTGGTGTTTAGTACACTTTCAAACGCATCTCTATCACTAAAAATCATTAACATTGCTACAATAGATAGGATAGACCCTAGCATGAAACCATAACTTAAAACCCCAGCAATAGATCCTATCAATGCCATACTAAAATCACTCTTTCTAAGTGCAGCAATACTACCGTAAACCGTTACCACTGAGAAAAGAATAATTATCACAGATAACACTAGACTTATCTCTGCAGGATTATCAACTTCAAAAGTTTTATCGATATATTCACAATCACTACTACAGTTTCCTTCTTCTAAAATAGCATTTACTACATTAATTCTACCTACTTCCAACTCAATTTTTTGTGTTTGCTCTTCGTAATTCTCTAAATTAAATGTAATTTCCCGTATACCGCCCTCTACATCGTAGATGTAGAATCTCCCTTGCTCATTGGAGGTCCACGTCCAATTTTGCCCATTCAACGTTATTTCTACATTTTCCAATGGATTCCCATCATCAGTTTGGATTACTCCTTGAACATCAACTAAACCAACGTCATCCACTATTGTTTCATATTCTGTCCAATGCATAAAATATGTTCCACCTGCAAAAAAACCCAACAGAGCCACTATCACTAATATAATTCCTGCCCAAGCGGTATTTCCATCAGGATTCCAGAAATTATTTATCGCATTTTCATATTCTAAATTCTTCGAAGACGTATTTCCATTCTTTATAGTATTTTTAATATCTCCTATTTTACCCATTATTTTTTCTTTTTTCATTTCCTTTTCACTATCTACTATCTCTTTCTTCGCTTCCAATTGACCATCTTTAATGGAAAAAACATCTTCACAAGCCGGGCACGAAACCTTCTCCCCAAACGAAGTTTTTATCTTCATAGATTGTCCACAGCTAGGACAATTCACCATTTTTGATTTCGAAGATGTCATATTTGTATTCTAACCAGAGACCAATATCTCACTCTTAACTTTTATTTCATAAGTTCCTGAATATGCTATTCCTGGAAGCCCCTCCATTCCTGAACCAGATACTTTGATTGTCCATTCTCCAACAATCGATGGGCAAGGAATAATCCAACTTATCTCTAAACCGTCATCTCTATCATTCCAGTTTGCTAGAGTGTACCCTTCACAAAACTCTCTCCCATCAGGCGATATTATACTACATTCAAAAGAACCTGCAGGACCTGCATTGATATCTTCACCACCTAATGCTTCATAGTCAACTTTTACTTCTATTACTAAAAATCTAGAATCTTCGGGAACTTGAAAATCATGTTCATATTCTTCCCACGTTATATCTTCAAAAACTTCTTCAAAATCGAAAGGATCTTCTAAAAATGCCTGAACAGCCGTCTCCAATACACTTTCATTTGTAGTGCTTTCTGGAGCAAAACTACCATCAGCTTCCATAAGGGTGGCCTGTTGATATTCTATCTCTTTATCAGGAAGTATTTTGTCCATTATACTATCAACTGCAGGAACGTCTATACATCCGACGGTTAGGGCTAGTATCAGCAGTGCAGTGTGTTTTCTCAACGTTTCACTTATTCCACAGACTCACGTTAAAGCTTATCGTTTGTCATTTATAAGGGTGGTTAAGCCATAAAACCCTATCTGGTTAACGGTCTGTGGACGACCTACGTCAAAAGATTACGGAACTGGCCCTTTCAGATGCGTTAAAGCACGGCACCGCAAACCCCAAGTCAGTTCTAGGAAAGTTATTGGGCTCTACTCCCGCTCTTCGAGATAAGATTCCGCAAATTAGAGAGGTATTAGAGGAAGTCATTTCAGAAGTCAACACTCTTTCAATAGAAGAAATTACACAAAGAGCTCCAAAAACATCTACAATTTCCAAAAAGAAAGAAAAGAAATCTTTACTATCTTTGGATGTTGAAGGTACACCCGTCTTTCGTTTCGCACCAGGTCCTAGCGGCCCTTTACATTTAGGACACACCAGAGCAATCTCTCTAAATGCTGAATATAGGGATGTTTACAACGGAAAACTAATCCTTCGTATAGAGGATACCAACCCAAATGCTATAGATGAAAGTGCATATGATTTAATTCCTAAGGAAATGGAATGGTTGGACGCTAAACCGGATGAAATATTTATACAATCTGATCGTTTAGATATTTATTACAACGATATCAAAACATTGTTAGCAGCTGGCCATGCCTACGTTACTTCTACTCCAGCAGAAGAATGGAGGGATCTGAAACGTAACAGCAAATCAGACAAATACAGAGATTTATCACCTAAAGAACATTTGGACGCATTTGAAAGACTTTTAATGAAGGGTTCAGGAATCGTTGTCATAAAAACAGATTTAGAAGATCCAAATCCAGCATTGAGGGATTTTGTTGCCTTTAGAGTTGTAGAGGACAAACATCCTAGACAGGGATCAAATCATCGTCTTTGGCCAACTTACAATTTCGCCGTTTCAATCGATGATTATCGTTTAGGAATCACTCACGTTTTAAGAGGAAAGGATCATTTAAATAACACAGAAAGGCAGAAGTGGATTTACAAATATATGGGATGGAAAGAACCACATTTCATACACTATGGGTTAGTATCTATGCCGGACACTCTCTTAAAAACATCCGAAATCAAGCAAAAAATCTCTGAAGGAGTTTACGAAGGATGGGCTGATTGTCAATTAGCTACGGTTCAAGCATTGGCTAGACGAGGGTTCAAGTCAAAGGCAATTCGAAAATTTTGGATTGCTGGCGGAATCAAAGAAGTAGATATTACATTTTCTTGGCCAAATTTAGAATCAGTCAATAAATCGCTTATCGATTCTAAATCTAAAAGGCTCTTTTTCGTACCAAATCCTATTCAATTTTCTTTTGAAACTCCTTCTGAAATACAAAAAACCGCTCCTTTTCATCCAGACATTCCAGAGTGGGGCGTCAGAAGCGAAACAATTTCTTCAAATTCTCATATCTACCTTTCCAAAGACGATATCTCTTCATTAACATCGGGAGATATTATTCGATTAAAAAATCTATGTAACGTTACTTTTCACGACGATAAATTAAATTATCACAGCATCGATAATATCAAAGGAACTCCCATATTTCAATGGGTTTCTGACAAAAATATGAATTTATCTCTGCATTATCCCAATGGCAAAAAGGATATCGGTTTAGTCGAAGATTATGCAATTAAACATATTCAAGAAACTGTACAATTTGAAAGATTAGGTTTCGTCACTCTAAGTGATTCCAAAGTAAATCTCACTGCATTTTACCTTCATAAATAACGGTTTTTTCAAATCTTTTTTTAATTTATTTTTTTAGAAGACATATATTTAAACTAAGGGAACGTTTTAAAAGGCTGTTATTGATACAGATATAAGGTATCTAAATGGTTTCCAAGTCAGATGACTATAAAGCACAGCAAATACAAGTTTTAGAAGGTCTTGATCCAGTTCGAAAAAGACCTGCAATGTACATAGGTTCGACAGGTAAAGGCGGTCTTCATCATTTAGTTTACGAAGTCATCGACAATTCTATAGATGAAGCAATGAATGGTCATTGTACAGAGATTCTCATAACTCTACACGAGGACGGTTCTTGTTCCGTTAAAGACAATGGAAGAGGAATTCCTATAGATCCACACAAACAATACAAAATTCCTGCTGTAGAATTAGTCATGACTAAATTGCATGCTGGCGGTAAATTTGATAACGATACTTACAAAGTTTCCGGAGGTCTTCACGGCGTCGGTGTTTCAGTTGTTAATGCACTTTCCGAATGGCTCGATGTTACAATACATAAAGATGGTGGGGAATACCATCAAACCTACAAGAAAGGAATAACAGCTTCTAAACTAAAGAAAGTAGGTTCTTCAGATGCTACAGGCACTCTGGTTCGCTTTAAACCGGACGCTTCTATTTTTGAAACAGTTCTCTTCGATAAAAGTATTTTAACTGATAGATTTCGAGAATTAGCTTATCTCAATGCAGGTCTTTCTATTACAATTAAATCAGAAGGGGGTGCAAGTAAGACCTTTCACTACAAAGGAGGACTTTCTCAATTCGTTTCTTATCTGAATAAAGGTAAGACTGGTATTACCAAAGAACCTCTCGTTGTAGATGGCGAAAAGAACGACGTACAAGTTTCTGTAGCACTTCAATGGACTCAAACCTACAAAGATAATATTCATAGTTTCACTAACAATATCGCTACTAGGGAAGGAGGGACACACCTCTCCGGTTTCCGTTCCGCTTTAACTAGAACTTTAAACAACGTTTCAAAGAAACGTAATTTTTTGAAAGGCGATCAAAAACTAGAAGGTACCGATATTACAGAAGGTTTGACTGCTATCATTTCAACCAAAGTTCCCGAGCCACAGTTTGAAGGTCAAACAAAAACAAAATTAGGAAATTCAGAAGTTAAAGGTATAGTTGACACAATAGTTTCCAAAGCTCTTAATGAATATTTCGATGAAAATCCTACCGAGTGTGCAGATATAATAAATAAATGTATCCAGTCTTACAATGTTAGAGAAGCGGCCAAAAAGGCGGCAGATATAACTAGAAGAAAAGGACTTTTAGAAAGTAGTGCATTACCAGGAAAATTAACAGATTGCCAAACTAAAGTTCCAAGCGATTCAGAACTATTCATAGTGGAGGGAGATTCGGCAGGCGGAAGTGCAAAACAAGGTCGTGATTCCTTTTTCCAAGCAATTTTACCTCTTAGAGGTAAAATATTGAACGTTGAAAAGGCTAGACCAGATAAAATGCTTGCTAACAATGAGATTCAAGCACTCATAACAGCAATAGGTTGCAACATCGTTCTAAGTGAAGAAGACGAATTTAAACTCGAAGATGCTCGTTACCACAAAATCATTATAATGACTGATGCAGACGTTGATGGTGCTCACATTCGTACTCTTTTACTTACATTTATGTTCCGATATATGTATGATTTAATCGATGCCGGTTATGTCTACATCGCACAACCGCCTCTTTACAAGATTAGTAAAGGTAAAAAATTCGAATATGCATATAGTGAAGAAGAAATGACAACTATACAAAAGACAATGCCAAATTCATCTTTACAAAGATACAAAGGTCTCGGTGAAATGAATCCATCCCAACTTTGGCAAACAACCATGGACCCAGATGCAAGAACTCTTCTACAAGTTTCTGTTGATGATTTTAATTTAGCCGATAAATTATTCACAGATCTCATGGGTGATGATGTAACTCCTCGTAAGGAATTTATCGAAGCTCACGCGAAAGAAGTAGTGAATATTGATATTTAATTTATTTATTCAATTTTTCCATAATTTTTGGAAAATGTTCATAAAATCTCTCTACATCTGGGGTGGGGATTGAAAAAGAAACTCTAATGAATTTTCCTCCAAACGTTGCCGATACATAATCACCCGCTCTAACAAATATTTGATGTTGATATAATAATTCATTTTGAATATCATTTCCATTTATGCCAGTCTTTTCAATGTCAATCACCATCATAGTGGCAGCAGAAGGATATACTGGGAGGTGAGCCCCCGGTACACTTTCTACAGCATCTCTTATCATTTCTTGATTTAGATTACACGTTTTTACCATATCTGGTAACCATTCATTTTTAGTTTCTAGTGCAGCAACTGCTGCATGCTGTCCTAAGATATTAATTCCTAAATCAGCAGACATGTGCCCCTTAATGTCTTTTATGAAATCTTTAGGTCCTACTAATGCCCCAACACGTAAACCTGCCAATCCACAATTTTTCGATACAGAATAAACTACTATAGTTTTTTCCGGATAAAATTTTGTCGTTAATACGTGATTTGGAGCAAAATCTCTATAAGTTACATCATTCACAATCCACAAATCATTCTCTCTAGCCAAATCGCATATTTCTTTTATCTCTTCTTCTGGATAAGTAGTTCCTAGTGGATTCAAAGGATCAATAAGCAGTATGGCTTTCGTTTCAGGAGTTATTGCCTTTTTAATTTCTTCTACATCATATCTAAAATTGCCACCATATATTGGGATATCTGTCGTTTCAGCTCCACCTATCTTAGCAAATTTATGTATTATGAAATATGAAGGATCAGAAGTAATCATTTGAGATCCTTTCGGTAGTAAATATCTCATTAAACAATACAATCCTTCAGTCCCTCCATTGGTTATATGTAAATCATATTCAGGAAGTTTTAAATCATCTAAAATTAATCTTTTTAATTCGTCCAATCCTGCTGCAATAGGGTATTTACTATATTCTCCCGAATCGACAATTTTTCTAAGCCTTTCTTTCACCAATGGATGTGTCGGTAAATGATTCGTATTCTGAGCCATCCAAGCGATGTCATCTCTTGCATGTGCATATTCAAACGGATTAGTCATGTTATTTCCCAGTAGTCCAAATTATTGAGTTTTGAGATATTAAGATAACATAAATAAGCAATTGCTCTCACTCGTATGTTACTATGGGTCAACCGTTTTCCATGAATTCTAATTTGATTCTTTGGCTTAGATTTGTAGGTGTAGATTTTTGGATGGTCGCTTTATTTCCATTTTACATAGGTTTTGTAATATCTTCCGAATCTTTCTATTCTTCAAATTTACTTTACGGCATCCTCTCTATCTGTTTTCTCACTTCTTCTACTTTCGTACTCAATCATATTTTAGATTTAGATTTAGATAAAAAAAATCCACGCAAATCTTTCAGTTTATTAGTCCGAAACGAAATTTCATCAAAGAATTCCTTCATATTTTTTATATTTTTATCATCTATCTGTTTGTTATTTTCTTTGACTATAAATCACGGTTTTGTTATATGTATTTTAGGTTTAATTCTAATTTCTTTATTGTATAATATCCCACCATTTAGATTGAAAAATAAACCCATTCTCGACGTTCTTTGCCATACATTAAGTCTCGGAATTTTATGTCCAATTGCTGGTTGGTGTTTATCAGATTCTTCAGGTTTCATTAATGCCTTTTCAAATTTTCCATTTCTTTATTTAATTTCCATATCATTCTATGTTACAGCCCTACACAGCCCTACTATGGCAGTAGATTTTAATGCAGATATCACTTCTGGAGTCACTACTTTTGCTACTAAGTTCGGAGCTGAAAGAACAATGCTTTTTTCTTGGTTATTGACTACAGCCGGAGCTACTATTCTTTTCATCAGTGGTTATTTAGTAATCGAACCATGGAGCTCACGTATTTTTCTACTAACTGGTTGGCTTTTACCATTAGAAGTTTTAGTCCATTACTATGTATTACCAATAAATGAACTCCCTACTTATTCAACTGTTTTTCGAGGTTCCATTATCTTGGCTACCATTGAAGCTCTTTTTACCATATTATTCTTATCTCTCTATGTTTCAGAAGCATCTTTATCATGACACTCAGCTTTTTCTATATCCCATTCTATATTTTAATCAATGTTACTTATTTTAGGCACTGCACACGTTTTAGATTTGTCCATAGGAATAGAACGTGCCATTCGTGATTTCAATCCAGACATCGTTGCTTTGGAATTGGATAAAGATCGATGGACTGCTCTAAATTCACCATCTTCTTCTAGTAAAGAAGGCCCCTTATTTGTCAAAATCCTTGCTTATTTACAAAAAAGACTTTCAGAAGTTTTCGGCAGCCCTCCCGGCTCAGATATGCTAGCTGCAGCGGACGTAGCCAGAAGAACAGGATCATCTTTAGCATTCATTGATTTACCCATTATCCCAGTGCTGCAAAAATCATGGAATTCAATGTCATTAAAGGAAAAATCATTTTTATTTTTCGAAATGATATCTCTCTCTTTAGGTTTTCAAAAAGTAGATGAACAAATAGAAAATTCCAATTGGGATTTTAGTAAACAATTGAATGAATTCGCTATTCGTTATCCCACTCTTAAAAATCATTTGATAGATAGGCGTGATAAATTTATGGCACTTTCTCTTGTTAAATTATTTAGGAAACAAACCAAAGAAAATCCAATCCGTATAGTTGCAGTCGTTGGTGAGGGGCATTTAGCAGGCCTTTCTACCGCCCTCTCTAGTTTAAATCCAAAGATCATACATCTCAAAGATTTAATAAAAATGTGTGAGGGGGACTCATACACAGTAACTATCAACTCTAATTAATTATTCAATTAATGGATTTAACAGGCCTATGAGCTCCACATGCTTCACAATTCAAAGTCAAAGTTCTGCCATTTCTACCAAATTGGGTGTCTGGACGTTCACATTCGTCACATATAACAAAAGAAGATATGTAAGTAGATATTCTATCTTCAATTTTATTTCTTGGTACCTTTCCTTGAAGGATTAATCTTCGCCCTTCAATAGTTCCTGCAGTACCAATCTCTCTCAATAAATATGTCGAAAAATGCTGTTCTTCACGTCTCAATGATTCTAATATCTCACCAAAATTTTTCAATATAGTTTTCTTTCCTTCATGCATTATTTCAGGTTTAGGTGGTTGAAATCTTTCAGTATCTACCATCACTTCCTCTAAACCCTTTCGAGCCCTTTCCAATAACTTTTCGTAGTCTAAATCCACATCTTATCATAGAGCACAGTTCATAAAGAATTAAGTTCGCTTTAAATGACCGTAAATCAACCCTATAGAATATCCAAAATGTTGTATAAACATCACTATCGGTGCATACAAAGCTTGCTTAATCGATTTAGTCTGTTTTCCTATCAATAATCCCGCTAAACCCAAAATACAAAAATACAAAATAGTAATTCCCAAAGGAATAGTTATCGGTACTAGTGACTGTATCGTTCTACCAAACACGATTTGATTTTTAAAGAATTCAATCCCTATCTGTTCAGATAAGGGAATGGCGTACAATCCAAACATAATTATGGATGCGAATAGAAAGAGATAATATCTAAGATGAAAGCTATTAGGATGCATCCTAGTCACCATAGCTCTTGTAGTTCCATAATTGAACATCTGCTTCAAAAATTCAATAGGTCTCGAACGTCTGTGATGCCATACAACAACATCAGGAGAATATAGAATCTTATAGCCTCTTTTTTTCAATCTTATATCAAACTCAACATCCTCTCCAGGCCACAATTTTTCATCAAACTCAACATCCTCAAAAACGCGTTTCTTAATTATATAATTGCAAGTCGGATTATGATCTATTTCTACGGCTTTATTCCTTTTATTCGTGTATCTAAATGAGAATAAAAATTTTGAACCAAAAATTCTTCCAACAGCTTTAGCGAATGGCAATTCTTCTTCAGGTGTAAAATTCGGTCCACCAACACCTACAAATTCAGTATCTTTTTCAATACATTTTACAGCATTATTTAACCAATCTTCTCTAAGTAAAGTGTCGTCATCTGTAAACGCTATTATCTCGCCTTTTGCTTTCTCAACTCCAATATTTCTTTTATGGCCTGCAGGTACCTTTTTGTAAATTGTTCTAATATTTACATTTCCTCTTTTCGCAATTTCTATACATCTTTTAATTCTATTAGTTTCATAATCTCCTATTATTATCATTTCAAAATTTTCTAATCCGTAATCTAGCTTTGCAGCCGTTTTTACAACACCCTTAAGATATTTGGTTTTACCCAGCGTTGGAATAACTATACTAACAAATGGGACTTCTTCCACATTTCGAAAAATTACAGTCCTTTAAAATAACTAATCTCTGCCCACTATTTTATTAATCTTGAAAGTATACGCCTCAATGAGGTCAATTATCTAAATGGAATCTCTCGTTAGCGATTATGATGTTTTAGACGGTTTAATGAGGTATCGCGTAAGAGATATTTTACTCGTTTCCAGTCCTTATGATTATTTTACATTAGAACAAGATGGTCAATTAAATGAATTACTTCTAACAGAATACAAAGATTTGAATTTATCTTATTATCCTCGCATTACTCATGCTCGCTCGGGCGAAGAAGCTCTACAATTAATCAAGAAACATGATTTCGATATAGTCGTTACTATGGCGCGTGTTGGAGAAATGGAGGTACACGTTTTCGCTACTTTAGTAAAAAAAATAAATCCAGATCTTCCTGTTATTTTCCTTGCTTATAATACGCGCGAACTTTCTCTATTCAAAGAAAGTGCCGAATTAGATAGAACATTTGTTTGGTCAGGGGATGCACGCATTTTATTGGCGATAATCAAATTAATAGAAGATGAAAAAAATGTACATTACGATACTATTAATGGTAACGTAAAAGTAATAATTCTCGTTGAAAACTCAATAAGATTTTATTCTTCTTATCTGCCTTTATTGTATCGTGAATTGTTAAAACAAACCAGAAAAGCTACAGAAGGAGAACTCAATTTACATCACAAGCTTCTTCGAATGAGAGCAAGACCAAAAATTTTACTAGCTACTACTATGGAAGAATCTCAATCCTTCCTAAAATCATACAAAGATAGAATTTTAGGCATAATTACTGATTACAGATTCCCTCAAAATGGCAAAACTAATCCCGAAGCAGGAGCTCATTTGATTAGACGCGCTAGAAAAAAAATGAGTACTTTACCTATAATGTTACAATCTTCTAGAGACGAAGCAAAAGAAGTTTCCAAAGAACTTAATGTTTCATTTATCGACAAAGAAGACCTTTCTTTACATAAAGGCCTCAGAAATTTTATGAGGACTGAATTGGGCTTCGGCGACTTTATTTTCAGATTACCTAACGGTGAAGAATTAAAGCGAGTTTCAAACACTAAAGAGATGATAGCAGAACTTTCAAACGTACCTCTCGATTCTATTAAATTCCACGCAGAAAACAATCATTTTTCAACATGGTTCGAAGCTAGAACAGAATTCAATCTAGCCTCAATTTTACGAAGTCGTACTATGTCTGATTTCCCTACTTTAGAACAAATTCGAGATTATCTAATTGAAAAAATAAAGCAATTTCAACAAGAACAAACTGTCGGTACTATAGCTGATTATTCTGTCGAATCTGCATTGAGAGGAACAGATTTTTTCAGAGTCGGTAGAGGTTCTTTAGGTGGTAAAGGGCGTAGTCTCGCTTTTTTCAACTCTATACTTCCAACTCTCAATTTAAAAGAAAAATTCCCAACTGTGAATATCAGAATCCCACGTACACATGTTATAACAACAGATGTTTTTGACGAATTCATAGATTCTAGTAATTTTTCAGATAAATTATATGGTGAGATTTCAGATTCCGATGTCGTAGATTTATTCTTAGAACACCGTTTACCTGAAACTATTTACAAAGATTTAAGATCAATTATCTCACAAGCTAAATATCCTTTAGCAGTTAGATCTTCAAGTCTTTTAGAAGATTCACAGCATCAACCTTTTGCAGGAGTATATAGTACGTATATGCTCCCCAATAACAGTAAAGATTCTAAAGTACGATTACATCAACTCGCTAATGCCATTAAACTCGTTTTTGCATCTACATTTTTGAAAGATTCAAAAGATTATATCGCCGCCACTCCTAATCGTATAGAAGAAGAAAAAATGGCAGTAGTAGTTCAGGAACTTTGCGGCTTTGAAAATAATGGCATATATTATCCAACTATCTCTGGTGTGGCGCGTTCCTATAATCATTACCCGATAGGAAATATGAAACCAGAAGAAGGCGTTGTCTCAGCTGCCTTAGGTTTAGGCAAAGCCGTAGTTGAGGGTGAAAAAGTTTTTAGATTTTCTCCATCACATCCAAAATCCCCATACCGCCCTTCAGAACCAGAAGAGTATGTACGAGCTTCTCAATCTCATTTTTGGGCAGTAGATACTTCCAAAGAAACTCAAAACGTTGATACAAATCCAGAAACTTCTTTGAAAAAGTTGAAAATCGAACGAGCGAAAGATGATGCACAACTATATCCTATAGGTTCAATTTATTCTCCTGAAAATAACGCAATTTACGACGGCCTTTCTCGAGAAGGAATTCCAATAGTTTCATTTTCTGGGATTTTGAAAGATGACAATTTTCCATTTTCTGACATCATTAATACTTTTTTAAAAATAGGAGAAGAAAGTATAGGCAATCCCGTTGAAATTGAGTTCGCTGTCAATATAGATGTCAAAAAAGATATACAGGAATTTATATTCTTACAAGCCCGTCCATTAGTTTTGGAAACTACAATTTCTGATATAGATTTCGACAATATCGATGGTAATGTTATTTTACGTTCTACCAATTCTTTAGGTTCTGGAAGTATAGAGCACATTCGGGACATTATTTTCATAGATCCAACAACTTTCGATAGGTCACTTTCTGATAAAGTTCCCAAAGTTTTGGAAAAAATAAATAAGAAACTTATTGGAGATGGTCGTCCTTACTTACTCATAGGACCTGGTCGTTGGGGTTCTTCAGATCCATGGCTCGGTATTCCGGTTAAGTGGGGTCAAATATCTGGTGCACGAACTATTATTGAATGCCCTTTGGCTGACATCCCCGTAGATCCTTCTCAAGGAGCTCATTTTTTCCAAAACATAATTTCTTTCAATGTGGGTTATATCACACTGTCTGAAAATGATGACGTCTTAGCTTGGGATTGGTTCAATAATCAAAAAATAGAACGTTCTGGACAAGTAAATCATATCAAACTCAAAAAACCACTCAAGATTCTTTTAGATGGTAAATCTCGCAGCTCAGTTATATTGTCAAATCAGTCTTCATAATAATATATATCAAACCAAAGCTCAAAGGGAACTTCTGTTGCCCATGTCGATCTTTCGTGTCTAATTTCTATAGTCCATTCACCCAACTCTTCTTCATCATCAAATTTTCCCATCCAATAATCAATCTTCAAATGATATATTTGTGTCGTATTCTCTTCATCATGATTTTCCCAATAACAAATCCCCTCATCCTCTTCTTCAGTTCCGCATGCAGTTCCATTAGGGAAGTAAAGCCAAATATCTAAATCATTTCCATGTGAATTTCCTGCATTATATTTCAAAGTCACCTCTACTTTTTGAACCCCCCAACTGTTGACGGGCATAGCATATTCTGGATCATTATCTCCATCCGTATCTTTGACTTCTCCCTCTATCGTTGCATTATAGTTTACATATATTTTAATTGCATCACGACTACCCGTTGTATCTGTTTCACCTTGGTCGTTGGTAATTTTTAGATATACCCAATAAACCCCCCCTTCTACAAATCCATACTCAATTTCTGGTGTTTGGGTTTCTTCTTCACTTTGAAATCCATCGCTAGATTCATATGAAAAATCCCATTCATATTTTATTATTTCTCCATCGCCCGATGTGGACTCTTCTGCTGTAAATTCAATACTAAATGGGTCATTGGGGTGTGCTATACCACGGTCAGTTCCATCTAACGAATCCACTACTGCAACAGGTGAGTTTTCAGGCTCATTTACAGTAATTGTCTTATCTACTGAATCTTGATCAATTCCATCGCTCACTGTAAGTCTTACAACATAAACACTTTCATCATAATAAGTCCATACAACATTTTTTCCAACTCTATCTCGATCATCATTTGTTATACCATTTCCATTAGCATCTTCATTTGGATCAAAATCCCACCAATACTCCAAAGTATCTCCGTCTTCGTCAGTAGAGCCTTCACCAGAAAATTGTATTTCAGTATTGGTCTCAAAAGGTCCATTCCCTCCCGCTATACTTATTTCTGCTTCAGGAGGCTTGTTAGCAGGTTTTTCTTCGTCTATACATCCAGCAGTAAAAATCATAAGTCCAACAAGTATAGCAAAGCTACCTCTCATATGTAGTTTCATATTTACTCATATTTAACATTCACCCATCTCGATTTTTTATGCAATTTTGGTGCAGGCGCTGGGATTTGAACCCAGGTTGAGGGGTTGGAAACCCCTAGTCATGCCAGACTAGACCACGCCTGCTTTAATCCAATCTAAGTTGCGTTTGGCATCCAGGGCAAGCTACAGTTATTGGTCTCGTTGGATCGCTAACCATAAGTTGTGTTTGACAAGTTGGACACGCCACAGTCACTCCTTGTTCAGGAGCTGGTGTCTCTGGTGCTGGTGCCACTTGTTCATCTTCTAGAGTTATAGTGGCTGCACATGATGGGCACTGTACAGATATCGGCCTTCTTGGATCAGTAATATTTAAAGGAGTTTGACATCCACTACAATTCACTGTCACTCCACTTTCGTCAGGCATATCCACTGGAGGGGTAGCCGCTCCAGAATCATAATCTGTTTGCATATCTCCCCATTCATCTCCAGAACTAGGTGCCAAATCTGTCTGTTCGGGCACTCCTTGATTAAATTGACTAGCAGCAGTTTTCGATTTCTGTTTTAGGAAATAAACAGAAGCACCACCTAATCCTGCTAAGAGAACTGTACCTACTATGACCAATGGCAACCAACCAGGATAATTTGAACTACCTATTGTAGTCTCTTCAGGGGTCTCATCTGTTAATCCTGACGACACTCTAAAATCAATAGTCGTTTCTGATTTGAAACTTCCTTGTGAACCCAAAGATGTCGCTACAATTGTAATTCCTGCTTCCATATTTTCAGATCCTTCAGGAGCTCGAACAATAATATTCACCCATTTCTCTTCACCAGCTTCCAATGATATATCTCCAGATGGAAATTCAATAGTCCAAGTGTTACTATCCCATCCAGAACCAGGAATGTATGAAAATGAAACTATGTCTGTAGAGCCTCCCCGATTTTCAACTTTTACGTATGATTGCAGGGCTTCATTCTTATTCGCACTTATCAATATTTCACTGGTTGTTGTTGATAGATAAATATTGTAATCTCCTTCAACCACAATCGTTGCACTTATTTCAGCGGAATTCGTATCACTCTCTCCACTTACACTCGCATTGAATTTAATACTATAACTTCCTGGAACAGTATCTTCTTGTGGTGTTATTGTCATAGTTACAGATTCTTCCATAAATTCCTGTACAGTAATACTTTGATCTTCAGGCGTGTTCCAACCTATTGGGATATCACTTACGACCAATTCAACAGTCACTTCTTCGGACCATTTATTGAAAATATCAAAATTAAAATTAACAGGTGCAAAAGATCCATCATCTCTAGGTTCTCTCTCAATTGTAGTAGGACTTACATCTAAATCTAAACCACCACGAACGCGCACTACTGTAGTAAAACTCATATTTGTTATTATATCTTCATTGTTCCCTGAAGTAGCAATTAAAGTCAAGTTATCATGCTCTCCAAACTCAACATTTTCTTCCATAGTGCTAACTTTAATTTGCACTACTACACTTTCAAAAGCGTCCAATTCCACTCCATAACTTTCACCACCTATTCCACCAGTACCTTCAGGAGATATGCCAGATTCCCATTCATAATCCTGTAGTTCTAAAGCTACATCGTCATCCGCATTTCCTGTATTCTTCACTTTCACCATATACACTGTATGCGAGTTCTTATCGACAGATCCATTCCCATCTGCTTCAATAACACTTCCTTGTGCCATCGATAATTCAATCCCATATGTTTCATCAATAACTATAGTTATCCATTCACTATAAGGGCCATCTTCAGGTTCTTCTTGGTCTGTATGTGTTGCTATAATTTCTAATTCAATATTGTCGGGTTCTGCATTGTCTAATCCCTCAATAGTCAAATTTATGTGTCTAACCGTAAGCGTTGCTGCAATTTGTCTAGTAAATTCAGTTTTATTCTGAGCAGATATATCTGATCCTCCATTATCTCCCGTGTGTGCCCAATATAGGTTAATTCCTTGGTCTATGAGTGCATCTCTATTGGCTACATTTACTTCAAATTTGAAATTTCCATTTTGTGTATTGGCCTCATTATTTAATTTAAAATTAACATATCCTTTACCACCGGGCCCCACATGTACTTCACTCTGTCCCATAATGTCAAATTCATATGCAGATTCCGCACTAGTATTATCTACAATTGGAAAAAATCCAATTAGTAAAAGTGCAATTATCAAAGAGGCTCTAAACTTCATATCACTCACTTTTTGCTACTGACTCACCCTAGCCATGTTTTAATCCTTACCGCCAGATATATATTAATCATATCATCGCCATCTACTTGTGTGGATATAACTGATAATCATTTCCATTTGGATCCAAGAGGCAGGCAAAATTTAGCCGTTCGCGATTTTATAAAAGCTGGTGGAACACGCTTAGTTTTAGTTCATAAACCATACTCATATTGGTCTACTTTAGATGGTTTTATAGAAGATATAAACACAACATTTGTCTTAGCTAAAAAAGCTAGAGAAGAAGGTGCCAAAGTCGCAGTCGTTGCAGCACCACACCCCCTTGAGCTTTTGAAACTGTCTGAAAAATCATCTTTCGAAAAAGCACAAGAAATATATTTAGATTGCGTATCTCATTGTTCCAAATTAGTTTCTGAAAACAAGTTAGTAGGTTTAGGCGAACTAGGTCGCCCACATTTTCCAGTTGAAACTGATGTATGGAATTTTTCTAATGAAACGCTATCTAAATCACTTCAAATAGCAAAGGATGTGGATGCCGCTGTAGTACTTCACACCGAATCTGCAGATTCTTCTGTAATGAAGGATTTATCTTCAATAGCTGATAAAGTTTCTTTTCCAAAGGACAGACTCGTTAAACATTATGGGGGGCCTGCTGCTTTAGAACAAAACTACGATTTACAAGTTTCAATCTTAGCATCGAAATCCAATATAAACACTTCTGCTCAATTCAATTTACCATTTATGATGGAAACAGATTATTTAGATGATCCAAATAGACCAGGGGCTGTTTTAGGTCCAAAAACAGTGCCCAAGCGGACTAAAATCAGCCTCGAAAATAATCTCATAAATGAAGATATGGCATATCAAATACACGAATCACTACCAGATTCAATTTACAAATCTTTTAACTAATTTCGACACTTTCTTCATGTTTTAAATTCCATTCCAAGCCAAAATGCAATTGTCTAGCCCACGCCTCTATTACATATCTTTCATGTCTTTCACCTATGAAGTGCGTAACAGTCATTTCCTTTCCACTTCTTTGTACTTTGAAAACTCCAGTACATTTAGATCCATTGAAAACACTGTGACACGTACCTAATCCATATTTCTGTTTAATATTCTCTGATAAATATTGTGATAATCTATCGGTTGCATGCAGTATGAAACTTCCTTTGAAATCCTTTCCTTTAATTTTTTCTAGATCTTTCTTAAGACACCATACAAGCATTTCATTATCTTTCCACATAAATCCTTTCGTTAATTTTTCTTCTTTTACTAAACGATACAAAATACTTCTTATCTCAGACATAGGCATTTCACCCTTTAACACATGTCCTAAATTTTCTGCCGATACCATTCCATAATTTTCTACAATTCTTCGAACAATAAAATATCGAGCTTCTTCTCTATCCATAACTCTTTCTGTAGGCAAAGCTCTGTAATATCCTCGAGGCGTTCTAACAATATGCAGACTTCTGTATAATCGGTCTATTCTAGATTTAAATGTAACAGGATCCAACCCACTTCTTTTCATCAATTCATCTTTTGGAAGTCCATCTTTTGAATTTGCATGGGTTATTATTATTTCATCTCCGTCTTCTTTAGAAATATCACGTGCATCACGATAAATCATCGCATCTTCCAATGTACAATATGTTGAATATGATGGTATCATATTTCCTCTTACTATTTCCATTTCATCACTGTAATCTTTCGGATGTGACCACTTCCCACTCACTCTTAGGGATAATTCAAATTCAGACCTAACACCTCCAAATTTCGAGAAAACTTCTTTTGCGGTTTTAAATCTATTTTCTGGATGTATGTGCTGATTCCATAATAAATATCCATTAACTTCATCTTCACTAAATTCAACATCTATTATCGGTCCACTAACTAACCAATTTCTTATCTTACTATATCCATTTTCTATTAAAATATTTATGATTTTTGTCGGTACTTCTTCAATTTCTTTCCCATCTATTATTTTTATTCTTATTAAATCATTATGAAATTCCTTCAAATATCCTGCATGTTCTCCAATAGCATGAATCACTTCTTCTAATATTTCCCAATCATCTAGAACTACTTCTCTAATGTCTAAAAGTCCAGACATAGGCCACGCTTCTAGATAACCAATTAAATCCCCTCCACGTATTATGGGGTGGGTCCATTCTTCTCCATATTTCGCATACGCTTCTTTCTTAACATGAATCATATATGGGTCTCTCCACCCAAGTACCCTAGTCGTAATTTTTTTCTTTTCTTTATTTATTTTTGCAATCTCTTTAGACATAGCATACATAAATTGCCTAGTAGAACTAGCAACAACAATTTTAGATACTACACCTTCATTTTGTTTATTTTCTATTATATTCTTTAAACTCGTTAGTGGTAATCCAGTTTCTCTTCTTATTTCTAATAATGGCAGTGGACCTAGTGCTCCAATAACTTGTAATACTAATTCTTCAGCTGCATTTTCATCAGAATCATATTCGGGTAAAATAGTATATTTATTCTGTGTCGTCCACAAGCTTCGATTTCTTTCTTTAATATATCTTTGTATTTGCAAACTTTCTTCTAAATCTCTCAAAGCAGGCTCTATTTTTTCCGTAGACATTTCTAGCCGTTTAGCTATTTCAGTTTTAGTTAGTGGTTTACTATAATTCATTAATTCTAAAATATCATTCTGTATTGATCCTCTTACTTCTCGTTTGTATAATTTTTGATACATACCTATCTTATTTACCGGACAATAACTTAACTTCCCAGCTCTAAATCTTCCTTGAAGTAATTGGCCATTTTCAATTAATTCCCACCATTCTTCCAATGTTTCACTTTTCAATCTATAGTATGCATAACGTGCCGAACTTATTTCTCCATAATCATTAAAAAATTCTTTAATATTATCATATTTCTTAAACATTTTTTCATCAAGATACATTCTCAAATTCCGTTCAGTTACAACTTCTAAGTCGCTATTTGTTTGAGCTTCTAGGTATATTATATCTTCAGCTAGTAAGTATTGAGTCTTTTGATTTCCTAAAGTAAAATCTCCACCTTGTATAGTGCCCCCTTCTTCCAATTCAAATAAACTCTGCTCAACTATTTTTTCAGGTATGTTCAATAATATAGCTATCTCTTCCATAGTCATAGGTCCTTTATTTCCTATAGTCATTTTTAGTAACCAATCCAAAGATTTCTCATATGAACTTTCTACAGGGAGTTCTCGATATATTGGCGTTCCATCAGAAAGTTGTTTAATTAAATATGCACTTTCCAACTCAGCAATAATCTCTTTTTTAATTCTTTTTTTACCATCTTTAATCTTTTTTAGATTCTCCTTTATTTCTTTATTCATTTTTTTTGTTTTAGCATAGATCGTTCTATATTTAGATACATTTTCTGGTGTCGTAAACGTAATTTCTTTTTTCCCCGTCCACACAGATTCTAAAATTCCTTCATTAATCGCCTTTTCACATATTTCCTTTATTTCTGTAGGCTTAATTTCTGAAATTTTATAAACTAAATTCTCACCACTTCCAAACAGCTCTATACCTCCACAAGTTTTTATCGCTTCTATCAAACTTTTTTCTTCTGTTATACTTGGTTTCTTTTCATTGAAATAACTCTCTACCATATTCTTATCAAACCTAGCTTTTGCTTTCCCGTCCTTTTCAACAACTTTTTGTAAAACCATATCATGCAATTCTCTAAGCAGTGCAGATCTATCCTCCATCAGAACTATATCTGTAAGTCCAGCCAGTATAACTCCGTGAGCAAATGGTGTGGGCGTTATTGAATAATCTCGTATCTCAATTTCCCTTTCTCCTTTCTTCAATTCAACAATTATATTTTGAGCGTTTTTCAAATCAAATGCATCGTACATTATTTCTCTATAGGTTTCATCCAATATTGGAAAAGTTTCTATGTCATTCAAAGCTTCCAAAACTTGAGAAGTTCGAAGCTGCTGTCTAGGGAGTGAAATCTCTCTTCCCTTGTAATTTTTTAACACCATAAATGATCGGTTTGCACAATGTCGAAATCTTTGAGCAAATATTTCAGATTTATTTATCGATCTTCTAACTGTCGTTTCTAACTCACAATTTTTAACTAGTTTTTCAACCTCTTTAATCTCTATACCTTTCGGCATAGTTAACATAAAAGAGTCATCATTCATTGTTACTCCAATATTGCTTTCCATCTTTCTTCCAAGTTCATATGCGAATGCATGAGACATTGCTTCATTCACCCTCCGTCCAAATGGAAAATGAAAAATTATACATTTTCTGTTCCGATTGTCTATATATCCTTCTAACATCAATTTTTTGTTCGAAGGTATAAATTTACACATTCTTTTCTGTTCTCGTAAATGTGAAATTATGGTTTTAGATGAGCCAACATCAAGCCTATATTTTCCCGATAGCCATTTCTCTAATTCATCATCCTCTTCTTCTGTATCACTCCCTTCTTCTATTTTATTCGATATTTCTCCTCTAAATCGTCCCACAGCTTCACTTAAATCAAAAGATCTCGGTAACGTTTCTCCAGACCAAGAAGGAATAGTTGGTTTTCTTCCTAATCCATCTTTAACATTGACCCTCGTCCCTTCAGTTTGTATGTATTGGTACGTTCTTCCACCTAAAACAAATATGTCATTTCTATTTAATTTTTCGACAAATTTCTCAGATAGATTACCTATATTGGTTCCTCTTCCTTCTAGCACAACTCTGTAATTAATCTCTTGAGGTATAGTTCCAATATTCATATTGTATATCTGGCGCGTTCCTCTTTTAACTCCGAATGTTTTTTCTTCAACATCTAACCATATTTTTGGATAGATTCCATGTTCGGACATTCGTTCACTTCCTAGAAAATCAATGATTTCCATGTATTCTTCTCGTTCTATATTTCTATATGGATATGATCCTTTAATTACTTCAAAAGCTTCATTAATATTCCATTCTTTTTCTAAGGACATACCTACTATACATTGCGCTAAGACGTCCTTTGGACATTCTGGAATAGATACTCTATCTATTATTCCATCATGTGCAGATTTAACTAATACCGCACACTCAATTAAATCATCAGGGTCACAAACTAATAATCTACCTTTCGATATTTGGCGTATCGCATGCCCTGCTCTTCCAATTCTTTGCAACCCCTTCGCAATAGATTTGGGAGATCCTATTTGCACTACTAAATCTACAAATCCTATATCTATTCCAAGCTCTAAAGAAGTAGATGTTACTACTGCATCCATTTTACCTTCTTTTAATTCCTGCTCTACTTCTAATCGTATTTCTTTAGATAGCGATCCGTGATGCGCAGCTACCTTTTCTAAGTCTCTTTGTTTCAGTTCCAAACCCACCGATTCAGTAGCTGCTCTTGTGTTAGTAAATATCAATGTTGTTCTATGATCTTTAACTAATTCAGCTAATCTATCATACATTTTTTTACGAACAATTTCTGCAGATACTTCAGTTAAATCATCAACAGGAGATATCACTTTTAAATCTAATTTCTTTCTTTCTTTAATATCTACTATATTCACAGGTCTAGGCTTTCTCTGTTCATAACCTCCTAGGAAATTTGCAATAGTTTCTATCGGGGCCTGAGTTGCAGAAAGTCCTATTCTTGTAGGTTCTTTTTCTATTAATGCATTTAACCTTTCTATTGAAAGAGATAGGTGCGTCCCTCTTTTATTATTGGCGATATCATGTATTTCATCTATTATTATGTATCTAAGTTTTCTCATATGTTCTTTAAATTTAGTAGATGAAATCAATAATCCCAAACTTTCTGGAGTTGTAATTAATATGTGAGGGGGTTTTCTAGACATCTTCGCTCTTTCGCTTACTGTAGTGTCTCCAGATCTAACGCCAACTTGTATTTTTGGCACATCATAATCACGATTAGCCGCCAATTCTTCTATTTCTGCTAACGGGTCTTTCAAATTTCTATTTATGTCGTTTGCAAGGGCTTTTAATGGAGAGATATAAATCGCATGTATTCCATCTTCTAGGCCTCCTTTTTCATGTTCTTCATACAAATCATTTATTATACTCAAAAAAGCAGTCAACGTTTTTCCAGAACCAGTAGGACTCGATACCAATACATTTTCTTTTCTTTTAATTATCGGTACTGCATATGATTGCGGAGGCGTTAATTCTTCAAATTTTTCGTCGAACCATTCACTTATAGCTATGTTAAAATCTTCCAATACTTCATGCTTTTTGTGTTTATTATCTATATATTTTACCATACTATCATTCGCGTTAGTCACCTACCTAGTATGCGCCTTGGTTTTATCTGTTTCCTATACTCCAATAAACTCTATTTACCCCTACTTTCTGAATATAATACGCCACCGTAGCTCAGTCTGGTAGATCGATACCTTGGTAAGGTATAGGCCGCGGGTTCAAATCCCGCCGGTGGCTCCATTCAACTTAATCAATAACTGGCGCACCTGTCCACGTTTCACCACCAATCACATATTTACTATCTATTTTTTCTGTCCAAATTTCTATACCTTCATATTCTCTATCATCTTCTATTTCAACTTTAAATCTATATTCTGAAGTTTCCGTGCTTGGTAATCCAACACTCCATATCACATATTTTCCTTCTCTTTTTCCTGGTCTAGGCATCGCTTCTTCTATTTCATAATTAGGTACTCCAATTCTCATTTTGAAATTTGCTGAACGTTTTCTATAATTAGTAACTTTAACTTTAACACTAATTTGCCTTCTTTCTTTTTCTATTTCTTCTTCTATTAGAACTACATCCATTATTTCTGCAACAACTTTGTCTAAGTTAGGTACTGGCATTCCAAGCAAAGTAGACGTTTTTTCTGCCATTGCAGGAAGTACTTTTTGTACCAATTCAAATTTCTCACTTAATTTTTCTCTCTTTTTCTGTTTTCTAAGATGTCTTTTCAATAATTTTGCATTGCTCCTTAGTGCGAGCTTTATTTCTTTCTCTATTTCGGGTATATTGGCTATAGCTTCTTTAGCTTCAGAAGTGAAAGGTATGTTTGTAGATGCAAGATGTACCAACATTACAACAGGGCCATTAGGAGTCCCTCTTCCTCCTCGTTGTTCCAAACCATACTGTCTCCAATTAACATTCTGTATTGCCTTTGTAATTGCACAACCTCCTGCTTGGTAAAGCAAAGGGACGCGATTTGCAAATCTTAAAATCCTAACAGATTGATCTCTAGGTATATTCCCCCCATAAACCATTCCAACTTCAACTATAAATGGCGTTCCAGCAAAAACAGAAGGCTTCCTACTTACAGGAGTTGTATAGAATTCTGGTCTAATTTCTTCTAAAACATTTTTAAGACCAAGCTTGATTAATTTTTCCCCTATAGGTATCAAAGTGTCACTAGTTGGCCCCCTCAGTGTAGTTTCCTGAAATGTTTTTAATATATTTTTTGCTTCTCCCCTACTCAAATCACCAGGCCTTACTATCAAATCTATATTTGAACTTTCTAGAATGTTTTCAATACTACGTTTTCCAAGAGATGAAAAATCATTTTTTAGAAATTCTACCATTCTATTACTATCAGTTTCATGCGCCATTCTCATTAATTGTCCTAATTCCACTCCCTTTGGGTGGGGCTTCATGCTAGTTTTTGGAACTTCAGGTTTTTCATCACTAATCCTTTCAAATTCAGTTTTATTTCCCGAAGGATCATAAAAAATCACAGTAGCATGCGGGTTCACAATGGCTGTAGATTTAATATATTCAAAAACAGAGGGCCGTCCTTCTCTATATTTTCCCTTTAGTGCAAATTCAATCTTAGTACCGCTTATCTTTTCTTTCGATACTCCAAATTCATCAATTTCATCTTCATTTCTCCAAACAATTTTCTTAGTTAATGTATTATCTACAATACCTCTATTCTTTCTAATATCCAGTTTCATCGTTATTTTTGTAGCACATTCTTCCGATTCCACTTTCGAAATTACTTCAGCAGATCTTCCCGTGGTCAATTGCCCATACATTATGGCTGCCGAAATTCCAATTCCCTGTTGACCTCTAGATTGTTTTCCACTTCCAAATCTTGACCCATATAACAATCTACCAAATACATTAGGAATCTCTTTTTCTATGATACCAGGTCCATTATCTTCAATAGATATTTTCAATTCATCGCCCTCTAATTTGTTTATTTTAACAATAATTTCGGGCAGAATGCTGGCTTGTTCACAAGCGTCTAAACTATTGTCAACTCCTTCCTTTACAGAAGTTATCAATGAATGTGCAGGATTGTCAAAACCCAATATGTGTCGATTTTTTTCAAAGAATTCAGATATCGGAATCTCTCTAAGTTGATCGTCTGATTTATTTTTCTTTATCCGTTTCGTTTTTTTTGGTTTATTCACTTTTTTAGTTTCCTTCGTTTTTTCGATAGATATCTCTTCCTTTTCGAATTCCTCACCCAAAACAGTCTGTTCCATAACGCTGTATCAATTCAGAGTCCACTTAAGAATTAATCCCGCGCCGTTTAGGTTTCTTATATTATCATTTTTTTTAGCCATTTCTTTCGGGGGACTACGTCCCCCGGTTTCAAAATGAACAGCAGAAAGTTTTAAGTTGTACGTTTTGACCAACTACCCATTCATGCCCCAAGTCATAATTTCGGAGAAGCCAAGCGTTGCCGCTGATATTTCAAATGCATTAGGCGGGTTTGAAAAAAAAGATGGATGGTTTGAATCTGGAGATTATTTAGTTACATGGGCAATCGGTCATATGTTAGAATTAGTTCCACCTGAAGACTACAAAGATGAATGGAAAAAATGGTCCATGAAAACTTTACCCATCATTCCAGAAACATTCAAGTCAAGGTCATATCAAGATAAAGGAAGAAAGAAACAACTATCAACAATATTATCGTTAATTAAACGAGATGACGTGGATTCTGTTATCAATGCTTGTGATGCTGCACGTGAAGGGGAACGTATTTTTCAAGAAATTTATCGGTATTCTAATACCGAGAAACCTTACAAGCGTTTATGGCTCCAATCAATGACAGCAGATTCTATTCGAGTTGCATTTCAAAATTTAAGATCCGGCGAAGAAATGCATTCATTACGGGATGCTGCAGATTCTCGTGCAGAAGCAGATTGGTTAATTGGTATGAATGGTACGAGAGCTTGTACAGTTCGTCTTAGACAAAATAAAAAACGAGCCGGCCAACCGGCTTGGTCAGTTGGACGAGTTCAAACAGCCACACTCGCTATTGTTACTGATCACGAATTATCTATTCTATCACATGTTCCAAAGCCATTTTGGAAATTAAACGTAAACGTTACTTTAGGTGATGAAAAATGGGTTGCTTTTTGGGAGGGTGAAGGTAATGCTAAAGGAACAGATAAGCAATTAATTTTTACTGACGAACAACGTTCAAAATTAAAATCAATATTATCATCCAACAGTAATGTTACAGTAGTTGAAGAAAGAAAAAATAGAAATGAAAATTCTCCACTGCCATTTGATTTAACCACCCTACAAAAGACTGCAAATCGTTTATGGAGTTGGCCTTCTAAAAAAACCCTAAGCGTTGCACAATCTCTTTACGAATCTCAAAAAGCAATTACATATCCCAGAACAGATTCTCGTCACCTTCCTAATGCAATGAGGGAGCAAATACACAACACCATTAATTCATTAGCATCTCATTCATCTTTGGGGGTTCACGCTACAAGGCTGATCGATCACGGGTTACAAAATGAAAATAGAATATACAATGATAACAAAGTATCAGACCACTTCGCCATAATCCCTACAGGTGTTCTCTCTTCAAATCTAAACAAAGATGAAACCAATCTGTTTATTCTAATATGCAAACAATTTTTGGCTGCGTTTCATCCATTATCTGTTTGGACTAATACAACCAGAATCGCAACTAAAGAAGATCAAAGATTTATAGCTAGACAGAAAAAACTTGAAGAAGTCGGATGGAGGGCTCTATTTCCTCCTAAACAAGATTTTGAACATTGGAAAATTTTATCATCAGAAGAACATACTGGTTCATTTTCAAGTCACGATTTTGAAGAAGGTCTAACAAAACCGAAAGGACGTTTCACTGAAGCCGCTCTTTTAGCTCGCATGGAGGGTGCAGGAAAAGATATCGAAGATGAAAGTTTAAGAGACGTTTTAAAATCGACAAAAGGCTTAGGTACTCCAGCAACACGCGCCGATATTATTGAAAAACTCCTAAGTCGTCAATACATTTCTAGATTAAAAGGCAATACTTTTAGGGCTACATTTAGAGGTATAAGATTAATAGAAACGCTCAGAAGGGTCCCAGTAGAGTGGCTTACTTCACCCTTATTAACTGGAGAAATGGAATCTACACTTAGAGAAGTACAGCAAGGGAACATCGCACGTTCTATCTATATGGATGATGTAATCAATAAAACCAAAGAGATGGCTTCTTCGATGAGTAATTATGAGGCTCAAGAACTCTACACAGATGCCCCTCCTGTTGCTTCTTGTCAGTGTTCTCAAGGTAAAGTAGAGGAAACGGCATTATTCTATAAATGTGAAGAATGCAATTTCATTATTTGGAAAGATTCGTCCGGTAGATATTTCGATCGAGAAACCGTTTCAAGATTATTAAGTGATACTAAAATAGAAGATTTACATGGTTTTTTCGGTCAAAACGATAATGAATATACGGCAACAGTTTCTATAACAAAAGAAGGAATTTCTGTAGCTAGTACTTCTTCAGATTTATCGCCACAAGACGTAAATCAAGAATCTCTCGGGTCTTGTCCTCTTTGTGGTGAAGGAAAAGCTCAGGAAACTCCTACACATATTGTCTGTACAACCGATTCTTGTAAATTAGAGGTTCCAAGGGAAATCAACAAAAGACAAATGTCACGTGAAGAATTAAAACACTTAATTTCAGATAGAAAAACACCACAACTAGAAGGTTTCATAAGTCGTTATGGAAAACCCTTTTCTGCATTTATAACATTGAAAGACAACGGAAGAATAGGTTATGAATTTCCACCGAGATCAAATACACGTCAATTTTCGCTTCCTGAATACGACGTATCTCCCGGCGTCGTTTCCAATTGCCCTTCAACTGATGTAGCCATTGTAGAAACTCCTACTCATTTCGCTGCAGAATCGAATGATAAAGGCTGTAATATAGAAATTCCCAGAACTCTATGTAAAAGAGAATTAACCCGCTCTGAGGCTGCGATATTGGTTGCTAGAGGTGAGGTTGGACCTTTTGAAGATTTCACATCTAAAAATAATAAACCCTTTACAGCATCTATATTCCTTAAGAAAAATGGAAAACCAGGATACAAATTCCCACCTAGATAACATGGTCCTAAAAAAACTCCAAGATAGCAATACCTCAATAGCAATAGTTGGGGCATCCAATAATTCAGAAAAATTCGGCAATCAAATTTACAAAGATTTACGTTCTAAAGGTTTCAAAGTTTTTCCAATAAATCCCAAAGAGAAATTCATTGAAGGGGATAAAGCTTACTCCTCATTATCCGAATTGCCGAATAACGAAAGTATTGTAAATTTTGTAGTACCTCCAAAAGTCGCGTTATCTATCGCTAAAGAAGCATTTCAATTAGGATTTCAATATCTCTGGTTTCAACCAGGTTCCGAAAGTAAAGAGTTGAAAGATTGGCTATCTACTTTAGAAAATATACACAGTCTTACAGATTCTTGTATAATGGTCCAAGCTCTAAACTAATTAATTTTTTCCTTTATTTTATTTACAATATCTTTAGCGGCTTCTTTAATTTTATTTTTCGGATATGTACTTTGAGCATACATCGGAGATCCACCACCTCTACCTTCTAATTTTTCAGAAATTTCCTTAACAATATCATTACAATCAATGTCAACATTATCTGCCCTAGACAATATGAGGCTTCCTTTTTCTCCATCAACACTAGTTAGTAAAATAATAGAATCTTTCTCTTCACACAGCTTCTTAGATAATTTTTGCATTTCAGATACTGTTACGTTTTCTAATTCCTTAGAATACATTTTAACCGAACCTA
>DAHL01000045.1:63373-74336 GCA_002509225.1 Euryarchaeota archaeon UBA102 | reverse complement strand
AAACTCCTCATTTCTTTCCATTCTTTCACGAATTTCTCCACTGCTTCAGGTACGTTTTCTTTCGCAACATTTAGTATATTCGCAGCTTCTTCTAGTATGATTCTTTCTTTTCTCGCAGCCTCAAGAGCTTCCTCTCCTGCAACAAATTCGAGTCTTTCCACACCATCTTGAATCCGCTCACTTTTCATAAGTTTAACGGCCTTTACTATTCCAGTACTTTTTACATGAGTTCCTGCACACGCTTGTGCATCTATGTTCGGTATTTCTACAATTCTAATATTTTTATATTTTGGTGCTCCACCTTGATACAAAGTTATTCCATATTCTTTATCTGCTTCACTTCTAGGTAAAAATTTTGAAATAATTTCATAATCCTTCATAATGGTCTGATTTGCACATCTTTCAATTTCATTAAGCGTTTCTACATCTAAACGTTCATGATGTGTAATGTCTAATCTCGCCTTAGTTGCTTCTTTTTGAGCTCCAGTTTGCCATACGTGAAGGCCTAATATCTTCCTTGCAGCAGCTCCAACGATGTGTGTTGCACTATGATGTCTACTAAGGGAATCACGATATTTTCCATCTATTTCTCCAATTACAGTTGTTTTTACTTTAGGTATTTCCCCTTCTAATTCATGAATTACAATATCACCTATTTTTTGTACATTCACTACTTTAGATTTATTGCCTTCCCAACTAAAATTTCCTTTATCTGCCGGTTGTCCTCCCCCTTCTGGATAAAACATTGTACTATCTAATGCAATCTTTTTATCTTCTGAATAAATAACTTTAGCACTAAATTCTCTATCTTCAGGATTTGTATAAAATAATAATTCTGTCGATTCAATTTCAGGTATTTTTTCTTCTTCCTTTTCTTTTTTCTCAGCTACGTTATGTCTATCAGCTACTAAAGCTAGAAAACCATCAGGTATCTCTACATCCTTTCCCTGTTCTAAAGCAAATTCCTTAACAATTGCCGGAGGCAACCCCTTCGAATCATACAGTTCAATCAATTTTTCAGAATTTATTTCACCTTTCTGCAATGTTCGTTGTACAGCTCTTCTTCCTTTTTCTAACGTTTCTTCAAATTTTTTCTCTTCTAACTCAATTAGGGAAATAATATGTTCTCTCTTTTCATTTAATTCAGGATATGTATTTTTTAGATCATCTAATTGTATTTTTACAACATTCGTTAATTCTTTTCCAATTCCTAAATCTCGAAGTAAAACAAGAGCACGCCTAACGACCATTCTTGCGAGATATCCAGCTTTCACATTACTAGGGACTATTCCATCTCCAAACATAAATGCCAAAGCGCGAGCATGATCTGCAACTGCAAATACCTTTTCTAGTGGCTCAACAATTTTTATTAATTTTTCTAATTCAATATCATATCCCTTTTCGACAAGTCTATTTAGAACTTTCATTCTCAAACTCGTTAAATCAGCACCATAATCTATAGACAATAGTCCACAAACTTTTGCATTTTCCTCTATAATCTCTTTCGAGTTTTTCAATTCTTTCGATAGGTCTGCTTTTTCAGTTAAATATTCAATAGTTTTAGGAAGTATAGCTTCATAGACTGTTGCTGTCCCTTGAGATGCCCAAACCATTCTTTCTAAACCATATCCGGTGTCTACTATTGATCTCGACATTCTTTTGAATTTAATCCCTTTCATTTCTATATCGCCATCATCCGATTCTTCTAAATCCATGAACACTAGTGTAGCTAGCTCCAAACCACCTCCTAATACTTCAAGAGCCTCCCCACCATTTCCTCCACCAACCCATGGATTTTCTTTGTAAGTCAAGGCATCGCTTTTCATTCCTAACGATGTGTAGAGTTCATGACATAACTCAACGGTTCTTTCTTTCCAATACACCATTTCTTTTTCGTTAAAGGCATGGTGAGCCATCATTTCAAAAGTAGTAAGATGTCTTCCACTTCTCCCAACCGATTCTAAATCATTTAACCTAATACATGGTTGTGAAATCGTTAATGGATTTGCTGGGGGATCTGCTAATCCACTAGTTACATGCGGTTGAAAAACAGCTATCGATGCTATACTCAGATATATGTCATCCCTCCAGCGAGCGACTACAGAAGATCTATCAACTCTACTATGTCCTTTCTTTTCAAAGAATGAAAGATATGCCTCCCTCATCTGTTCCAAGTTCATCGGTTTTTCGAACAAAGGTGTATCAAAGAAGGAATATTCTACACAAGGTGCATCACCACATTTTTCTTGTTCATTAATAGACCAAAACCAATTTTCACAATCTACACATTGCTGTCTTTTAAATCCATTTTTCTTAAAAAAATCTAGATTTATTCCTTCTTCACTCACGGTGGTCAATCTATCGCACAATATAAATCATAGTGACCAAAAGACTTTATCCAGTTAGACCCTTCAAGATGTCTTATGGCGGAAAGGAATTTCGTTATCATCGGTCACAGAGCCCACACTGCGGCAGATTGGAAATTGAATGATATCTGCGGAGGTGCAGGTAGGATGGATATCCTAGCTCGTTGCGTAACATCAGCTTTATGTGAATCTCATGGAATAAGAAAAGATACTGATGTTTGGCTTGTTTTGAAAGGCCCTCCAAATAATCCTCTTTCAATCCATTTTTCTGGTAAAAATATAAAATATCTAAATCCGGATGAACGCTCAACTGCAGCATTAATCCGGAATGCATTAATCAAATCTAAAAAAATAGAAGAAAAAATCGAAACGAGCCCAGGCATAATAGTTCATTTCAAAGATCTCCCTGAAATTCTCGATTTCTTACCTCAACCTATCGTATTGCTATCAGAAGATGGAAAAGATAAATTTCCAACTTTACCCTCCACCTTCATTTTGGGCGATGATAGGGATTTGAATGATAGTGAAATTTCATCTTTGAAAAAACATGTAAATTTATCTTTAGGTAAGAAGAGTCTCTTAACTTCATCTTGTATTATTCTTTTACATTCTAATTACGATTTATCTGATAGCACTCAATCTTAATTATCATTACTCTACTACGTTAGTATGGGCAAATCCATATCTCAAGCTACACTCAACAATTGTAGAAAAAATCTAAACTCTAATGATGCTGCTAAAATTTCGATAAACGCAGCCACACGTGTTAATGTACGAAAACTCTCAATGAACTGGGATGCCTTTAGACAAATCGATCACACCTTCTCAAATACCGTATCTGGTCAAATGAAAGCTTCACATCAAAAGCGAAGTGGCAGATGTTGGGGTTTTGCTGGATTAAATCTTCTTAGAATATATCTTGGACGCAAATACAAATTGAAAAATTTTGAATTTTCACAAAATTATTTCATGTTTTTCGATAAGTTAGAAAAGGCCAATTATTTTCTTGAAAACATAATAGAAACATCCGAGGAAGATGTTGGTAGTAGATTGGTCTCACATTTACTATACAGCCCAGTTCAAGATGGCGGTCAATGGGATATGTTCGTTAATCTATTGAATAAATATGGTGCCGTTCCAAAATCCGTAATGGCCGAAAGTTTTCACAGTAGTAATTCAGCACAAATGAACAAACTTTTAACTAGAAAACTCAGAGGCTACGCTCTTGATTTACGCACGGCTCATTCCAAAGGTAGTAAACTTTCTGAATTAAGGAAGATGAAAGATGAAATGCTTTCTACAATTTTCCAAATGCTATGTATAATGCTAGGAACACCACCTGAAAAATTCGATTGGTCTATAAGAGACAAAAAAGATAAATTTCATCGCTTTACAGATTTAACTCCAAAGAGTTTTTACAATAAACATGTAGGGGTAGTTCTAGATGATTTTGTTTGTTTGATTAATGATCCTCGTTCTCAAACAGAGTATAACAAGACTTACACTGTCGATTATTTGGGGAATGTAATTGATGGAAATATTATTAGGTATCTGAATTTAGAAAGTGACGAACTAAGAAAATACTCAATCAAATCCATCAAAGCCGACGATCCTGTTTGGTTCGGCTGCGATGTAGGCAAATACTTCAGTCGCGAATTCGGCGTTATGGATTTAGATTTATTCAACTTCGATACTTTTTTCGGTACAGATTTTCCAATGAGTAAGTCAGAGAGGCTCGATTATGGTGATAGTGTCATGACACATGCTATGGTTTTCACAGGTGTCGATATCAAAAACAAAAAACCGATTAAATGGCGCGTCGAAAATAGTTGGGGCGAAGATCACGGTAAGAAAGGATACGACATAATGTCTGATAGTTGGTTTGATGAATTTATGTATGAGGTGGTCATTCACAAGAAGCATTTACCAGCTAAAATAGTAAAGAAATACAAATCGAAACCGATTGCTTTACCACCATGGGATCCGATGGGCTCTCTGGCTCATTAGGTATATTCAATCATGGGGCTCAAGGTAGTTCAATGGCCAGTAGGGCCATTTCAAATGAATACAACTCTGGTGATTGATGAAGCTACTAGTGATGCAATTTTTTTCGACCCAGGTGCTTCAGTTCAGGAGACTCTTACTTATTCTAAAGAAAAAGGAATAAAGATTATACATTTAATCGCAACACATTGTCATTTGGATCATATTTCTTCCGCTTCCGAAGCAATAAACGCTCTCAATTTAGATTTACAAATACATTCTTCTGGAAAAGATTTTCTTACTACTCTGGATGTTCAGGCAGATATGTTCGGACTTCCTAGGCCAGCTCCATTCAGTACAAATTCTTTCCTAGATGAAGGAGATCAGATTTCTCTCGGAACTTCTACTTTTGAAATTTTACATTGTCCAGGACACAGTCCAGATTCATTATGTTTTTATGATGGAGAAATTCTAATTGGAGGGGATGTCTTGTTTCATCGTTCAGTGGGAAGAACAGACATTCCAGGAGGTGATTCAGCTCAACTTATCAATTCGATAACGAAAAAGATTCTCCCTCTCCCCGATAATACGTTGGTCTATCCAGGCCATGGCCCAACAACTATCATAGGCGATGAAAAGATACACAATCCATTTCTAAATGGAAAATTAAAATTAGTTTAATTTATTCATCATTGCATTTTTTGCAAGATTCAAGCTTCTCAATTTCTATAGGTGTCCAAGCCTCCATCCCACATTTGTCACATGGAAGAAGATGAACTTTCTTTCCTTTTATCCATCCTTTGAAACTGGCCATAATAGTCTACCGTAACTAGGTTATTATAGCATTACGTCATCGTATCTGATAAGTGACAAATCCCCTAGATGATGTAGATAGAGAAAATCGCCTCTTTTTTGAAAACGAGAATCTCATGGTTTCTCTTTCTTTGGAAAAAGGTATACCATTCTCAGTCTGGAAAGAACCATCTGACAAACAAACTCCTGTTATGAGGAAAGAGATGAAATCAATTCTGATGAAAACTGGCGATGAGTATTATGGTAGGGGCAATTATCTCATAGATAGATATCAGAATCAATATTCTGATTACATGGTCTGGTATGCTAGGCCAAATATGAATCTAGAATTCAATCAACATAAAATAAGTAAAAAACAATCTGGAGATTCCTCTAATTAATACCCTTCGGATTGCCTTATTGTGCTCATAGTCTTAGAAGGGATAGATGGTTGCGGTAAATCTACTCAGGTTTCTTTATTAGTTGATAAGTTGAGAAGTATCGGGATAGATACACTGAAGTTAAGAGAACCAACAGATGGGCCACACGGTCTTCGATTACGTTCAATTCTAAATGAAGAGATTCAAGCAGAGCACGATGAGATATTAGATCTTTTCGTCAAGGATCGAAAGCAACACGTTTCTGAAAAAATAGAACCTGCTTTGAATAATGGAAAAACAGTAGTTATGGATCGGTACTACTATTCAACCATGGCTTATCAATCTGCAAGTGGTTTTTCGATGGAAAAAATAAGAACCGATAATAGCTTTGCACCCGTACCAACTTTAGTTCTGATTTTAGACATCTCTGCTGAAGATGGCGTCAAACGAGTTTTGAAAGGAGGCAATGCTGATAGATTCGAAAAAGAAGATTTCCTCAATCGTGTTCGAGAACAGTATCTCAAATTAAAAAATGAGCCGAATGTTGAGATAATAGATGCCAGCCTCGATATTCAAGAAGTACATGCAAACATATGGTCTTTTGTTGAAAATTTTACGGAGTCTTAATGGAAATTTTACTGTTACTCAAACTCATTTTCGGTATCGTACTCATTTACGATGTTGTTTTACTATTCCGTTCCGAATCGGATGGTGATATAGTGGAGACATGCCACCCTTTCGATGAATTACGTAAAAAAGGAATCAACGGAATTCTTATTCCACTCTCTATATTTCTATTATTGATTATGGATTTGATACAGGATTTAGATCTTAAACTTTCGTTCGCACTTCTACTTCTATCTTTAATCTATCTTGCAATGCCTAGGAAAACTGCCTATGGTGAAAACGGTTTACTATTGGATGGTCAGAGATATCCTAAAGATAAGATTCTAGGAGTTATTAAGAAAGAAGATAATTATTCAATTAGAATCGAATGGTATGGGTGGCTATCTGAAAGAGATTTGACTGATGGGCCAGTAGCTAGAAAATTATCAGAGGATTTTCAAGATTAATTTAGCATAAATTTGAGAAACTCATCCTTAGTTCTCTCTTCCAATGTATAATTATTCTCTTTTTCAATTCCCATTTTGGACCTTTTAGTTGGCCCATAGTCATGTCCCGGGTAAACAATCAATTTATCGGGCATCCCCCTCATAATTTTAACTAATGAATTATACATATCTTCGTTACTTCCACCAGGTAAATCAGTCCTTCCACATTCTGAGACGAATAGCGTATCTCCCGTGAATATAATTTCGTCATTTACTATGAAACAGATAGAATCAGGACTATGTCCAGGTGTATGTACCGTTTCTATTGTTAAGTCTCCTATCTTGAACTTCTCTCTATCTTTTATATACTGGTCAACGGTAAATGTCGCTAATTCGTGTGCTATAACTTTAGCTCCCGTTTCACTAACAATTTTTCGATTTTCAGCTATATGATCTCTATGTCCATGAGTGTTAATCACAGCAACAATCTTCATCATCATTTCAGAGGCCATTTCTAACAATTTTTTAGCCTCAAAACCGGGATCTATAATCGCTGCCTCACCACTCTTTTCACAACCTAAGATGTATGCGAAGTTTTCCATCGGTCCAACCTTTATCTGTCTAACAATCATAGAAATATTCCCAATATTTTCTTGAATAGAGAATATATTGACGATATCTGCCCCATTTCACTCTCATTTTCTAATCGTTCTTTGGCCATTCTATCAACTTCTCTAATCAAATCTATAACTGCCGGTGTGTTCAAATCATCATTCATACTATTTTCCATTTTTTCCAGAATCTCCAACAATAATGTTGATTCTATTTCTCTCTTTTCATATGTCATCGATTTCTTAGCTATGCGATTTAATTTTTGATACTCCTCACAGGCCTTTTCAAAAGCTCTAATATCAAAAGGTGTATTTTCACGATAATGGTGCCCGAGTAGGTAAAACCTCATTTGCATAGGTTCATATTTTTTAAATATCTCAGAAAGCGTCAATCGTTGTTTTCCCGATTTCGATAATTTTCCTTCGGCATCTTCCATCAATCCATTATGCACCCAAAAATTACAATATTCTTTTTCAAATACACATTCTGAAATAATTATTTCAGATTCATGATGTGGATATATCAGATCCACACCACCACAATGAATGTCCAAGGGCATTTCCAGTATAGATGAGGCCATCATTACACATCCCGAATGCCATCCAGGTCTTCCAGGTTTCAAACCTTCAATATTCCAAGTTTCCCCTCCTGCTAGTTCAGGCCCCCATAGCATGAAATCGTACGGACTTCTTTTAGGTCCTGTATCAACCCCTATCTCAACAATCGCTTCATCTATACTGCTACCCAATAGCTTTCCATGTTTTTTTGATTCAACTTTCAAGTAAACTCCCTCTTCCGTTTCATAGGCTTTTCCTATATTTAGAAAATCTTTCGTAATTTCAGCTATCTTTTCCACATATTCTGATGCTTTTGGTGTGTAACGAGGTTCTAAATTTCCCAAAGTTCTCATTTGCGTTTTGAATTTTTCTGTATATTCTTCAGTTATTTCCTTTTCACTCTTTCCAAATTTCAAGGCAGTTTGTGCTGTTTCATCAGACACATCAGTAATGTTCTGTACATGCATTACTAGATGTCCATTGTATTCTATCCACCTTCTCAGTATATCAAAAGCAACATATGATTTTGCATGACCTAGGTGCGACTCAGAATAAACAGTCGGACCGCATACATACATTCCTACTTCTTTCTTAGCGGGACTGAATTCTTCAATAGTTTTACTTTGAGTGTTATATATTTTCATCCCTTATCGCCACCACCACGTGCACAAATATTCTCCTCATTTGGCCACGCACCCCCTCTAAGCATATCTGTAGTATACATCTTTGCTTCATATCCTATACTTTCCAAGTATGACGTAATTCTATAATTTTGAGACGGCACTAAAATTCCAATTTTAGATCCTCTTTTTGCACTACTAACTGCTCTGTCAAACAAACTCTGCCAATCTTTACATCCAGGTTCAATTACCCATGGTCCAATTTCATAATATTTTTCATCCCCTTTAGCCATAATATAACTCTGTACTTCTCCACTGTCTGATATCTTAGCCAACGCCATCTCAGGTACGGTTTTTTTAAATTCAGCAAGAAGTTTCTTTCTATCTCCTCCAAATTGTCTTTCATCTATCTCTGTAATATTTTCCCAACATTCATCAATCGAAATTATATCTTCAGATTCAAATACATCAAATGGTTGCATGCTGTTTTCATCCATTTTAAATTCAAAATACGTTGACATTCCTGCAGGAATAAAATCAAACTTTCGATAAAATGACGCAGCCGGCATCAGTGAATGAACTTTGATAGTTTCGCATTTATCTAAAATCTCTATTGATTTTTCAACTAACAATCTTCCAATTCCAGATAGACGTTCTTCTTCTTTTACAACTACATTCCCAATAGTGCCTATCTTTCCAAAATCCAGGGCAGTAGAAATACCAATTAATTTCCCCTCTTCTTTTGCCACCATGCTTCCTCCAATCCTGCATAACCTTTCCCAATCTTCAGTTGTGTTGGACCAGTCTTCTTTGTCTGTTAGTTCCACAGCGTCTCGAATATCCTTTTCATCCATCTCAGTTATTTCAATCAATTTCGACACCTTCATCGCAATCCATTTGTCCAAATGTTAGATATTTATCTTCTTCTCTTTTCAGTTTAAATCGACAACTCCCATATCCATAATCTTCCCCCCCATACCAATGTGGGCAATCTTTACATTTCAACATTAATCACTCTCAATGAACAAGATTAATGAAGATATGCATCAATGAAATATTATAATAATATGGCTCTTATACTGTCAACATGAATCAACTCTCATCCGTCGTGTTCGCGCTTATGATGATTTTAACTTCTATGAGTACAGGCTCTATCGGTTTAGAGGAGATTCCAAATAAAACATCATATTCTAACAGTTTTGCTTTTGATGGTAATGACACTCTAAATCGAACTAACACATTCCCCTTCGATGTTCTTTTCGATGATTACCATGAATATTATGAAGTCGTTTCACAATTACAAGTATTCGCCAATGATTTTCCCGATATTGTTGAATTCTACACTCTTACAGATATAATTCCAGCTGGTCAAACTTGGCAAGGAAATGAAGTCGTCGGCGTTAAGATATCCGACAATGTCGCTAATGAACCCGATTTTTATGACGATCCAAATGAAGAGACTTTCTTCATAGTCGGAAACCATCATGCTAGAGAGTGGATGACCGTTGTAACTCCTTTATATTTTATTTATTATTTAACGCATTTTTATGGAATGGATCCCACTGACAATGACGGCGACGGATTGATTAATGAAGATCCTATTGATGGCGTAGATAATGATGGTGATGGCGAACAAGGCGGTCGTGTTGATGAATCTGGCCGAGCGTTATTCGATGGTATTGATAATGATGGTGATGGAATAATAGATGAAGGTATCGATGAAGATCCAGATGAAGCACGAGTTACACACTTGGTAAATCATAGAGAGATATGGATTATTCCGATTCTAAATCCAGACGGATATCAATACGATCGTGAAGATCCAAGTCGTTTCTGGCGTAAGAATATGCGAGATAATGATGAAGATGACAGATACGGTGGCGAGTGCGATGGTGTGGACATTAATCGAAACTATCCCTTCGAATGGTCACATAATACACAGTTCACAGCCCTTATTGGAGATGATTTAGAACCTGAAGTTACGGTTGATGATGATAATATTTGCTCAGACGTTTATCACGGTCCACGAGATAATAATGATGATGATGGTGATTGTCAGCCAATAGTCCCGGGCATTTCATGTAATATTGGTGATCAAAATTCTGGCGACATTACACGAGTGGATGAAGACCCTCCAGATGCGCAACATACTGACGATGACGAAGATGGAATGATAGATGAAGATCGTGAAGGCGGTTTCTCTGAACCAGAGACTCAAGTTATCGAATATCTAACATGGAGATTAGATATCTATGAAGATTATCCACAGGATCAATATCTAGAGGATTATCAGAATGGTATAGAACGAAATAATTGGCCAGATATGTTCATGCAATCTATGGATGGTCAAGTAATTCGTACATATCGTACAGAAGCTCACGACATGAAACACAACATCATGAACGCAGTTTCATACCATTCTTGTTCAAATCTTTACATTTGGCCATGGGGTTACAAGGATCAAGATCCACCTCATGAACTTTACATGGAAAATCAAGTAAAACCATTGATGAATCTAACGGGTTATGGTAACTGGAAAGATCAAGGAGGGTACAAAGTCTCTGGCGATATCAATGATTATCAATATGGAATGCAAGGTTC
>DAHL01000045.1:0-63058 GCA_002509225.1 Euryarchaeota archaeon UBA102 | reverse complement strand
GCAAGGTTCATTTTCATACACAGTCGAATTGAACAGTTGCGGTAGTCAAGGAAGTCTTCAGGGAGGGTTCCACGCAGATCCATTATTGATTCGACCAACTGTACGAATGCATCTGTTGACTAATATGTATCTATTGGATGAGTCTCCAGAAGCTAGAATTGGTCAGATGTTCCCTGATTATGGCGATATCAATGGTCCTGGTGTTCATTCACCCGATGACACAATGATGCCTGAATTAACCATCCTTTCTTCTAAAGGAGATCTTATTGGATTCCAATCAGATAGCGAAGTCGATTTTGGGGATTATTACGCAAATGACGATCTTCCAGTAAGAGTTCAAGTTGAAGATGCTCAATACATGTTACAAGATTCATTGGTTCTACATTATCGAACCGACGAAATGCCAGAAGGCACTTGGAATGAATTACCTATGCACTGTGTCTTTGAATGTGATATCAAGGATTATTCCGATTATAGTGATAGTTTCACTATACCAAGAAGAGATTCTGTTTTCAAAGCTTTGATACCCGCAACAGAAGATTCTACAAATATTCAATTTTTCGCAGTCGCTCAAGACTCTAGATTGGCTAATGATTTTGGCGGAGGTTTCGTATTTACGGGTTACGGGGAGCATGATCCTGTAGAAATTTTCGTGGATGATATTATTGGTTTCGGAAATTCAGTTGTTGATGCTATATCTGTCGGATTAATGATGATTGTAATGTATGGTGTTGTTTGGGGTGGCCTTTACCATTTCATCGGTATTGCAGCAGCAGCTGATCGCAGGAAGGCGCAGTGAGTGAAGAAGAGCAGGGTGGCGAGGTCTTCTCCTCACGACTCGGTTTAGTTTTAGCCGCTATAGGTGCCGCTGTAGGTACAGGTAATATCTGGCGTTTCCCAAGAGAAGCGGCAGCCAATGGAGGGGGGTCTTTCATGATTGGTTGGTTATTATTTCTATTTTTATGGTCAATACCATTATTGATGGCAGAATTTGCAATCGGTAAGAAAACCCGTCTCGGAACAGTAGGTGCATTACGAGATATGGGTGGCCGACGTTTCACATGGATGGGGATGTGGATGGTCTTCGTTTCAACAGCAGTCGCTTTCTATTATGCAGTTGTAATGGGGTGGACTATTCGTTATTTCTGGGTCGCTTTCTCAGGAGAAATAAGTACTGCTACTGACACTGCTGCTACTGAAGCGTTATGGAATGATTTCATAGGTAATCCACTCGAAGTTATTATGTATCAACTAATTGCAGTTACAGCTGCAGGTACTGTTGTTTATTTCGGTATCAAAGGAATCGAAACTGCCAATAAAATCTTACTTCCTACTCTGGTCGGTTTCTTGGTTTTAACACTAATTTATCCATTCTATCTCGATGCAGGTGCTGCTTCTCAAGGATTACGCTTCCTTTTCATTCCACAACCTGAATATTTATTGAAAAGTGAAACTTGGATTCGTGCATTAACACAGAGTGCTTGGTCTACATCAGCAGGTTTCGGTACTGCTATTACATACGCAGTTGCCATGCGTAAAAAGGAAGACGTTTCTCTTAATGCATTTCTAACAGGACTCGGCAACAATAGCGTTTCTTTGATTGCAGGTGTAGCAGTTTTAGGCACTGTTTTTGCACTTTCCGATACAACTGCTGACGGTCTAGCTGCGGTTGAATCAGGTTCTTCAGGATTAACATTTATTCACCTTACTGCATTATTTGCTACAGCTGGAGGAATTGGCCGTTTCATTGGAGCAATCTTTTTCCTTTCTATGTCTTTCGCAGCTTTAACATCTTTAGTTTCCAGTATAGAGGTGGCATCACGTAACTTCATGGATGCAGGTTGGAAAAGAGAAGAAATTGTAAAATACGTCACAGTCGCAGTTGCGTTTGCAGGTTTACCTGCAGCAGCAAGTTTACATTTTTTAGACAATCAAGATTTTGTTTGGGGAACTGGCCTTCTGGTTTCGGGCCTGTTCGTTGCATTCGTAGTTATTCAGTACGGAGCTTCTGATTTTCGTAAAGAATTTATCAATCATGAATATAGCGATCTTTACATCGGTAAATGGTGGGATTTTATAATTAGATACATCTTTCCACTTGAATTTATCGTTGTTTTCAGTTCATTTTTAATTGAAAAATGGGGTCAATCAGGACCATCTCCAATAGGTGGTCTGGATATTGGTAAATTCACAATCTTATCTTTACTAATTCAATGGGGTGCAGTAATCTCTCTAATGTTATATTTCAATAATAAGATAGCATCCGACATTAAATCAGGTCCTATGTCTGTTGCAGAAGATGAACCAATTCTCGATGCAGAAGATGTTTAGATATTTATCTTCTTATAATCGTTGTTCCACATTTACCACAGAATTTTTGTCCAGGCGTTAAATCCGAACCACACGAGTTACAACTCTTTACTGCATTATCATTTTTCGTCGTTTGACCGCAACTTCCACAAAATTTCTGTTCTTCATTAAGTTGATTGCCACAGTTGGAACAATTATTCGAAGCTAAAAATTGAGAACGTCTAGATTTTCTAAGTCTAAATCCACATTTACCACAAATTCTAAAATTAGATGGCACTCTAGCATTACAATTTTCACAAACGATAGAAAACGCATCGAATTTGTACACTTCTTCAGATATAGGCACTTCTTCAGCTATCACCGTAGCACCAACTCCCGATACAAACAAATCTCTAGATTCAAAATCCCCACTATCTGTAACTTCAACTATATCTTGTTTATCAACTGAATATGATTTTCCTTTAAACGATCTATACATCAGTTCAACTGTCAACGGAATAAGTCCTTTCGATTTCGGGTATAATTCAATTTCTAAATCTAATTCTTCTCCAGATTCCAAAATATCAATTATAGTTGTCCCCCGTATTACAAAGTCATCTGAAAAATTTACAGATATTTCTTGAGCCACGGCATTTCCTAAATTGGCTAATTTAAATTCAATTTTACTCCATATTTCAGGTTTTATCGATTCTTTCGTTTTTGCCTTTATTACTAAATCTGGACGAGCTCCTTTAACAGTCGATTTTACAGCTTTCAATGCATCATCAGCTTTTGTTTTCGCCTCTGAAAATTCTCTTTTATTCAATAAAACTCTAGCTTCTTTTAGATTTTTAATTGCTGCTGCGACCCCAACTCCTTCTCTTCGGGCATTCTTTATCTTAATCTTTACAGTTTCTATATGTGTTCTAACTTGAGCGCCTTCATCTTCTACACTTCTAGCCATTTTTTCAGCTTTCTTTGAAAATTCTACACATTCTTTATATTTTCCTTCTTTAAACGCCGTCTTAGCTTTCTTTAAGAATACTAAAGGCTCCTTTATGTCTAATTTCATTTTACGTGCAGTTTTCAAAACACTTTTAGCAGATTCTAAAGCATCCGCACCTTTCATTATTTTTACAGATTCTAATGAATTTACGTTAATGGATTCTAAAGCTCTAACAGCTGCATTACGTACAAGATCGTCTCCATCATTCTTTAATTTATCTAATCCCGGTATACTCTCTTTTACCAATTCTACATTATCTTCTCCAATCGCCCCAATCAAATTAGCAGCCTCTTCTCGAATTTCCCATCGCTGACTATTCAATTCCTTAGACAATCTAGGAATTGCATTTTTCAATGAGGATGGATTTGTTTTTGCTATCTCGAAACCAACTTTCATCAATTCTATTTTTGCACTTCCATTATAATTAACTGAATTTTTAATTATAAGCGATATTTTTCTTCCAATCTTTTCTTCATTACCTTTTGATAATATTATCAGCGTATTTGCAATTTCATGATATATTTCTTCATTCCCACTTTCAAACACCAATGAAATATCTTTAACCAAGTTCGATGCCAATCTCGGTTTCTTTTTCGATACAGCATTAATAATTCTTAAACTATTTTTTGTTACATTTTCATTCTTACTAGCGACCGTTTTCTTCAATATTTGTAAGGCGAGCTTAGGACTCACTTTCGATAGAGATGTAAAAATATCTGCATATTTTTTAGTACTTTCTTCATCATACAACGTCATAGATTTTACTATACTTGAAATATATTTTTCTATTTTATCTGGTTTTTTAATCGATGCCTTAGTAACAAGTTCTAGAGCTGCTAATCTACTATGTGTATGCTCATCTTTAGCTATAGAAGCAATATCTACCATATATTTATCAAAAGCTTCAGAATCTCTATCAAATAATTTAGATAGTAAAGTTAAGCATTGATGTCTTACTAATGGCGAACTATCAACTGTAAATTCTAAAATATCTTCTAAATAAGATGCAACTAATGAATCAATAACTAATTCTGATAATTCTTGTAAAATTTCAATTTTTCTCTCTGGAACTTCCGAAACAAACTCTTCCAAACATCTTTCTATATGAGGTGCGTAACGGGCCTTTCTAATACGACTTCCGAAACCTCCTACTACCATCTAATCGTATAGGTTTCACTTCAAGGGGTTTTTATAGTTAGTGATGCGCCTTTATTTCTTTTATTCTTCTTCTTCAACAACTTCATAATCTGCATCAACTACATTAGAATCATCTTCAGTTTTCTCTTCAGTTTCTTTATTTTTGTCCTCTTCTTTTTGAGCCTCTTCAGCAGCTTGTTGATATATCATCTGACCGATAGCTTGCGTAGCTTCTTGATATTTTTCAACAGATTTTTTCAAAGATTCTAGATCATCACTTTTCAACTGTTCTTCTAATTCTTTCTTTGCATCTTCAACTTTATTTTTAGTATCTTCATCAACTTTATCTCCAAGATCTTTCAATGCCTTATCTGTTGCATATATCAGAGTCTCTCCTTGATTTCTAAGCTCTATCATTTCTCTTAATTTTTTATCTTCCTCTGCATACTTTTCAGCTTCTTCAATTTTTTCATTAATTTCATTTTCAGTCAAAGTTGATTTCGCCGTTATATCTATTTTTTGTTCATTTCCAGTACCTAAATCTTTTGCAGATACATGCAATATTCCGTTAGTATCTATGTCAAATGTTACTTCAATTTGAGGTATTCCACGAGGTGCAGGTGCAATACCGACAAGTTGAAATCTTCCCAATGTCACGTTATCACTCGCGTTAGTTCTCTCACCTTGTAATACATGTATTTCAACGGCCGGTTGATTATCTGCTGCCGTTGAGAATATTTGTGATTTATTTTTCGGTATCGTCGTATTTCTTTCAATTAAAGGTGTTGAAACACTACCAAGAGTTTCAATACCTAGTGTTAAAGGAGTAACATCCAATAGTAAAACGTCTTTTACATCTCCAGCTAAAACGCCTCCTTGAAGTGCGGCACCCATAGCTACACTCTGCATAGGGTCAATACCTCTTTCTGCCTTTTTTCCTATAATTTTTTCAAATCTTTCTCTAACAGACGGCATTCTAGTTGGCCCACCTACTAAAATTACATTATCAATTTCAGAATTCTTAATTTTAGCATCTTTAATAACTCGTTTTATCGGCGCTTCACATTTCTTTAAAACAGGATCGATAAGTTCTTCCAATTTAGCTCTCGTTAATTTCACTTCTAAATGTTTCGGTCCTGTTGAATCTTGCCATAGATAAGGTAAATTAATAGTCGTTTCAAGAGCATTTGTCAAATCAATTTTTGCTTTTTCTCCAGCATCTCTTACTCTCTGTAAAGCTCCCGAATCAGTACTCAAATCTATTCCATTTTCTTTTTTAAATGATTCAACTAGATGGTCAATAATCATTTGATCCATATCTGCTCCACCTAATTTCGTGTCTCCACTTGTCGCTAACACTTCAAAAATATCTTCACCTATATCCATCAAAGTAACATCAAAAGTACCTCCACCTAAATCCAAAACAATAACTTTACTTTCTTCTTTTTTATCCAACCCATATGCCAATGCTGCTGCGGTTGGTTCATTTATAATTCTTTCAACTTCCAAGCCAGCAATTTTTCCAGCATCCTTTGTTGCTTGTCTTTGATTATCATTAAAGTATGCAGGGACTGTAATGACGGCCTTTTTTATTTCTGAACCAAGATAAGCTTCTGCATCACCCTTTATTTTTTGTAGTATGAAGGCTGAAATTTCTTCTGGAGAATATTCATCCTTACCTATCTTTATTCTTTCAGAAGTTCCCATTTTTCTTTTCACATGTATAATCGTTTTATCGGGATTTAAAACAGCTTGATTTTTAGCTGCATTTCCTACCAATCTCTCTCCCTTTTCCGTAAATGCAACAACAGAAGGAAACATTTTCCCTCCAAACATTGATCCTTCTGCTGAAGGTATTATCGCAGGACGCCCTCCTTCGAGATAGGCGGCCTCTGAATTTGTCGTTCCTAAATCTATTCCCAATATATGTTCTTTACTCATTTTATTCTTCTCCTTCTTTTCGTTTTGATACTATAACTTTTGCAGTTCTAAGTACTTCTCCATTTAGAAGATACCCTTCTCTTACAATCTCAATAATTTTCTCTGTTTCCCATTCATCATTTTCTATCGCACCAACTGCTTCATGTAATTTAGAATCGAATTCCTTTCCTTTTCCTTCTATCTTAATTACACCATGATTTTCCATTACATTTTCAATCTGTTTATTGAGTGTGTTTAATCCTTCTAAAACATCATCAATTCCATTATATTTTGCATTTTTTGCCGCTTGCATCGAGTCTAAAATATCTAAAAATGGATTAATAATTTCACCCTTTATTCTCATTCTGTCGTGTTCTATATTTTTAGCAACCCTCTTTCTATAATTATCGAAATCAGCAGCTAAACGAATAAGCTGTTCCTTAACTTCATCAACACTTTCATCCGATTCATTTTCAATTTTTTCATCTACTTTTTCATCAACTATTTCTGTCTCATTCATGATTACGTTCTCTTCAGTAATCAACCTCAGGTTGTTAACTGTCTCTAGCGCGAAGTTACAGTATATATAAAATTATCTCAAAATTACTTATTTTAATCCAAATTTTCTTCTCGCTTCTGCCATACGATCCCGATATTCTTTCGGTAATTTATATCGTGCTAATTGCTCAAGTCTAGTCCAATTTCTTTGAAATTCAGATTTCGATGGCGTATCATATAATTCTTCAAATTCTCTAATATCGCTAATTATTCCGTATAGATAAAATCCAAAAGTCGCAGTTGAAATTATCCCTATCACTAAAATCCAAATAATGTAATTACCAAACATTTCCGTTATTGTTGTAGGATTCCAAGTTTCATCTGGATAAAATTCTCCCACAATGCCCAAATAAAATAACGCTGTCGACAAAATAAATCCCAGTGTACAAACATTCTGCATGTTTTCTTGAAGCCATTTAAGAAATTCTTCCTTGTTTTTCATCATTTTTACACCACTACGGCTATGTAAAAAGATTACTGATTAATCCAAACGGTATCTTTTTGAGCATTGTTTACACAGGGGGATTATGAAACTCGCCGATAGGATGGATTGTTTAGGTACAGAAACGGCCTTCGCTGTTTCAGCCGAAGCTTCCAATTTAGAGGCCAAAGGTGTCAAAATATATCCCTTTCATTTAGGAGATATAAATTTAGAAACACCCAAGACTATCCGTTCTGCAGCTCTCGAAGCAATCGAATCCGGTAAGACGGGTTATTGTCCAGCACCAGGTATAATTGAATTAAGGAAGGCATTAGCAGAAGATGTAAGCAATTCTCGCAATGTAAAATATACTTCAAATAACGTTTCAGTTCAATCAGGAGGTAAGCCGGTAATTAGTAAATTTATAATGTCTAAAATGAATCCAGGGGATAGGGTTCTTTATCCAAATCCAGGATATCCTATTTATGAATCTCAAATAGAATTTCATGGCGGTATAGCGCATCCTTATGGGTATCTAGATACTGATGATGGTTTAGTCTTGGACTTCGATTCCATAGAACAAGGAATCAAAGAAGGTGCCAAAATAATATTTTACAATAATTACAACAACCCTACCGGGGCTTCTTCATCTATTTCCGAAATGAAAAAATTAGCAGCTCTTTGCATATCTAACGATTTATTTCTTTTTTCCGATGAAGCCTATTTTGATACTCTTTTCGAAGGAGAATCGCATTCCATTGTGTCTATGCCAAACATGCGTGAGCGTTCTTTAATTTTATACACCTTTTCGAAGAAATTTGCAATGACTGGTTGGAGATTGGGTGCAGCCATAGGTCCAAGCGATATTATCGATGAAATTTCACGTCTAAATGTAAATGATGAATCTTGCACAACACATTTCATACAACATGCAGGCGTAGCAGGTCTCAAAGATTCACAAGATGAAGTTAAGAAAATAATTCGAATTTTAAAGGAGAGGCGCGATTTGGCGATTTCTATACTAAAAACAATAGAAGGTATAGAGGTTCACACGCCGGTTGCTGGATTTTATCTCTTTCCTAAAATAACCGAAGCTATGAAAAATCGAGGTTTCAATGATTTAGAAGAATTTAGAAAAACCGCTCTCAAAGAAACTGGAGTAAGTTTCTGCGGTCGTCATCATTTTGGAAAACCTCTTGATAATGAAAATGAACATTACATCCGTTTAGCGTTCAGTGGCATTTCCAAATCACACTTAGAGGAGGGTCTACTTCGTTTCAAGGATTGGATCGATCATTAGTTTTAGATTACCAAGTGTCCAGTTTCCACGTCAGTTTATCTCCGTCATCAAGATAAGTGCTTGATGTACCTGCCTCAGCATACATTTCATTGACATACAATGCCCAATAGCTCCCACTAGTTTCATTTACATTAGTTTTACTTTCAATCCCATCTATCGATTCCATCATTTCTCCAAGACCTGAATAATATGTAGATGTATATCTTATATCATATTCAGCAGAGAATAATGTCCATATCCACCAAGAATTAGTATAATGTGTAGTATAATTGGCACTAAACATCCACGTATCATTTACATATTCAAGATCCAAATTTCCCGAAGTTTCATATATCTCTTCAGTAAATTCTAAAGAACCGAAGTCAATTTCTACAACAATGGTTATCTCTTCTTCCTGATATCCCTTATCAAACTTTTCATCCCATGTTGCAAATGTGTGTATTATAATCAAATTCATTACAATAATAACTACCAGACCACGTTTCGAATCTTCCATAGTTTATCTACATTATCAACGGTATTTATATCTGAAACTCTGGTCTATGAAAATCTAATTATTTTCAATAATTTTTCTGCTTTTTTATTATTATCAAGATACATCAGTATCGCTGCCAAAAACCATCCCGTTCCACTAATCATTACAAAAGTTTGATCAAAACCAACTAGAAATTGAGGTACTAATACTACAAATCCAATACCAACTAGTAATCCAGATATCCACGCAAAAAGAACTGAACTCTCTCTCATCTGTTTAATAAATAAATACAAATAAAATTGACTAAATGAATAAACCACCACCACTGCAGTTATCAACATTTCAGTAACGCCTATCAATTCATTTCCACCTTCACCAATTTGCGTAGTTGCAACAGTAAATGCCCCTATCAAAACTGAAATACCAACGGCCATATTATTTCTAGTCGTTGTATTTTTATCAAGCTTAATTATTCGTTTTCTTACTATCTTAATTAAATATATTGGAGATATAAGTCTAAATATCAATGTAAATATCGCTGCTGGCCATAATAATTCCGGCTTACTTTCAGCTAGATGAACTGTCCATATAGATATGAAAAAAGCAGTACACAATACTACGACTACTGCTGCAAGGAACCAATCACTCGAATTCTGTTTTAACGACTTTTCTATAGACCATATAAACATCGGATATGATAAAATCACCAATCCTAGAAAAAGAACTAAAAGTGAAATTTTTTGTAGCTCAGAAAGTAGTTCTATCACATATACTCATCAAGAAGGTCTCTTTTTATCTTTAAGTGGGCAAAGGTATTCAACCTACATTCATTGACAATATATGGTTGAAGGTAAAACTTGTCTAATAACGGGTGCATCAGACGGGATAGGAAAAGAAACCGCTCTTTCTTTGGCCAAACAAGGTGCCAAAGTAATCATAGTAGGTAGAAATCAAAAGAAGTGCGAAAATGTAGTTTCTGAAATAATTCAATTAACACAAAATAATCAGATTGAATTTCTTTTAGCAGATCTCTCTTTAATGAGGGAAGTAAATAGTTTAGCTGAAAGAATTATGTACGGCTATAGGCATCTGGATATTCTCATTAACAACGTAGGTGCATTTTTTCGTAAAAGGGAATTAACAGAAGAAGGTCTAGAACGAACTTTTGCATTAAATCACTTAAGTTATTTCCTTTTGACTCATAAGTTATTGCCGCTTTTAGAACATAGTTCTTCTGCTCGAATTGTAAATGTCGCTTCTATTGCTCATATACGTACTGATATGGATTTTGATAATTTGAACGGAGAGAAGAATTGGTCTTGGTTTGGGGGTGGCTGGAATGCATACTGTTGTTCTAAATTAGCAAATATTATGTTTACTTATAATCTTTCTAAAAAATTAGAAGGAAAGCAAATTACAGCAAATTGCCTCCATCCAGGATTCGTCGCTTCTAAATTTGGAGATAACAATGGTCTATTTTCTCGGTCTATTATCAAAACAGCTAAATTTTTCGGAGCTATAGGTGTAAAGAAAGGCTCCGAAACTAGTACCTATCTAGCTTCTTCTGATGAAGTAGAAGGGGTATCTGGCAAGTATTTTGCCTCATGTTCATTACAAAAAAGCTCAAAACAATCTCATATTGAAAAAGATATTGAAAAACTATGGTCTATAAGTGAAGATTTCACATCTGAATATCTTTGATTAAGTAAAAGATCTAAGGAGAACTGCTGCCATAATAATAGTCATAATAATCATCAAAATTTCCCCTATTGCAGCAGCACCATCCTCATTTTCAATATAATGGGTATACCGTTCTTCTTTCATTTTTTGAATAGCTTCTTTTTCTATATCTGAATCATATCTAAACACCGGATTTGGACTTTCCCCCTGTGGTTTTCTTTTTCTATCCATTTCTCCTTTTGAATACGATTCTATAGCTTCTTTCATTAGTGTCGCCGCCGTAATCAATGTTTTGTAACAAGCATCTTGATACGTTTCTCCTCTTTTAATATCAATTTTACGTTTCCCCACTAAATCTCCTGCGTCTATTTCAGATGAACAAAAATGACAGCTACTTCCTATTGGAATGTCATGATATATGCTCCATGCAGGTGATGCCGAACCACGACATTCAGGTAACAATCCTGGATGGGAATTAAGCACACCATCTCTTTTTTCTCCATATTCTAAAATCTCCCCTCTAATGATACGTGTGCCTCCAAATACAATCATTCGAGGTGAAACCCTTTCAATATGTTTCATACAATGTTCATCATTATGAATGGGTACTGTTTCTAGAGGTATATTGTTCTCCTTTGCTTGAATAGAAATCATTTTTCCAATCTCATTATTTCCAATACGGAATTCAAATTTCTTTCTTTCAGTTTCACCCACTTCTGAATCTTCTTCTATTATGAGTGCCGGTTTGAATCCAGCACCAATAAGTTGAGATAGCATCTCTCTTCCCCATGGATGCTCCTTGATTGCCATGAATATAAAATGAGGTTTCATTTATGAGCTACCACTTTAAATTCTACAACAATAGGTGTCGGAAGTGCGCCTACTTCAATAGTCGTGCGCGTAACTTCATATCCTTCAATATAGTCTCCATATATTTCATTGAATTTTTTAAAATCCTCTTCCATATTTGTCAAAAATACCATTATATCTACTACATTTTTCATTTCTAAGTTACACGCTTCTAACACAGCATTAACATTTCTAAACACAGCATGAGTTTGTTCTTCTATTCCTTTCGGTATCTTATCTGTTTCTGGATCTCTAGGTCCTATTCCGGATAAAAATACAAAACCACCCACTTCCTTTGCATGAACGTATGCTCCAATAGGTTTTGCAGATTTTTTTGTGTTAATCGCCATCAGTTCCTTCCATCGTTCCCATTTCTACTTGCCGATATAAATCAAGCACTTCTAAATCCCCTTCATAAACTTCAGGATCCTCTTCATCATATTCTAAATCGCCAGTTCCTTTTTCGACAGGGGTCAATGAAACCACAGCACCTCCAGTTCCCATTATTGGCTCATAAGCATGTATTTTTCCAGAATAAAGATTAGTTTGTCCCATAATTGCAGAAAGCCACCAAAATGGTTTGAAACTTACAACTTTAGGTACTCTCGCTTCTTGATGAAATTGGCGCGATAGTTGAGATACATCTTCTAGCCTCCCCTTTTCTAAATATTCTAAAAATTTTCTATTCCATTCATCATCTTTAGAAGAATGTATTTTATCATCTTCTGCATTCATGGGTGACGTAATCAATCTATTAGAAAGACTACCCACTACAACTGCAACAGCCTTTCTATTTCGTTCTTCAACTGCATCTCTCAAAGCTTTACCCAGTACTACAGTTTCTGTTCTATTCGCATAAACATTGCTACTCACTATTATTGCTGGAATTGAATTATCTGGATTTAAGAGTTTCAAAGCAACTACAGAACCGGTATCTATAGGGAATCCTTCATAAGCTACAGTACGAGTATGAAGTCCTCTTTCTTCACATTTATCTTTGGTATAATTTGCAAATTCTGCATCTATTTTGAATTTATACGGCATACTTCCTAATTCATGAAATTCTTCATCAACATGCGTCCATTCTGGATTCGGCATTGCCTGTATTTGATGCCCTAATACAGAAGGCCAATATGTACTATAAATTATCAATAAATCCGCATCACTTTCTTCTATCTCCTTTTTACCAATTTCAAAACCATCTCTAATATTATTCCACCCTTTATTTTTTTCTGGACAAAGTAATGGATGAGGTAATCCAGGCACTATCATTCCTAATTTGATTATATCATTTCTCATTTTTCACCTCTTTCAGAATCCCATCCAATAATTGCATTTCCAGTTCCTATCACACTTCCATATGCATGGATTTTCGCTTCGTATTCTGGAAAATCAAGTGCACTGATTAACCAAGTTAAACTTCCTGCATCAGTCTCTGCCATTGTTTGTTCTGTAAAGTCTGGCATGATGTCTATCAATTCTCTATTTTTTCCTTTTAACATTAAATTAATTATTTTCATATCCCAGATGTATTGATTATGATTCGTTACATGCTCTTTACTCATATCTTCAGGCAATTCAGGTTCTATTGTGAAATGTCTATGAGATAAAGAATTCGATGAAAGCAACAGTGCACGTTTGCCACTTTTTTCTATTGCTCTTCTAGTTGCTTTACCAAGTTTCAACATATTGGTCTGCATCACTTCATTTGAAAAATAGCTCGATGCACGGTTAGATGAAATCACAACTATAGGCTTGTCCCATTCTGGTCTAGTTAGGTGGCAACTAGTAATTGTTCCATAATCAATTCTAAAATCCGAATTTTCCATCATTTTAACATGTAATCCATCTTTCTCTGCCATATCATGTATTTCACGAGACAATTTTACATCAACATTCAAATCATAATCATATCGAAAAAGATTAGGGAAAACAGGATCAACCGATTTAGATTTGAATTTTTCAACACCTAAAAAATGAGTTCCAATAAATGTTTGCCAATGTGGTGTATGTATTACTATAACATCAAAATCTTTATCTATCATACTTTCACGCAATCGTTCATAACCCCATCTTAATTCTTCCCAACCACCTTCAGATGTAGGCTCATTTTGTGAAGGATTTTCTGCATATACTAAATGAGGTGGATGGGGTGCCAATGCTCCCATAACAATTTTTCCTTTTTCACTCATTTTTCTTCACCCATTTCAATACAGACATTTCGTAATTCCGAAAAGAAGTCTAAAGAGTATCTGCCACCTTCTCTTCCTACACCAGAGTCCTTCATTCCGCCAAACGGCACCCTCAAATCTCTTAGAAGCCAAGTATTTACCCAAACCATTCCCGATTCCAGATTTGCACTTATTCTATGTGCACGAGACAAGTCACTCGTCCAAACACTAGCAGCCAATCCATAGTTAACGGAATTAGATATTGTAACAGCTTCCTCTTCTGATTCAAATGGATGAATAGTGGCCACAGGTCCAAATATTTCTTCTGTTGCCGTACGACAATTAGGCGATAAACCAGAAATGATTGTAGGTTCTAAAAATGCACCATTGTTCCAAGGATTTTCCAATTTCGGCCGTTTACCTCCACACTCAACACGTCCCCCTTCTTCAATTCCCAATCTTATGTATTCTTCAACTTTATCACGATGTTCATGAGATATAACTGCCCCTAAGTCTACATTTTTATCAGAAGGATTTCCAATTTTCATTTTCTTTGTAGTTTTTACCAATTCCTCTAAAAATCGGTCGTGAATTGTTTGTTCTACTAATATTCTAGAGCCACATAAACACACCTGTCCTTGATTCGTAAACGCCGCCTTTACTGCTCCATTTACTGCTTTCTTTATATCTGCATCAGCAAAAACTATCGTTGGATTTTTTCCACCCAATTCCAATGATATCTTTTTAAAAGTCGAAGAAGCGGCCTCAGAAACTTTCGCTCCGGCATTCGTGGAGCCAGTAAATGATACGGCAGATACATCCCGATGTAAAGATAGCGGTTTACCCACTTTAGATCCAGAACCATGTACTAAATTAAAAACGCCGTTTGGCAGTCCAGCTTCATTCATTATTTCCGTTAATGCCGAAGCTGTTAACGGAGTCATAGAGCTCGGCTTTGCTACAATTGTATTTCCCATAACTAATGCAGGGGCGGTTTTCCATGATAGTAAATATATCGGTAAATTCCAAGGAGTTATTAACGCAACAACTCCTAAAGGTTTTCTTAAAGTATAATTTATGGCATTCTTCATTTTATGAAATCCCAATTCATCATGACGAGCTGCACCTGCAAAAAAGCGGAAGTTAGCAATAGCTCGTGTAATGTCTGTTTCGAAAGCCAATCTAATTGGTTTACCCGTGTCTAATGATTCTAATTCAGCTAATTGTTGTTTTCTACTTTCTATAATATTCGCAATTTTTTCTAGAATATTTGCACGTTCATCTACACTTTTAGCACTCCATTCAGGCAAAGCATTCTTTGCCGCATATACTGCAGCATCCACATCTGATTTATCGCCAAGAGGTACTTTAGAAATTATATCGCCCGTAGCTGGATTTCTATTTTTCTTATATCTACCAGATACTGGGGTATGGAATTTTCCATTTATGTATTGTTTAAGCTCCATTACTTTCATTTTTTATTTCCGTGTTCTTTAGGGTCAAAATACCATCTATCATTGTCAGGATCCCATTCATCCCATGTATATATTTCTTTTAATGATGACAAGTATTCTGATGGCACTATTCCCGACACTAGAAATGCTTTCTGCCTTCTTAATGAGTAAGGATTTCTCAATTTCATGCCAAGAACTCCCAAAATACCTCTAGCAATATACCATGCTGCTTGAGGGTTCCATCCATGGGCTATTTTTACCACAACACCTAAACCATTTGGATAATTTTCGTGCTCTATTGCCATACCCAGAAGTCCATCTGCACCTTCTTTAGCTATTACTTTTCCTTTACAAGATTTTATGATAGTTGTATCTAATCGATTAAAACCACCCACTAGGTCTGGATTTTTTACAATAGACTCCCAAATCCAATCCTCCTCTTTATTTGAAACAATACCTGCATAACACATTGCTAATTCATTCACGGTATTTGATACTGTAGGGAATCCATCTCCATCTCTAGCTATTCTTTCAGGTTCCCATTCTTCTCCTAAAAAACGTTTTACTTGTTTCAAGTATTCAAAGAAAAATTCATGGCTAGGTAATGTGTATCCAGCTCTGTTCCACCCTTTTTTTCTACACCCTCTCAGAACTGCAGCATGCTGACCTGAAGAATTAGAATACCAGCGACGCGCTCTTCTAACCTGTCTACCAAATTGTACTAAAGGAAGGTCCAGAGGAGTTTGCATCAATCCCCATTCTGCTCTAGGCAGTAATGATTGTGCAGTTTTAACATGCTCAGCAGTTCCATTATGACTTGAAACTGATATCGCTTTTTGTTCCCAACTCAAATCATTCAATTCATCAGAAAATACTTTGAGCATTAACGGTTTCATCATGGAACGCCCATAGCATAGGACATTACCTCCAAAACTATGTATTATTTCATTACCACTTGCCCAAGATACAGCTCCATGAATTGTCGTTTCGGATACATCATTACGCCGATAATCAACTAATGGCTCCCATTCTACATCCCTCCCAGTCGGCACTTCTCCTTCTGTATCTCCTAAGGGGTCATTTGGATATAAATTTTCAACTTCTTTAGGGTGTGTCATTTTCTAAGCTCCTCTATTCTAGGAACCACCTTTTTCATGAATGCTTTCATATTTCTTATAACTCTCTTTGAATCATGATTGAAAAAATCAAACCAAGTCATAACACAATCTTCAGGATGAAAACGCTCAACTATTTGTTCAGCTATTTCTTCTACATTTCCAATAACTGCATTATCTGCAGCTTTCGACACTTTCATTGGATCTATAGTCCCTTCAAGAGCTCCCCAATATGAATTAAGTGCTTTTTCCGCTTCTAAATTTGCTTGCTCTGTTTTTTCTCTTTCCGAAAGTCCATCTTCATCATTAATGAACACCATAATAGTTCTAGGCATATATTCTCTTTTCCAAGAACCACCTTCAGGGTGATAATGTTCTCTCATTCGTTCATGTGTTTTTTCTATTACTTCAGGCGGCGTTATCGATAAATTAAATGTTTTTACGGGTCTTATTTTATTCACTTTTTTTTGTAGTTCTGGATCATGCGAGCCTAATATAAGATCTAGTAAATCTCTATTCCAATTTTGCGGTATATTTTTTACGTCTTCAAACTCATATCTTTTAGGTATTTCTATTTTTTCAGGCATCTCTTTCAAGCCATCCCTTTCCATAGTCGCTATCTGAACTCGATTCCAATCTTCATCACTTCGAAATAATTTTCTTTCTAGTATTGTTTTCGATATCATATCGCTATTGACTATTTCACCATTCAATAATTTCAAGAATATTTCACAAGCTTCAGAAAATATTTGTCCTCTTAGTGCGGGCCACGCTATTTCTTCCACAGCATCTCTCGGGACAATCCCATACGGTCTCGCCATAAATTCAAACCTTCCTGCAGAAAATCCAATACGCAGTTTACGATTCTCTTCTTTTTTAAGTCCATGAAGCGTAATGAAAGATCCTATTCTCTCAGCTATTCCTATCGGTCCTCCATGTGTTAAAAGACTCATCACAGCCGAACCAACATTTATTTTTTTTGTAGATAAAAATACTAAATGTGCCAACTGAAAAAAATCAGTACATAATCCAACTTCTCCGTTCCAATGAGGAACTACTGGGTTTTTGTTGTTTTTCTGCACTTCCGTGGAAAGATGTGCCTGTGCCACCCATGCAGTTTCAAAACCAAATTCGTCTGCAGCCTTTACTTGCTCGAAAAAAGACTCAAACATTTCTCGTTCACTAGGCATTTCTCCTTCTACAGGGGTATGGCATATTGATAGAAAAATGTCAAATTTCATCTCAAATAGAACTCGTTCTTCCACCATCTACTGGAAGACTAACTCCTCTCACAAAGCTTGCTTCTGGCGATGCTAAAAAAGCCACAACACTTCCTAATTCAGAAGGGGTTGCAAGTCTACCCTCAGGTACAGTTTCTAACCAAGTACTTTCAACATCTTCTGTTGTACAATTGCGTTGTTTAGCTAAAGTTTTTTTCAATTCTTCTAATCTTCCAGTCGACGTAAAACCGGGAAGAACATTGTTAATCGTAATTCCTCTTGGCAGTTCTTTGGACATCGTCTTTGACCATGATGCCATTGCACCTCTTATTGTATTACTAACACCCAGTCCAGCTATCGGCTCTTTTACAGAGGTTGAAATAATATTAATAATTCTCCCATATTTTGATTGTTCCATACCAGGAAGGGTCAAACCAACCAATTTTTGAGACGCAAGTACATGCCTTCTAAATGCCTTTTCAAATTCTTCTACTTCTGCTTTAACAATCGGTCCAGATGGCGGACCTCCTGAATTATTTATCAAAATTTGATAGTTTCCATTCTTTTCTATGTCTTTTTTTACATTTTCTTCTAAACTTTTTAAATTTTCCATATCACAAGATATTCCATTTTTACCTTCTGCCGTACGAGCTAAAATAGTTACTTCTGCTCCTCTTTTAACAAGCGCATCAGCAGCAGCTTTTCCTATTCCTTTAGTCCCACCACACACTAATGCCCTATATCCGCTCAAGTCAGTCATTTGCTTCTCCCACAAAACTATAAAATTCAGAATTTTTTAATTCGGGCAATGCTTCTTTTTTAATCAATATCGTTCTAACACCCCATAAATCTGTAAAAACCCGATATCTCGCCGTTCTATCTAAATAATCTACACCAGAAGAACCACCCGTTCCTATTCTACGTCCAATCATTCTTTCAACCATACGGGCATGCGAAGATCTCCACAATAGCATTGCTTCTTCTAACTCTACCATTGTATCGATTAGTTTTCTTGGCCAAGATAACAAAGGCAGTTCACGATATGATTCTATAAATAAAAGTCCAGTACGACTTCGATCACATTTACCATTCGGTTTTAGAAATTCAGATGCTTGCTTGTTTACCTCTTCAAATTTATTACTAATATTTTCACTATCATTATCAGACAACGTACGGGCGGCCTTTTCACCTAATTTAAGATGGATATTTAGGTACTCATTTACAAATTCTTCAACTATTTTATCGTCATTAGAATCATCCGGCAATGACCCCTGTATAGGTGTTCTTGAAAGCCATTTGGTAACAACTTCTTGTATTGATTTTTCATTTAATTGATTTTCTATTTTTTTACCATCAACCCAAAAATCTCCCATTATCGCTTCCATCATTCTCATTTGTTTAGATTCAAAACCAGAAGCAGTTCCCAATTCATCTCTGAACGATAAAAATCCTTGAGGAGTCAAAGTTTCCATAACTTTCCACTGTTGTGCCATCAATCTAAAAGTTTCAATTGCTCTTTCCATGTGATGTACAGCTTTAGGTATTTCAGTTTCTTGCACATAACTCCTATCTAATGTATCCCTTGCTTGCGTTAGTTCACTAATCACAAGTTTAAACCAAAGCTCAAAAGATTGATGTACAATTATGAAATGAAGCTCATCTGCACTTATATCTTCTTCATTTTCTTTCCACCCACTTTGTAAAGATAACAACTCTTTCAGACGCAAATATTCTGGATAACTTCCTTTATTTGTAGGTGTAGGCATACTTTACTAAATTTAGACGGAATATAAAGTATAGAGGTTTACTCTATTACAGAAGAAATCAAAATAGGAAGTATAACTGTAGCATCCCCTTCTAAAGTCACATGCTCAGCTTCGTGTTTTACTTTCCCCCAAGATACGGCTTCTTTCACACGAGCACCACTTAGAGATCCATCCCATTCTGGGGCCGTAGTTATCTGTACTGCATAATCTAAACCACCTCTAAATTGATTCCACCATATTGTGTGGTGTTTAGAGATCCCTCCTCCTATCATCAAAGCTCCAGTTTCTTCGGCTTCGTATATTATGTCAGATAGTTTATGCTGTTCTTGTAATATGTCTAATGTAAATTCTCTTTTATCTTGCCAAAATTGCCATAATTGAGACCCTATTGATCCATCAGTAAGTCCCGGAACAAAAACTGGAACATTTTTCTCTGCACATTTCGCTAATAAAGATTGCGAACCCCGTTCTTCTTTAGACATACGAATTCCCATTTCCCTCCATATTTCGCATGGAACCCACCGTTCTTTTTCGTTATATATCTCTTTCAAAAACGGCTGCATCCATTTTTCAATTGGTACTCCATACGAGGTGTCTGGGACAAGAACATTACCTAATCGATTAACACCTTTATCGCGTAATTCAGCATCATCCATGTTGAAATCTCCATGATAATAATCAGTCAGTAATCTAGCTAAATCATGATCAAGCGTTCCGCATGTAGTTACAATTACATCAACTAAATCTCTATCAATCATAGTACGTATGGCACCTCTCGTTCCAGTAGCTATTACATTCGCTGGAAATGACAGAAATTTCGTACACTTTTTTGCATTCATATCTTTAATAATTTTAGACGCCTTGTTAATTTTTACACTAAGAAATCCTCCAGTTTCAGCAAACTGTTCTACGAGCTCTGAAACACTATTATGTGCACTCAATTCAATATCTTTTACTGGTTTTCTATCCATCATTCAGCTTCTACATCTGTATCGTCTTCTTCTATTTTCAGATAAACTGCAACAGCTACTACCTTTTCTTCATCTTTCAATTTAATTAACCTACTTCCTCTTCCAATTCGTTTCATTTCTCTTAGTTCGTTTATATTCGTGTTGATAACTTTTCCAGAACTGGTCGTTGCCATAATCATATCAGAGTCTCCTACTGATATGGATGATACCACCTTTCCATATTTTTCCGTTTTAGTGTTTATCACACCTTTCGATCCTCTTCTAGTTAATCTATAATTGCCCGCTTTAGCCCTTTTACCCCATCCCATTTCCGTTATCGTTAGTAATTCTTCTTCTTCATTAACAATAGCCATACTTTTCACACCATCACCTTCTTTCAATCTAATTCCAATAACTCCTTGTCCAGCACGACCTACAACTCTTATTTGATTTTCAGGAAATCTATTTGCCATTCCATCATTAGTTGCTAGCATAATTTCACTTTCTCCATCAGATATCCCTACAGATATCAATTCATCTCCCTCTTTCAAAGTAATCGCTCTAAATCCTTGATCACTTCTCCAAGCCCGTTCCACTCTAGATGCATACTCTTCTATGCGTGTCTTTTTCACAATTCCATTTTTCGTTGCAAAAATTAAGTAATTATCAGGACTGCTTATGTTAGGTACAGGTAACATATTCAAAATCTTTTCATCATTTTGATGTCTACGTTCATCCAATTTTTCCAGCAGCTGAACTATCGGAGTTCCCTTTGCATATCTAGATACATCTGGAATTTGCCACCCCTTTAGGAAATACATACTCCCTTCACTCGTAAAAAGAAGTATATGATTATGAGAATTCATCGAATGCATTTCAACAGGTACATCTCCTTCTTTGGCCTTTATTCCAATCATACCAGTCCCTCCACGGTGCTGTATTCGGAATTCTTCTAGTGCCATTCTTTTAACATAAGATTCGTCAGTTCTCATAACTACAACTTCTTGTTGAGGAATCAAGTCTTCTGTTTCTATTTCTCCTTCATGTTCAGATATTTCAGTTCTACGTTCATCACCATATTTTTCTTTTAACATTTCCAATTCTTTTTTTATGATATTGCGTATTCTATTCGGATCTGCCAATGTGGCGTCTAATTCTGATATCTCTTCATTTAATTCTTTCAATTCATTCTCTCTAGCATTTCTATCTTGTTTAGATAATTGATAGAGGCGCATTTCAGCAATCGCTTCAGCTTGTTTTACACTCAATTTAAATTGTTTTTTCAATCCATCTATTACATCTTTTCTATTATTTGCACTTCTTATGAATGAAATAACTTGATTCATTTGGTTTATAGCTATTATCAATCCTTCAACAATATGTGCTCTATCTTTAGCTATCTTTAATTGAAATTTAGTTCTTCTCGTTACTACCCTTTTTCTATGATCGATATATACTTTCAATAATTCTTTCAAAGACAATCTCTGTGGTTGTCCATTTACTAATGCCGTATTGTTCACTGCAAAGGTACTTTCTAAAGAAGAATGTTTGTATAATAAATTTTCAATAATAACTGCCGACGCGTCTCGTTTCAATTCAATAATTATACGCATACCTTTTCTATTAGATTCATCCCTGAGATCTCGTATACCTTCTATTTTCTTATTTTTAACTAAATCTGTAATCTCCCTCAAAAGGCGATTCTTTTCAAGTGAATAAGGTATTTCTGTAACGACAATTTGTGTTGATTTTTTTGATTCTTCTATATTCGTTCTACCTCTAATTTTAATCGATCCACGTCCATTTGAATATGCTTCAAATACACCAGCTCTGCCCATTATCACTCCACCTGTAGGAAAATCTGGCCCGGGTATCACTTGTATAAGTTCAGAAGTCTTAACTCGCGGGTTATCCATAGTCAATACGATAGCATCAATCACTTCGTTTAGATTGTGGGGTGCCATTTTTGTTGCCATTCCAACAGCTATCCCTTCAGATCCATTAACGAGCAAATTCGGTAACATGCTCGGCAATACGGACGGTTCTTTCAAGGAACCATCATAATTTTCTCCATAATCTATCGTTTTCTTTTTCAAATCCTGCAATACAATTTCAGCAATAGGCGTTAATCTGGATTCTGTATATCTCATCGCAGCAGCACGATCACCATCTACAGAGCCAAAATTCCCTTGTCCATCAACTAAAGGATATCTAAGTGAAAATGATTGTGCCATTCGAACCATCGAATCATAAATTGCTTGATCTCCATGGGGGTGGTATTTACCCATCACATCTCCAACTATACGGGCACTTTTCTTGTATGCAGATCTAGAACCTGAACCCATCTCTTTCATTGCGTATAGTATTCTTCTATGTACTGGTTTTAGCCCATCTCTGGCATCTGGTAAAGCCCTACCAACAATTACAGACATAGCATATTCTAAGTATGATTTTTTCATCTCAGTTATGAGGGCTTTGTCTTCTATTCTTTCACTGTTATCCTTATTCAATCTATCTCTCCGAAATAGTGCATTACCCCAGTTCTGTGGCCCCATAAAAGGCGTTCGTATAGTCTAAAAATCACTTTCTTTTTAATAAAGGTGCATCGCTTCTTCTATTTGCCCTAATTCTATACCTGTACTATTCGTTCCACACACGCCACCTTTCGAATTACAAACAAGGCCTGCACCTATCAATGGCATTCCAAAAGCAACTGTACCATCTCTTATCTCAATTCCAATAATATCTTTCATAATATCTCTATCTTCTTCATTTAATTCTGGATGAACAAGCGCACCAGTAGATGAAAAACATCCTAACATTCCAACAGTTTCTATTCCTATAAACTCTTTAGGTATTATTTCAATTTTTAGGGTTTTTTCAATTTCTTCTCTATTTTTAATCATTATTTTTGGATTACAAAATCCAGATTTATTATTTATCAATAAATTATTTCCAGCAGCATTATTCCTGTCATTTAATATCATAAATTCCATTTTATTCTTTTTACACATCTCTTCTATTCTTTCACGTTCCCTTTCAGTAGCTATGTTGGAACATACAAGTCCATTATCATTTAAACAAATTAATGATCCAATAACTCTACTTCCACCTACTGTAATAATTTCTACCTCAGTATCAAGAGCCTTTCCTATGTCTCTATACTCTTCTTCTGAAAGGCCTGGAGGTAATAACGTCAATTTTTCTGAAGTCACACAAAAAATACCAGAGTATGGGCTATTGAATAAATCTCGTTGAATGAGTGCCATTAGCTTATTCAGGCAACTGAACTTCTACAGTTCCATCTTCAAATTTACGAGCTCTAACTCTTATTCTTGAAGGTGGCTTTTCAATTCCCCTTGCCCATATTTTTCTATTCACTGGCGGGTCTATGAATAATCTTTTTTCATCTCCCTTTCCAGATTTAGCAATCTTAGAATCTGTAATAACTTCTCCATCCATTTCAGGTTTCATATGTCTGGTTATATAATCCTCAATAACGCGAATTGCAACCGGTGCTCTTCTTGTACGCGCTACATTTTTTACTTTCCTTAACGGGATGGTGTATATTCTCTCTTCAAATGCTATTTCTTCTTCATCAGCCATATTTCATCACTTCTTCAATCTACCTCTTCTCCAAAAATGCCTTTTTGGATGGTTTACAACTCTTCTATTAGTTCTTTGCATTACCCAAGCAGGAACTCTTCTGTTTCGCTTAGTTAATTTTTGAAGGCGTATTTTTTTTCCGTATGGCTTTATACTAGACATTTATTCACCTTTCTTATTTTTTAATTCTAGAGCTATTCCATCTAACATGGATTGGCCTCTAGGGCTTATTTTTCTACCTTTACCCTTTTCATGAGTTATCAATTCTGCAGCTTCAAGCTGTTTCATTACGGTTCTAATTATTTTCCTTCCACCAGGATGACTTTTGTTAGGCTTTCCCCCTCTATCTTTAGATCCAGAATACATTTTGGATAATCTTTCAGTTCCCATTGGCCCTTCTAAGTATATCTTTCTCAATATAGATGCCGATCGCATATACCACCATTCATCCGAATCAGGTGCATTTTCTCTATGTGCTGCAGTTTTAGTGGAAACACTCCATTCTGGAATGCTAATATTTTCCATTTTTTTTAGGGCTTCAGCTAAATCCGATACTAAGCTTTGTCCATGAACATCGTAAACTGTTGCCATTTTGACACCTTTCGAGAGGGCTTTGCCAGTCAAAGCATATTATAAACTTAATCCTCTCTCAATCGTCAAAAATTTTGAGTGTGTGAAACACTTGTACCATTAAAACGAACAACACAATCAATCCACCTATTATAAACAACCCTATCGTTTCATCTATCCTCGGAAAAACAATCAAAACTATTGCCCCTACTAACGCAGTCCACAATAACAGATAACCCATGTACACATGGGGGGCTTTTTCTGAATCTTTCGCACCTTCTACTAGTTCTGTTATCTGCCCTCTATCCATTATCTCCTTTATTGTGTCCCCGTTAAAAGCTTCATCGGTCATTATCTACAATAGATTCTAGCAACATCGTTTGCCATTGCCATTTTACTTTTTTTCCCACCTTTCAACATTATATTCGTAATCCTAAATCTGCGATTTTCATGAGTTATATTGCGTCCAATTTTAAACACCTCTTCAAATGAATATTTTTTGTAAAAAGTTTTAGTATATTCTCCTTCATTAAATGAAAAATTAACCTTTATTTCACTTATATTTCTTGACCATACAACAATTCCCTTCCGACTTTCTATTCGGCTGATATTCTTATCTCCCTTTTCAATTCTAGTAATTTCTAACGTTCCTTTTGGATGTAAAACCCTTTCTCCAATTTGTAGGTAATCACCTTCTTCTACCTTCAAAACATCTTTATGCGTTTTATCTCCATCAGAAATCAATAATTTAATCTCAATCATTTTTTTTTCTTTAATCGTTCTCGTAGTTACATTTTCACACTCAGTGCATTTTACAATTCCATCAAAGGAATTATTTTTCTTATTACGATTTTTTAGAATATCATGTATTTTTTCATCTTCGCAATATTTGCATGGAAGCCATATCTGCTCAAATTCCTCTTTGGTCATCAATGCCGAAAGTGTCTTTCTCCCGTAAAAACCATAGACACTCCTATTTTATTTGCACTATCGATAACTTCCTGATCCCTTATTGAGCCACCTGATTGAATAATCGAAGTTACTCCAGCTTCGGCAGCAGCTTCTATACCATCTGGAAATGGAAAGAAAGCATCAGATGCCATAACAGTACCTTTCGCATCCGGTCTAGATTTGAAAGAAGCAATTTTCACAGAATCAACTCTAGACATTTGTCCAGCACCTATGCCAATGGTTCGTTTACCCTTTGTAAACACTATTGCATTAGATCTAATATGTTTCATCAATCTCCAACCATACATTAAGCCAACCCATTCTTCTTCCGTAGGTTTTTTGTTTGTAACTACCGTACATTCTTCTCTAGTTACTCTTTTTTTATCAGATTCTTGAACAAGCCATCCACCGGCAACAGATTTCATCTGTTTTCCCGCTTTATATTTTCTAATATCTCCAACCTCTAATAATCTCATATTCTTTTTCTGACTTAATATTTCTAAAGCTTTTTTAGAGAATGAAGGTGCGATTATTCCTTCTTTAAATGATTCTACTATCTTATTGGCCGTTTCAGTATCTACTTCTCTATTAATGCCAATTATTCCACCAAATGCCGAAGAAGGATCCGTTTCAAGGGCAAAATCATACGCTTCTGATATTATTTCAGATGAGGCTACACCACAAGGATTGGTGTGTTTGATTATTACTACAGTAGGTTCTTCAAAATCAGCTACTATTGCTAACGCACCATCAAAATCAAGTATATTGTTGTAGCTAAGTTGTTTTCCTTGCAATTGTTTAGCTGTCGCTATAGATGGCGTTTCTACCCTAGGATTTACATAGAATGCACCATTTTGATGAGGGTTTTCTGCATATCTTAATTCACCCTTTCTTTTTCCGCTTATATTCAAATATTCATTAGATAAAGTATCTATATCGAAACGTTCGGATAATTCATTCTGTATGTATGTATCATATTTTGCAGTATGCTGAAACGCTTTCAAAGCTAAACGCTCTCTCATTTCTACATCTACCCCCCCTTTCTCAATTGCTCGTATTACTTCATCATAATCTTGAGGTTCTACAACTACACACACTCTAGAATAATTTTTAGCTGCAGCTCGAATCAAACTAGGTCCTCCTACATCAATCATTTCTATCAATTCAGATAATGTTTTCTCTTTCTTTGCAGTCTCTTCAAATGGATACAAATTTACTATAACTAAATCTATATCTTCTATTCCCAATTCTTCTTTCTGTTCTCGATCTTCTTCTCTGGCTAATATACCTCCAAAAACTTTTGGATGTAAAGTTTTCACCCTTCCATCCATAATCTCTGGAAATCCAGTTACTTGTTGAACACTTTTTACTTCAACCTTTTCATTTTCAATAACTTTTTTTGTACCGCCAGTGGATATTATTTCAATTCCACATTTATTCAATCTTTTTACAAATTCAGCTAATCCTTCTTTATTGCTTACACTAATCAAGGCCCTTTTCACAGATAAATTTTCCATTTTATTTTCGGTTGACAATTCCAAATTACCTCTATTTTTTGCTTTCAAGTACTGTTTGGAAGACGTTTAAGATGTTTCCCTACTACTTCTTTCGTTACGAATACTGTAGTGCCTGCTTTCATTATTTTTCCACCATCTTTTTCGGCTTCGCGTACATCCAACATCAACACTACGGGCTTCCCAATTATGTGTCTTCCTGCTTCAAGAGCATTCAGTCTTGTTCCTGATAAGTGTACCATCATTCTATCTTCTGGAAAAAGACCATTTTCTATATATTCTTCTACGTCTTCTTCTGAACATGCATAATAGAGATGATCTGGTATCCCTTCAGTAGGTAAATCTAAATCTAAATCAATGGAGTGGGCGTAGGTTGCCCTTATTCTATTATCTTCAAATTGATATCTTCCTTTAGGATCTGTTTCTATTACGGATTTTACATGTTTAATAGTTAAATATCCTAATCCACCCCTCTTTTGTTTAATTGCCTCCACAAATTCTCCAACATCTATCCATCCTTGCTGCGTCATTTCTAACTCAAAACGATCTGGAAAATGTCTGAGTATTCCTGCCATTATACGTCCAAATTTGTCAACGTGTCTTGGGGACATTATCATTTCCCCCTCCTCTCCACAAAATTGACATTTTTCTCCTCTAAAAAAACCGTGTTCAAATTTTACACATTCTTTTACAGGTTTTTCCTGCACCCTTCTTCTGTTCGAATAATTACGTCTGTACCCTGTCATACATAACCTCATTCCAAAGGTGTGTGTAAAATGTTTTTCATTTCAATTATTGCAGTTTCGTTTGTTTCGTATCGCTATTTTCTCGTCCTATATCCTCATCATCTAAGTCTAAATTTATATTTTCTAGCATTCTATACATCTCCCGTTCTTTGGAACGGCTACTCCAATGAGCCGCTTCATCTCTGGTATCTTCAGTCATAAACATATAGACAATTCCCGATGAATCTCTACCCGTTCTACCTCTTCGTTGAATCAGTCTTATTGCAGAAGGTACTGGTTCGTAAAAAATTACTACATCAGTGGAAGGTATGTCTAACCCTTCTTCTCCCACTGATGTCGCTACTAATACGTTGTATTCTCCGCTACGAAATTTCTCTAATATCTCTTTTTGCTCATTCTGTGTTAATCCTTTATCACCTTCTCTACTACTCTGTCCAACAAACCTAATAGAATTCGCATTAGGTACACGCTCTAATTTCTCTACAATCAATGTCGCTGTATGTCTTATTTCAGTAAAAACTATTATTCTTTTAGATCCTTCATTTATGTGCATATTTATCAAATTCAATAATTTCGGAAGTTTAGGATGTTCCGTTTTATCATTTCTTGCAACTTCTAACGCTATTTTCCAAAATTCTTTCTTTACTAATTGCTTATTAGCTCTACTACCTCCCTTTTTCGCCGCTTCCTTTTCAATTCTTTCTGCGTAATGTATAAATTGCTCCAAACCCTGACTCTCTATAGTTTGAATCGCATGCGCTATTTTCATACCTATTGCTTGCGTAGTCATTGCATTATAGAATGGATATTTCGCACTTCCTTTCGCCTGTATTAATCTTACTTGCACTTCCTTTCCAATTCTTAAAAGAGAACTAGTTGATACGTGTCTTGGATTGGATAAAAATCCTTGCTTATACAGTTCCCCTCCTATAATTCCCAATGCATTTTTTAATTCTCTTCTCACTCCTTTTTCTACATCTGTCATTTCAACTTTAATCCAATTAGTTTCAAGTTTTTGGATGTACGGCATCACATCTTCATCAGTATCACTTCTTTTTTCTATTTTTTTTATTCCTAAATTTTTACATATATTTACAACATGTTCCTTAGTACTTCCAGGTGAAGCTGTCATTCCTAATGTCAAAAAGCATTCAGCATTTTCTTTGTAAAATTTTCCAATCTTTACATAAGCATAGTTTCCAACCGCTCTATGTGCTTCATCAAATACAACTAAAGAATAATCTTTCAAATCAGTATATCCTCTTTCTATATCCTTTTCAACAACTTGCGGAGTCGAAATTATAAAGTCATTATTTTCCCAAAGTCGCTCTCTTTCTTTAGGTGCGATATTACCTGTGAATAATTCAATATTCATATCTAAATATTTTTCGAAGAAGTTAGCGTGCTGTTGAGCAAGAGGTTTTGTGGGTGCAAGAAATAAAATTTTACCAATTTCAAGTCTTTTCAAAATAACTCTTAATGCAATAACAGTTTTTCCTAGACCAGTTGGTAGAACTGCTAGTGTAGACTGTTTCAAACAGACTTCCGAAACTCTGTTTTGGTATTCCCTCTCTTCTAAATCCTTTATTTTCAATAACTGACTCTCAAATACACTCATGCCAGTACGTAACTCTAGTTACACCTTAAGAGTTATACACCCAGTTCAATTTGTTGTTTTGAACATATCGATGTGATTATTTTGAGTTATTATTACGAAAATAAAAGAGCAATCGTTCGAGGAATTCCGAATACGTTCAGTTCCGCTATCTCAAAATACATGGGTTCTGGCCCCATAGATGTAGATTCTGCAAAGGTTCAACACAATTCTTACGTTGCAAAATTAAAATCACTCAAGGTTGAAGTTTTGAAACTAATGCCAGACGACAACTATCCGGATTGCTGTTTTGTAGAAGATCAAGTTGTAGTTATTGATGATAGAGCCCTAATCACTAATGCAGGCGCTCAATCTAGAAAGGGGGAAAAAGACGCAATAGTCGGCATACTAAGTGAAAAATTAGTTTTGGAATTTATGGAATCTCCAGCAGAATTAGATGGCGGTGATGTTTTACGTGTGGGTAATACGATATATGTTGGTAGTAGTACGCGCACAAATATTCACGGAATAAAATTTTTGGAAGATTTTGCAAATAAGGCCAATATTAAAGTAAAAACGATACCCATTCCTACTGATTCTTTACATCTTAAAAGCATCTGCTCATCACCTTGTCCTGATACTTTGATAGTTGCAAAAGACACACTCCCCCTACACCTTTTCGACCCCAGTCACAAATTGTTACAAATACCAAAAGAGGACATTTATGCTGCAAACACAATAGGTATAGGGCAAGATTTAATCGTTCCCGATGAGTATCCAAATACACATAAAATCCTCGAAGATCAAGGTTTTATTCTTCATAAATTAAGTATGTCTCAAATTCGAAATGCCGACGGTTCCCTTACCTGTCTTTCAGTATTTTATTGAAAATCATTAATATAAACTGTACTATCTGTGAGTTCAAATCATGACAAATTCCATGGAAATAAAACCAGCCTCTGGAAAGCTAGGAGTTCTACTTCCAGGCCTCGGTGCCGTTAGTACTACTTTCATCGCTGGTGTAGAGGCTGTTAAGGCAGGCATCGGTAAACCTATAGGCTCTCTAACTCAAATGGGAACTTTGAGGTTGGGTAAACGAAACGAACAGCGCGATTCAAAGATTAAAGATTTCGTCCCTTTATATGATTTAGAAAATTTAGTTTTCGGAGGTTGGGACATTTTTGCAGAATATCCCGATTGCTATTCGGCCGCTGTAAATGCAGGAGTTCTTGAACAAACTTTACTAGATCAATTAAAAGAACCACTTTCAGAAATCAAATCTATGCCAGCAGTTTTTAATCAAAAATACGTTAAAAATCTAAATCCAACTAGAATTAAGGATGTTACAAGCCATAGGGATGCTATTGATGCTTTAAGGACTGATATTCGGAATTTCAAAGAAGTTAATAACCTAGAAAGGGCCGTTATGGTGTGGTGCGGAAGCACAGAAACATTCCAAGCGCCCGATTCAAATATTTTCGAGGATCTTTCTAGTTTTGAAAAAGCATTAGATGATAACAATCCATCAATCTTGCCTAGCGTTTTGTACGCTTACGCCGCATTACATGAAGGGGTTCCATATGCTAACGGCGCTCCAAATCTCTCTGCAGATTTTCCAGCAATGTATGAACTTTCTCATAAATTAAAAGTTCCAATTGCAGGTAAGGATTTCAAAACGGGTCAGACATTAATGAAAACCATTCTTGCTCCCGGCCTCAAAGCTAGAATGCTAGGTATTGAGGGGTGGTTCTCTACAAATATTTTAGGCAACAGAGATGGCGAAGTTCTCGATGATCCAGAAAGTTTCAAAACTAAAGAAGTTTCAAAACTAGGAGTTCTTGAACAAATTCTAAAACCTGAGGAAAATCCAGACCTCTATGGGGATTTATATCACAAAGTTAGAATTAATTATTATCCACCAAGAGGTGATGACAAAGAAGGTTGGGACAATATAGATATCAGAGGTTGGTTGAATTATCCCATGCAAATCAAAATAGATTTCCTATGTAAAGATTCAATCTTAGCTGCACCTATTGTTCTCGATTTAGCACTCTTTATGGACTTAGCTGCCAGATCTGGTAAGTACGGCATACAGGAATGGCTATCCTTTTACTTCAAATCACCAACATGTAAGCCAGACCTTTACCCCTTACATGATTTATTTGTTCAGAAAAATAAATTAGAAAACACACTTAGAGATTTAATGGGTGAGGATCTAATAACCAATCTCGGTTTAGATTATTACGATGAATAATCTATGCCAACTATCGATGAAATAGATGTAGCAATTTTAGCTTTTGTTTCAGATCATAAAAAATCTAGCGTTACTGATGGTGCAAAAGCTCTCTATCAACCAAGCGATGTTTACGAATTACAAAAAAAAGATGCAATGCTCCGACATCGTTACAAAGCTTTAGCAGATCGTGGTCTTTTAATTCCCAAAGAAGACGGCAGAAGAACTCTTTATAGTGTAGATAAAAAAAGAATAAAATTCGGCGTCGGTCTACATGAAAAATTAGGCGTCAGGTTAGATTCACGTCTAGAAGATGATTACTGTATTTTAATAATTCTTGAGAATGGAATAGTTATACATTCATTAGATGCACTTGAAGATAAATGGGGGGTGTAGTTTGATACATCAAAATTCTGTTTCGAAAATCGGTTATATATTGTCTATATTTCTTGTGGAGCGTTCAAAATGAGTAAGCGCAATGATTTCGTCGGTTTTGTAGGTTATCGAAAGCAGAGAGAACCTTCATTCGTTCAACCAGCTCCTTTCACATCTTCTTGGAATCCTTTATTCAGCGTTTTGATTGTTTTTTGCGTTATTTTTTCAGGAGCTGCAATGTTATTCAGCCCCTTTGATGATGAAATGGACAATACATATCAGGTAGAATTTCTGAAGACTATGGTTTCAGAAAAGTCTAGAGATTCGCCTGCATTAATCGGTTACGAGTCTTGTATCGATTTGGAAGATAGATTGAAAACCAATGTTAAAGATGAAATGGTCACTACAGTAGGTTTAGGATATGGGTATGGTATTTCTCCAGAATTCATGGTCGATGTGGCAATGGACGACGGCACAGCTTTGGAAAGTGTAGACAGCCCTACTAGTGCATCTACCGGCTCATCTTCAAATCAGGAATTTTCTGGTACAAACAATCAAGAACAGGATGTCGACGAAGGTGATTTCGTAAAAACAGATGGTGATTTCATTTACGTGTTGAATGATTGGGATTACCAAGTTTACAAGAATTGGGGTTGGTCTTACGAATCAAAGAGTATTCTACATATCTTAGCGATACCCGAATTCGGACAAATTGAAAATACATCTTCTATAGCAATCGAAGGAAATGCGAGAGAAATGCTCTTAGCGGGTGATAAAATGATAGTCTATTCAGACATTTCTACATGGGATATGCAAGAAGATCACATGCTTTTAGATTACATTCGTTCCGATGGTAATTATCGTGTCTATGAAATGACCAAAATGACAATTTTAGATATCTCTAACCGTTCCTCCCCACAAGTGAATCAAGAAGTATATATCGAAGGAAATTATCAGACTGCTAGAGAGGTAGATGGCACTGTTAGGATGGTGTCCTATGCATACTTAGATATTCCTGAGGTTTTAAGTTACATAAATTATGATTATGAAGTTTTCTGGGCAGATGGTACGACAGATAGTGCTAGAGAAGACATGTGGCGTGAGGCTGCAACCTCTACCATAGAGCATAATAATAACATAATTGACAAGGCTCCACTTTCTGATTTAGTTCCCGCAATTTATTATATGAATGAAGGCGATTTAGAGGAATTCAACTTCGCAACCGATGGCGATTCTGGTTGTGATAATTTTGTTATATCTAGTGATGGAACTGGTGATGGTTTCACTTCAATCTTGACTATCGACTTAACCACAGATAATTTCAGTTTTGAAGCAGACCATATGATGACCAATTATCCAACTATTTATTCTTCTTCTGATACTATGATTATTTCAGAAAATACTAATGATTGGTGGTGGTATATGTTGGATGAAACAGATTATACTGAAGCTACCAATATTCATACTTTCGATGTAAGTGGGATGGGGGATACAAAATATATTGCAAGCGGAAGGGTGGACGGTACTGTTTCTGGCCAATTCTCTCTTTCTGAGTACAATGACGATATACGTGTAGTTTCTACAACTGGAGAATGGAATCGTTGGTGGTTGGATAATCCAGAAGAATCAGAAACAATAGTTTGTGTCTTGCGTCAAGTTGAAAGTAGTCACGACTTATCTGAAGTGGGTAGGGTAGATGGAATTGCATTAGGAGAACGACTATGGTCTGCCCGTTTTGTTGACGAAAAGGCATACTTAGTCACTTTTAGAATTATAGATCCTCTTTGGATTATAGATTTAAGCAATCCTACTATGCCGACAATAGAAGGTGAATTAGAAGTTCCAGGAGTTTCTACATACATACACCCTTTGGATGGGGATAGATTACTAACTATAGGTTATGGCGGCGATTCAGAAGGTCTCGATTGGAGTACACAGATTTCTTTATTCGATGTTAGCGATTCTAATAATCCAACATTATCTACTTCTTTATCCCTCATGCCTGCAGATGAGAATGGTGGTTGGAGTTGGGGTTGGAGTGAAGCAACTTATGAACACAAAGCTTTCCAATATTGGAATGGTACTTTAGCTATACCAATGAGTACATACAAATACGATTGTGATGAGGATGGCTGGCGCTGTACTTATGAGTACGTAACTAAATTAGTGTTAATTGACGTCACAGGTCATAATTTAGAATTAGATGGGGAGATCCATCATTCAGATTTTTACAATGAAGATAATACTTATTGGTATAATATCGATGTTCGCAGGTCAATTTTCATGGGCGATTTTGTTTATTCAATAAGTAAAGGCGTAGTTCTAGTTCATAATCTTTCGGACTTTGAAATGAAGGATTCTGTAAACTTGGGCATCACTTCAAACTAAACAAAGGTTTTTTCACCAAAGTTTTATTGAGCATTTTATGAATCGTAACGTTTTGCCGCTTTTAGTGTGTGCAATACTCATTTCCACTCCATTATTTATGCCTCTTTCAGAGTCATCCAAAAACGACAAAGATGTTCAAGGCTGGTGGTCTAATTATTCTAGGGATAAAGATAGGGATGGAATCAGTGATGTATTAGAATGGAAATTACAACAAGGCGATCGTTTCTTTGATTCAGATTCAGCACGGGTTTTCATAAGATACAATCATCACCCTACAGATTCTGATATTGAAAAATTAGAAAACTTAGGAATAGATGTAACTTATCGTGCTCAATATATCGATTTAGTTGCTACTACAATGCCTCGTAATTTGGTCTATCCAGTTTCTACTTGGAACGGCGTTGTAATGCTCGATGACATCGGTAAAGCAGTTCCACATATGAATGAAGCCGTTCCTGCAATGGGCGTAAATCAAGTTTGGGAAAATTACGGTATTTATGGAGAAGGAATTTCTATCGCTATAGTTGACACTGGGGTCGATAATGCCCATGTTGGTTTAGATGATATGGATGATAATCAGTTCACTATGGATGATCTAAAAGTTGTAGCTTATTATGATGCAGTTCAAGATAATGTAGTATGTTCACCATGCTTACCTGGTGAATCTTTAGATAGTGGTACACACGGCACTCATGTTGCAGGAATAGCTGCAGGTACTGGTGATGGGGATGCAGCACCAGACGGATCACGCCATATCGGCGTCGCACCAAAAGCTAGCTTAGTCAACGTTCTTTCATGTTGTGATGGCGATATTGAAGACATTATCAGAGGCGTCGAATGGACAATAACTAATCAAAAACTAGTAGAACCAAATATCAGAGTTATGACATCCAGTCTCGGCGAACAACAAATCGAATTTCATATCGATAATGATGGTAGCTCTGCTTGGAGCCAAGTTGTTGATGCCGCAGTAGAATCTGGCCTCGTAGTTACTTTGAGTGCAGGTAATGAATTCGGCTCAGCTACTGCAGCCGGTTGCAACACTATTGACTCACCTGGCGATTCAAGATTACCCATAACAGTCGCTTCTCTTGACAAAGATTTGAGTTTGGCAATATATAGTTCCAGAGGTTACACTTCAGACGGAAGGGTCAAGCCAGATGTCGCTGCTATAGGAAGTAGTATCATGGCCCCTAACAAAGGTACTGGAACAGGTTACACCAGTAAGAGTGGAACTAGTATGGCTACACCTTTGATGGCAGGTATTGTAGCTTTAACTTTAGAGGCTAATCCCGATTTAACTCCAACAGAAGTTAAGGATACATTAGTTGCAGGTTATTCTATCGAACGAGAAATATTAGATGATGATATAGATGCAGCATCCAATAATTGCTCAATTGCAGAAACTAGACCAGATAATGAATACGGGTATGGTCAGGCTGATCCAAAAACTTTCGTAGATATTTCTGGAAATATCGATGCTTCTTTGAGTATCAACTGGTCGTTAGAACCTGAATATATGTTAGTGAATGATTCTTACGTAGAGGTCAAACCAAGAATATACAACGGAAGTTGGATTCGGGGCGTATCTGATTCTTCTGGTCAATCAGTTAGCATTGGTGTCGAAGTTCGCTTTGGCGTTGATAGTTGGTCTTTAGCAGACGATTTGTCAGATAATGGTGATTGGAGTGAGTGGCAAATCCAAGTCCCCGAACAGACCAAAAAGGGTAATCAAACATTATATGCAAGATTAGTGGTCAATTCTGAACAAATGTCTCCTATGGCATCAGCATCTGTAGTTCTTCTTAATGAATATGATACTGATGATATTGGCTCTATTTCTTCTCTTTCAGATTCAACAATTCTTTTACTAACAGTATTATTGCTCGCTTTAACTGTCGGAGTAGGTATTCCCGTATGGAAACGTTATCAAAAATTAGTTAACAGTAGTACAGAAAATCAAAAACAGAATGTCAATCATCTCTTATTATTTAGATCTTTAACAGATGCTGCTCAGATTGCATTACTATACTGGACGGCTATGCGTTTCTTTTTACGGGATGAGGGAGCAAGCCAATCTTTAGTTTCCGCCTATTACGGAATCGCGCTATTGGTTTTGGGCGTCAGTTTAATTTTTTGGGGTCACATAGCCGATACATACGGTTCTAGAAGAAAAATCCTTCTTTACACCTCACTTGGCTGTACTATACTCTATCTCTTTATTCCATTTTTAGGCATATATGGTACCATTTTCATTTCTATACTTCTATTGATGCTTCATGGTTCAGGCCGTATACCTAGGGCTATCGCTTCTGAATACTATCCAAATCGTCAAGGTGAATTTAATGGCGTTTTCTGGGGAATGTTCGCTTTGATATATTCCGTAGCATACCTCGCTGCTCCATCAATATATGAATCTCTTGGTATGAATGCAATAGTCTTGTTCTGTTTATTATTGAATATTGCTGCAGCATTCTGCGCATTCCGTTTAAACGAAGTCGATATTATGGCTGGAACATTAGTTACCGACTCATCTAATCATCTCAATTTTAATGTAAATTCTTTCTCTTTGGATTCTCTACGTTTCAAGAATTCGTGGGTTAAATGGATTTTACTAACAGTTTTCTTAATCTATATTCCTCGAGGCGTCATCGTTTACAATGCTCCGAATTATTTTGACGATATTGGCTATGATAGGAGTTTTGTCGGTGTAATAATGGGATATTCAGTTATAGCATCTGTTATTCTTTATCCATGGCTCGGTTCCATTTGTGATCGTTTAGGAGCTTGGCAGGTACTTCTCTGGTCTGCCTTATTGTATATTCTTCTATGGGGCACTTTCAGTTCTGCTGTATCTACTCATCTATCTGCATTTATTTTTATAATTCCCGTAATTCCATTTTTACGTACTTCTAGAGATACATTAATGTCTCAATTAACTGCCTTAGATGAACGGAGTAAAGGTATGGGATGGGGTGTTTTCGTAGGGACACTCGGATATTCAGTTGGCGCGTTTTTCGCATCCGCAATGTTAGGTTGGTTAGATGCCAAAGATATGGAAATTCAAATGCAATATCTTTACACGTTTAGAGCCAGTTTAGTATTTCTTTTGTTGGCTTCTGTAGTTGCATGGTGGCTAAATAAGAATACAACCAAGGAGGCTACCGTTTGGTAGCTGTCGCTATTACCTTATCTGAAGATAAATATTTTGAAAAATACGCATCTTGGCTTAGAGAGATAGATATCGAACCAGTACGAATTACCAATCCAGATTCTCTTTCCGATTTCGATATATTAGTTCTTTCAGGAGGTGGCGATTTAAGTGTCAAAACTGGAGCTTATGACCAACCAGAAAGAACAGATTTCCCTCTTCAATTCATAAAACCTGAACGGGACGAGTTAGAAATATCTCTTCTGAATAAAGCAACAGAAAATAAGATGCCAGTTTTAGGTATCTGCAGAGGTTTGCAAATAATCAACGTATATTGTGGAGGCACACTATGGCCAGATATCAGTGAAGGTAATTTCGATATTAAATTACATAGAAAACATTCTGGTGATGATGGAGATACAGAACACGAAGTAGATTTAGTCGATTCAAATTTCAATGTAACCAGTCATCATCATCTAGCTATCCGTAAGTTAGGTACTAATCTTTCCGCAATAGGCCATAGTGAAGATGGTATAATCGAGGCAGTTAAACATACAAAATTTCCATGGTTCGCTGTTCAATGGCATCCTGAAAGAACTTCAGAGGGCATGGGCCGTTCAATACCAAAAGAATGGCTTTTACAACAAATTAGAAATATTTCAAATATCCAAGGCCCAGATAGCGTCGCTTAAATACACCCCCAAATGTCCGACGTACTGTTTAGGAGCATTATATTTGAAACGTAGTTCTCGTGTATGGAAGAAAAAAGGCAATCAACGTTGGAAGTGGCGCAAGAAGAAGATGCGACGCAGAAAACGGGCAGCCAGACGTAGGAAGTAGTTTTTCAGTCGAGTTTAAAAACACCAGATGTTTAGTGTATTATGCCAGTTATAACTATAGAATTCGATGATTTGAATCGTTTACTGGCCGAGTCCATTACTCCAGATGATTTTAGAAAAAATATACCTTTGATAGGGGCAGATCCTGATTATATAGATGAAACAGGTGCCGCAGTTGAATTTTTCCCAGATAGGCCCGACTTATGTTCTACAGAAGGCGTGGCCAGAGCACTACGTCCCCTTTTAGGACAAAAACCAGGTTTAACACAATATCCAGTTGCTAAATCAAAGACATATATGACGGTCGATCCTTCTGTTTTGGATATCAGACCAGTAATGATGAGTTGTATAGTTCATAATGTCAATTTAGATGATGCTGCTATACGTTCTTTAATAGAACTTCAAGAAAAATTACATCTCACTGTCGGTCGTAAGCGAAGAAAAGCATCGATAGGCGTTCATGATCTTTCAGATTTAACGCCCCCTTTCACCTATACATCATGTTCAAAACACGAACCAGCTTTTGTACCTCTTCATTTTGATATGGAAATGACACCAGAAGAAATACTGACTGAGCATCCCAAAGGGATTGATTATGCTCATCTTTTGACAGATTTTAATCATTATCCAATTCTTACAGATGCCGAAGGTAATGTTGCTTCTCTACCTCCTATCATAAATGGGGCACTCACAACAGTCACAGCAGATACTAAAGACATCTTACTCGATGTCACAGGTCTCGATGAAAGGGCAGTAGAAACATGTCTAAATATCGTTGCAACTGCCTTAGTAGAAAGGGGTGGTGAAATCGAGGCTATCGAACTTCGATACCCTTCGCATAGAAAGTCGTATCCCAATCTAAAACCACATATTCATAAAATCGATCATCAATATCTCACAGCTATACTTGGTTGGGATCCAGGTGATGAGCTACTATCAAAATCATTTATGAGGTGTGGTATGGATTCTTCAAAAGATAAAAATATCTGGGCAGTAAGCGTTCCAGCATACCGTTCCGATTTAATTCATCCTATAGATTTGGTTGAGGAATCTGCTATAGGTTTGGGTTACGAAACCCTTCCCAAAATCTTACCCACTACGGCTAGTTTTGGAAGTGAACTAGATTCCAGAGTAATAGAAAGAAAATGCCGAGAAACTATGCTGGGTTTGGGCTTTCAAGAAGTAGTAACTTTAACTTTGAGCTCTGAAAAATCTCAATATGAAATTACAGGACGTAAAAAATCGTCCGTAACAACACTTTCAAATCCAGTTAATGAAGAATACAATATTCTCCGCCCATCTCTTTTGCCTTGTCTTTTAAACCTTCTAAAATCAAATAAACATAGAGAATTACCTCAAATGGTTTTTGAAGTCGGTTGGGTTGTTAGAAATAATCGCAACCACCTGTCTCTTTCTTGGATTGAAATAGACAGTAAGGCGCCTTTTTCAAAATTACGCGATATTTCTGATGTTATCTGTTCTAAATTAAAATTTACTGAAACTATAATCGAAAAGTCAGATCCAATTTTTGTAGATGGCCGCTGTGCTGGTTTTGATGCAGATAATCTTTCACTAGTTTTCGGTGAATTACACCCTCGCACGTTGTCTGGCTTTGAATTGGGTTACCCAGCAATAGGCGGAGAGATTTTGTGGTAAAATTACCACTCTGTTTTGATGCAGGTTCTGCAGCATCTGTTTTTCGACAAGTTTTAGATGATATGAATTTATCTTATTCGAGAAAAGACGGAACTCGCAGCTATACTCGTTTTGCTGCTGTAGTGGCCCTTGAACAGTCAGCTTTTTCTTATACTTATTTAATAGATAATTCAGATATAAAATTCGAAATATGGTCAGAAGTTCCGGCTCTTTCTGGAAATATAACTTATCTCGGCTTCAATTCAGATTCTAATCCACATCTTAAAAACATATTACAAAATTACATATCTGCCCTTCCAAGAAATCCTTGGAATTTTTCTTTTTCTCAAAAATTGAGAAACGGTTTTATTTCTCCAGGCATTTATGGCGCTAAAAGAAAGTGGAAGGAGTTTTTGTAATTGAGTTTAGTCGGTGAGAAGGAAAGAACACATTTAGAGATTAACAAAACCAATAAATTTTTAAAAGAGAAATTTAGAAATTATTATGACAATGTTAAATTACACACACCTCCTAGATTCACATCCAGAGAGTGGGGCTTCTTAGGCTGGTCTGGAAAATTGATGAATCGTCATCAAAGTTTTAGATCCAAGACAGACCTCCAACAATATCTTTCTAGATATGTACCTAGACATGCATATCATTCTGTAGCATACTATAGTATACCTGATGCGCCAACGATGAAAGATAAATCTTGGCAAGGTGCAGATTTAATATTTGATTTAGATGCAGATCACATTCCCAATGCAAAGTCCATGCTAAAAAATCCGGACGGCTTTCAAAAATTAATGAACATAATTCAAGAACAAACACATCGCTTAGTTGACGATTTTTTGTTAGGGGATATGGCTTTCGATCTTAAAGATTTAATGATTACTTTTAGTGGTGGAAGAGGGTATCATGTACATATCAGAGATTCTTCAGTTCTAAATCTTTCTTCCAGTGCTAGAAGGGATATAGTCGATTATGTAACTGGTCAAGGATTAATCACATCCAATCTTCTGAAAGATACGGGTCAGGAAACAAATGTTTATGGAAATAAATTTTTCGCTCCAAATATTTCATTATATGATAAAAATGCAACCGGTTGGCAAGGTCATATTTCTAGAAAAATTCACAATTATTTAGATGAGTTATCTACCTTAGATAGGAAATCTCAACTTGATAAATTATCTACAGTTAATGGCATTACCCCTACCATGGCCAACAAAATTAAAATCTCAGAAAATAGCTCCCTAACATTCAGCAATATGTCTCGTAAAAATGGCGAACTTTCTAAAGCACAATCTTCACTTGTGAATATGGCTATTCATCAACAATCCGTTTTTCCAGACGAGCCAGTAACAGGAGATACTCACCGTCTCATCAGACTTCCTTATTCTTTACACGGCGGTTCAGGTTTATCTGTAGTTGAATTAGACTTAGAACATCTAAAAACTTTCAACCCATTAGAAGAAGCAACAGTTTTTGGTGATTCTATGATAAATATCAAAGCATTAAGACCTTCAAAAGTTAAAATGGGTAAAGTATATGATTTAAAGGAAGGAGAGGTGGCTTCTGTCCCAGAGAAGGTCGGTATCTACTTTATGTGTAGGGGCTTGGCTTCTTTGACTTTGAAAACATGATGTTGTGCGGTGTCGATGAAGCAGGAAGAGGTCCAGTAATCGGACCATTAGTAGTGGCGGCCGCAGCTATTGAAGATGTAGATATTCTAAACTCTATGGGATTGAAAGATTCTAAATTACTCACGCCCACTCAACGTAAATTTTTAAATAACAAAATAAGAAAACATTGTAAATTCGCAATAGAAATAATAGATGCTCAAACTATTGATAGTTATGTTAAAAATAACGAACTCAATAAATTGTCAATTATAGCTTTTAGCTCAGTAATATCAAAATTAAAACCAACTAAAGCAATTGTCGATTCATGTGATGTAAATCCAGAACGTTTCGCTCAAAATATTCTTAATCATTTAGGTAATGATACTGATGTAGAGGTCGATTCACATCATAAAGCTGATACATTATTTCCCATAGTTTCTGCAGCTTCTATTTTGGCTAAAGAGGTTAGAGAAAGTGAGATGCAATCAATAAAAGAAGAGATAGGGGATTGTGGTAGTGGTTATCCGTCTGATCCAAAAACCATAGCATTTCTGTCAAAACATTGGCAGAAATCAAGAAGCTGGCCACAATATATACGGCAAGAATGGAAAACCATCAAACGTTTCAATACCTCTACACTTGATGATTTTGATTAGATTATGAATGAAGCCGAATTATTAGCAGTCGTTGAGGAAAAAATTACACTCTTCAATGATAAAGTAAAAGAAGATTCAGATTTTGCAGAAATCATAGGCACTAGTGATCGCACAGTCTCTATTTCAATCTCTGATGGAGATAATTATATTTGCGAACTCAAAGATGGAGTTTTATCACCCGTTTCAAAATCTGACGCCCCAGTTACTTCGGATATTTCGTTAGAAAGCGATTTTGAAACTATAGGTGCTATTTTGAGCAATGAAATGTCTCCGATGAAAGCCTATGTAAAACAAAAATTGAGTGTAAATGCCAGTTTTAGAGATTTAATGCTTTTACGACAATTATTATCGTAATATTATTTTAATTTTATTATTTCATTTGCTAACTGAGCAATCTCTTCCGGTTTCAGAACTTCCCCTCTCAAATCCATAAATGGCAATTTTTCTATTTCAAGATTTTCAAAACCAGTTTTTAGTGCATTTTTTAGCGTTTTTCTTCTATGTGTAAAAATCGCCCGAACTACTTTATCGAATACTTCCAAATCTTTTACTCCATAATCTGGTATTTCCCTCTTCAATTCAACAACTACGGAATGTACTTTTGGCTGAGGCAAGAACATATTTCTACTTACTCTGAAAAGTTTCTTACATTTCACATGCATAGAAGCCATCACAGTCAATCTTCCATACTGCTTAGTTCCATGCGTTGCTATCAATCTGTTTGCAAATTCTTCTTGAAACATAATTATAGCTCTATCCCACTCTGATTCAAATAATCTAAAAAGAAGAGGAGATGATATCGAATAAGGTATGTTAGAAACGATGACATCTATGTTTGGAATATCAACTTTCATAATATCGCCCTCAATTATCTTAATATTTTCTCCTCTAAGACGTTGCTTCATCACCGTGTATAACCATTTATCCTTTTCAACAGCCGTTAAACTTTTCCCCATTCTTGCCAATCTTTCTGTTAAAATTCCTCTCCCCGGTCCTATCTCCAATATATCTTCATCATCAGTTATCTCTGCTGCATCAACTATACGTTGTGCAATTTTCTCATCAACTAAAAAATTCTGGCCTAAGGCTTTTCTCCGTTTGTAGGATTGGTGGGCCGGGGCGGAATCGAACCGCCGATCTTCGCCTTGTAAGGGCGACGTCATAACCCCTAGACCACCGGCCCAATCTTAAGTTAACCCCTAAGTCTAGTTCTGTTCTGTATCTGTTATTAGCATAGTACCTATTAATATTACATTCGTTGTTTTTTGGTTAATTATTTATCCCTGTCGCTAGTCCCACATGCATGGAGTTGCTGAATAATTTCGGTATACAACCAAAGAAAGTACATCACAACTTATCGCAAGATCAATACAGAGATGAAGTTATTGGCAGGGGTGAAGGTAAGTTGTCTTCTAATGGAACTGCTGTTGTAACTACTGGAATTTTTACAGGCCGTTCACCAAATGATAGATTTTTTGTACTAAATTCAGACTCAGAACAAAAAATAGATTGGGGGGAAATAAACAAACCATTACCTTCAGATTCATTCGATACGTTATTGGATTTAGTTAAAGATGAGATGAACAATCAAGAATTGTTTGTTTTCGATGGCTTTGCAGGCGCAGATTCAAGATTTCGGCTTCCAATTAGAGTAGTTACAATGAAAGCATGGCAATCACATTTCTCCAATAATATGTTTATCCGACCATCTAAAGAAGAGTTATCATCCTTCATTCCAGAATTCACAGTACTCAATGCATCCAGTGCTAAGGCTGCAAATTGGGCCCAACTTTCTCTAAACTCAGAGATTTTTATCGTTGTTAATATCGAAAAGAAATTAGTCATAATTGGCGGCACAGAATATGGTGGCGAAATAAAAAAGAGTATTTTTTCCGTACTCAATTATTTACTTCCTAATGAAGGCGTTCTACCAATGCATTGTTCTGCTAATATCGGCTCTAATGACGACACTGCTCTATTTTTTGGTCTTAGTGGAACTGGTAAAACCACACTTTCTACTGATTCTACAAGAAGATTAATCGGTGATGACGAACACGGTTGGTCAGATCAAGGAGTTTTCAATTTCGAAGGAGGTTGCTATGCTAAAACTATCAATCTCGATTCAGCAAAAGAACCAGAGATATACAATGCGATTCGTCCTGGGGCGTTACTGGAAAATGTAGTTATGGATGAAGATGGAAATATTGACTACAGTGATTCATCAATAACTGAGAATACCAGAGTCTCCTATCCTATCGATTATATAGATAATATCGAACCATCAGAATGTGGCGGTCATCCACTTAATGTCTTTTTCTTAACTGCCGATGCATTCGGCGTTCTTCCTCCTATTTCGCAGCTAACTCCGGAAATGGCAATGTACCATTTCCTTAGCGGCTATACAGCAAAAGTCGCGGGAACTGAACGAGGCATTGTAACGCCAACAGTCACATTTTCTACCTGTTTTGGCGCTCCGTTTATGCCCCAGCATCCAACAGTTTATGCTAGGATGTTAGGTGAAAAAATTGCTAAACATAATGCCAAAGTATGGTTGATTAATACAGGCTGGACAGGCGGCCCTTATGGAGAGGGCACTCGCATCGACCTTCCTCTAACTCGTAGAATGTTAAATGCAATTTTATTGGGTGAATTAGATAATGCAGATTTTATTTCAGATTCTATTTTTCAAGTATTAGTTCCCACCTCTATAGAAGGCGTACCTGATAAAATATTACAACCAAGAAATACTTGGGAGGATGGCACTGCCTATGATATCAAAGCTCAGGAGCTCGCTACTCTTTTTGTAAATAATTTTGAAAAGTATCGAGATTATGGAGATTTTGAATCAGCCGGTCCATTGTTGTAATAGTATGAAAATAAATCGTTCATCCGTTCTTAATTTTATCTTCTTCTTCGGACCACTAGTTCTCGTCTCTTATCTTTACGGTTTTTCTCACATGGATGATCCAACTGTAGCTTGGGGGGGTGTCCCTCTATCTTGGCAAACTTACATAGTTCCATTCATGTTCGTTGCAGCATTCGGTTTTCTAATGTATTGGTGGATTGCTTTCTTTCAGCTCGATGAAAAAACTTTACAATCATTTCGATGGCCATGGGGTAAATCTGACGGCCAAGGTCTCAATCGTCTTCTATTAGCATATGCTATCTTTCTAATTCCATCTTCTTTTTGGCTCGAAAGCACCATCTACCATATCAATCACGATACTAGTTGGACTCCTATCTTACCAATATCAATACTGACTATCGTCACTATCGGCAATGTCATGTTAGGTCTATTAGCATACAGTGCTCATAAAGATGGAATCAAAAACGCTAATCTGATGTTTATCGGTTCAATAATGCTCGGTATTCAATGCATACTCAATGATTGGATAATTTGGATTATAAAATTCCCTTGGTAATATTATAAGAATTCACTTACCATCTCTCTTTCTTTAGTAAGTTCATCATTCGTTCTTTCTAACGCTTCCTTTGCGAATGAATTATGTTCCATTCCTTTCACAATTTCAAAATTACCTGAAGAAGTGGTCCTTGTTGGCATTCCTGCCCAGACGCCCTTTGCAAAACTATATTCTCCTCTACTAACAACCGCAATTGAATTTATTTTATCACTAGGTGTATTCAAACTTTGAACATGATTTATCAATGCATTAGCAGCCGATGCAGCACTGGATAATCCTCTCGCTTTGATAATCTCGGCACCACGCTGTCCAACTGCAGGAATAAATTCTTTCTGCATCCAGCTCTCATCGCTAATGATTTCCATTGCAGATTTCCCCGTTATTTTTGAATTTTCATAATCGGGATACATAGTAGGGCTGTGATTTCCATAGATTACTACATCACTCACTTCTGTAATGTCAACACCGGCTTTCTTAGCCAACATCGCTTGAGCTCTATTTTGATCTAATCTAACCATAGCAGTAAACTGTTCATCTTTCAATCGACTACACTGTGCCGCTGCAATCATACAATTTGTATTGCATGGATTACCAACTACAACAACTCTACAATTATCGGCAGCATTCTCATCTATAGATTTTCCTTGACCTACAAAAATTCTTCCATTATCTCTTAACAAATCAGAACGTTCCATTCCAGGCCCTCTAGGTTTACTCCCAACTAATAAACACCAATTAGCTCCAGCAAACGCTTCATCAGGATTCGAAGAAGTAATAATTTCTTTCAGTAAAGGAAAGGAACAATCTTCCAATTCCATTGCCACACCATTCAGTGCATCCATAGCTGGGGGTATCTCTAATAATTGTAAAATCACAGGTTGTTCTTTTCCGAACATTTCACCCGCGGCTATTCTAGGCAATAAACTGTATCCTATCTGTCCAGCAGCACCAGTAACTGCAACACGTATGGCTTCTTGCATTCTATTCTAAATAGTAAGAACAGTGCTTAAACGTTTCTGTCTATTTCATCTCATAATCTTCATACTACTACAAAGTCCTTTTATCCTATTCACCATTAAGGAGTTATGGATCCTATTACAGATGTCAAGAAATATGACATACAAAGAAGAATCTATTTGCCAAAGTGGGTGGAGGAAGAACTGGGCTTAGTTCCTGGAAAACATTACGTTACTTTTCTGCCTAAGAATGGGGATATTATTATCAAAAAAGTGAATATAAGTTTAGATTAGACAGTCTCTTTTAACCATTCTAAATCACTTTGAAATAACATTCTTATATCCTTTAGTCCAAGTTTTAACATAGCCAATCTTTCTAGTCCCAGACCCCATGCTAAAACTGGGCAATCTATTCCAAATGGAGCCGTTACTTCCGGTCTAAACACTCCAGCCCCTCCTAATTCTAGCCATTTACCATTGAATACAACTTCTATCTCTAAAGACGGTTCTGTGTATGGAAAATAAGCAGGTCTAACACGTACTTCAGAGAATCCCATCCGTTTGTAAAATTCTTTCAGAACTCCTATCAGCATTGCAAAGCTTGCATTTTCTTCCATTATTATCCCTTCTACTTGTGTGAATTCTGGTAGGTGTGTTGAATCAACAGATTCATACCTAAACACACGTCCCACACCAAAAACTCTAGCAGGTGGGTTTGGATTTTCTGATAAATATTTTATCGTGTTAACAGTAGTATGTGTACGCAACAAAGCTTTCTTCGCTTTTTCAACATCCCATTTTCCTCCCCAACCAGTCGATTCCGTATCTCCACCTTTTTCATGAATGTCTTTAATTTTTTGAACTAATTCTTTATCCTCAAGATCAAAACTCTTCTCTTCTAAATACAACGTATCTTGTAATTCTCTTGCTGGATGGTCTTGAGGTATGAACAAAGTATCCATATTCCAAAAAGCTGACTGTACGTAATCTCCCTCTATCTCTTGAAAACCCATTTGTAGAAATATCAATCGTATATCTTCAATAAATCTAGTGAATGGGTGTAGCGTTGCATGTTGCGCACTTACTGTTTTTGTGTTCAATGAGTATTTCTGAAAATCCTTATCTTTCCAACTACCGGTCTGTATCATCTCCGGAGTGATTTCTCCTATTGTAGGCGCCTCTCCTAAATCAATTTCTTCTCCTTCTTTTGTTAGAACTATTTCACGATCAATCTCTTCACGTTTATCTAATATTTTTCTTCCTTTCAATAATTTAAATCCTTCTTTCTCTATTTCATCTGCCTTAATCTCTTCTTCAAATAGTAATTGCATTAAGACAGGTTCATCAGGCGTTTCGTCTTTATTTCCAGCGTAATTTATCTGTGGTCCACCTTTACCTTTTTCAATAGTCGCAAAACCCTTTCTTTTTAACCACCCAACTGCAATTTTACCTTCACTTTCACTAATGCCTGCTTTCTCTATTTCAGACAGAGTTATCGTTTCATTTTCAGCTAACCATTCAACAACTCGTCTTTCAGGCAATCCATCTTTAGCATATTTTTTCCCCTCTTCATTTAGTGATACAAATTCAGTTATATTCTCTTCAAAGTCAACTAGCCCCTTAGTTCTAAGCCAAGATGCTGCAGACATTACTTCTTGTACGCTACTTTCTGTTGTAGAAGAAATTTCATCAGGTTTTGTTTCCCCATCCCTAACTGCCTTTAGCACTTCATACTCATTTGATGACAGGTCCACATTCCGTTACATATCTGGTGCTTAATAGGTCTAAGGTCTTCTTTCAATCCACACAGAATCATGTTTCTCAATTGATTCATTTATCTCTTTCGCTACATCTTCAACTTCTTTGTCATTAGTATTGATTATTATGTCATATCCACTGGCATCTCTATAATCAAATCCATAAAGTTTGTGATACCTCTCTCTATCATCTTCGTCTCTATTCTGATTATCAATAAATGCATCCATCACACTTTCGGTGTTCGGTATCTCCATTCCATTTATCTCTTTCGCTACATCTTCTAAATTTCCAAAATCTTCTTTAGGTAAATTCTCCTTTACAAACAAATAATCTTCCTTAGTAGTCTCTCTTTTCAAAAAGCGTAAAGCTTGTTCTCTAACACTACACTCAAGGTATATTCTAACTAAATTATCTTTACCTATACTTTCCATGAATCCACCCATAAATGCAGGCTGTCTTCCTTCTATAACTGCCAAATCAGAGTCCAATTCAGCCCCACCTATCATTTTACAAGTTGAATAGTCAATCTGAACATCAATTCCCCGTTCCTTTTTTAGAAGTCTAGCCTGCTCTGCAACACTCACTCCTCTTTTCTTAGCTTCTTCTCTGAATAAAGTTCCAACCGATAAATTTTTCCCGTTATATATTTTTGACAATCTTTTCGCTTGAGTTGATTTACCTGTTAATTGATCTCCAGCAATCAATATCATAGGTTTTTCAGTAATACTTCTTTTCAATTCATCAATAGAATTTTCACCGATATATTCTTTGAATGCTTTTTCAATTCCTTCTATGTATTTCATACTATATCAACAGCTAAATGGATTTGAGACTTTATCGGGAATCGGATTTCCAAAATCAATTTTCCGTCCTTCCCAATCATTCTTTGCTATTAAAACAACTCTACTATTTTCAGCTTCATCTATAATTTTCCAACCTAATTCCCCTGCTATTTTTTTAGCAAATATTCGAACCTCTTCATGGTCTAGCATATTTTTTTTACTCAATCTCTTTCTTGCCGGTCCTAAATGCATATATGATTTCACCTCAATCATTGTATCCTCTCCACTTCTTCGAATTAATTCGGCATATCCTTTAGCATCAAAATCATTCCATTCCCTAACTAAAGTCATTCTCAATACCTTTCTCGTTTTCAATTTAGACATAGTTTTCAATGATCCTAATACACGTTCCCAAAAATCAGGTATCAAAGGTATGTCAATTTTTTTCCAAGTTTTTTTATCAGGAGCATCTAATGACATATACAGTTGAGTAGGCAATGCATTTTCCTTATCCAATTTTTCCAATACTTCAGGGTGCAATCCATTAGTCACTAGGAATGAACTTATTTCTCTCCTATGTAATTCTTTAATCATTTCTGGCAATCTTTTGTACAGGGTCGGTTCACCAGTAAGAGAAATAGCAAAATGCCTTACATGTTTCGATTCTTCAAATGTCTGTTTATCTATTCTTTCATTACCACCAAAGCCAGATAGTTTTTTCAAATGAGCAGTTATTGAATCTTCTATGATATCATTTGGATCATCATTTGCTTCTTCCATCAAATCTTGTTTTCCAGAAAAGAATTCATTGGCTTTCCAACAGAATGTACATTTTTGGTCACAAGCTACAGCTGCCGGAGACATCTGTGTGCATTGATGCGATCTTATACCATAGAATTTTTGTTTGTAACATCCACCCTCATTCCCTTTCATACTCTTTTTAGTCCATCCACAAATCTCTACTGCAGAATGATTTCCAACTATTGCATAGGATGCATTTTCAAGCTCATTTTTGTAATCATCAGTAAATAACTTAGTACTTTCAGTACTCTCTATCTTGGGTTTAGATAACAGAGGTTGCTGAGTAGATTTCATACCGTTTGAACCTCATTTATATTTTCAATAATCCAAGTCGTCATAGTTATATTAATTTCATAATCTAACGTATCATCTTCTCCTGGAAAAATTGCATTACTATCATCATATACGACTTCAACAAAAATATATTCACCATCTATCTCTAATTGAAATAGAAAATCTTCTTGACTGTCTGCAGACATTGTAATGTTTCCAGCACTCGTCAGATTATTAATCATGTAATCGTATTGCCATGTGTGTTCGTAGGAGCTTTGAGTATCGGTATAGATGTCCACTCCTTCGCTACCATTAGCTATCCGTATAGATACGGTCGGTTCCGTTTGATCTGTAATTGAAGGACTTTCAAAATAGAATTGAACACTAATCATTCCGATATTTCTTATTCCCTTCAAATCACTACCAGATGAATCTTGCATCACATCAAATGTCAAACTCTGTCCTTCATCAAAGAAACCACTTCCACTTAGCAACTGTTCTTGTGTCGAATTTATTTGAGCAATATACGCATTCACCCCACCTATGGCTGTAGAATCTGTACTACTCGCTGCATACTTAAAAGACATCGAAAGAACTAATATTATAACAGTAAAACCAACAATCCCAGAGACCAATCTCCCGGTAACGGTGAATTCCGTATTCATTACTGGCAATGCGATTTTTCTAATCTCACGCTCGTTAAATCTTTCGAATTCAACATACTTACGAGATACTGTTTCGAGTACTGTCACAAATAGTCAGTTTGGTTGTTTTATTTATGGCTTTACGAACAACCAGTTGTTGCACCACAACCCAAACATTTGAAGCAACTACCATTAGGAACTAGTTTGAATTGTCCACATTCTGGACAAGGATCTCCGGAATATCCCATCTTAATCGCTTCACTCGCAGTTTCATTTCCACCCCGAACATCCGTTGAAACAACATTCACATTTTCTAAATCTGTAGTGTCATACATTGTATCAATCGTTCCAACATCATCTAAAGTCATCTGTACTTCGTGATTATCTGTGGTTTCTGAGCTAGGTCTCAATTTGTTTCGACTTTCCCGTTCATTTTTTTCTTCAGCCGCAGTTCTCAAAGTATCATGCATCAAATCTTCCGGTGTAACTTGGATGCCCAAGTCTGCTCGTCCTAGATAATTTATGGCTAAATCTCTAAATAAATAATCTATAACACTAGTGCTCATCTTTATTCTTTCATTTCCAATAACTGGGCCATTAGGTTCAAATCTGCTGAAGACAAACGCATCCACAAATTCTTCCAGAGGCACTCCATGTTGAAGTCCAAGACTAACTGCTATAGCAAAACTATTCATTAACGAACGGAAAGCAGCACCTTCTTTGTGCATATTGATGAATATTTCACCTAGTGTTCCATCATCATATTCGCCCGTGCTCAAGAATATACTATGGCCAGCTATCTTAGCTTTCTGAGTATATCCGCCTCTCTTGTTAGGCATTCTTCTTCTTTGCGCTATATATCTAGTTATGACTTTCTTGGCAACTGATTTTGCATTTGGAATAGGGAGGGATTCAGCTAGCATCTCTGCCGCAGCTCCAGGCGTCATCATTCCTTCAGGAATCATCATCTCTTCATCTTCCTCCATTTCTATCGCAGATGCAATTTCAAGCAATGCTCCAGACATCAAAGGTTGACTCAGTTTACTCGCATCTCTATATACTGCCATAGCTTTGTTCATCAATTTCCACGATAATTCATAAACTTCTTCAATATCTTCTACAAGAACTTCATGCGGCATGTTTATCGTTTTCGATATTGCTCCACTTATGAATGGCTGAGCTGCCGCCATCATTCGAACATGAGCCTTATAGTCAATAGATCGCATTCCATATTTACCACATTTATTGGCACAATCAAATACTGCAAGATGTTCTTCCTTGATATGAGGTGCATCTTCTATTGTAAGTTTACCAAAAATACGATTCTCAGCTTCCTCTATCTGTTGCTCTGAAAAACCCATATGTTCGAGTAATACAAACGTCGGATCATTCATCTGTTCATCCGTAAGTTTCAAATTCTTTTTACAGAATTCATCACCTATATTGAGGGGTGTAAACAACATTTTCATCGAAGTCAAACTAGCAACACGTTTTTCTAGTTCAGATAATACTTTTTCTGTAAATCCATAATTCGTTAATGTTTCATTATTGATATGTGGTGCCCCATCAAATTTTCCAGTTCCTATTATGTAATCTATAATCTCATCTCTTTCAGAATCTGAATATCCCAGTTTTTTCAACGCTAGAGGGACTGATTGATTTATTATTTTTAGAGATCCGCCGCCTGCTAATGTTTTAAATTTAATTAAAGCGAAATCAGGTTCTATTCCTGTAGTATCACAATCCATTACAATACCTATAGTGCCAGTAGGTGCAATCACTGTTGCTTGAGCATTTCTATATCCATATTTTTCACCCATTTCTAATGCAGAATCCCATGCATTCTTAGCTGCATTTACTAAATAATCTGGGCAACTATCTGGATTTATTCCCTGAGGCGTTATTGTTAATCCTTCATAATTTTCTGGCTTTTTATTATATGCAGCTCTACGGTGATTTCTAATCACTCTCAACATTTCATTTTTGTTATATTCGTATCTTTCAAATGTCCCTATAACTCCTGCCATTTCAGCACTAGTTGCATAACTTATCCCGCCTAATATTGCAGTAAGAGATCCACATATCGCATACGCACGAGGGTCATCATATGGTATACCCATTCTCATTAACAACGATCCAATATTTGCATATCCTAATCCTAATGTTCGATATTCGTAGCTAAGGCGCGCTATCGCCTCGCTTGGAAATTGCGCCATCAGTACCGATATCTCTAGAACTACAGTCCATATTCTTACGGCATGTTCGTAGGCCTCAACATCGAATGTTTCCGTTTCTTCATCGTAAAAACTACCTAGATTCAAACTTGCTAAATTACATGCCGTATCATCTAAGAACATATATTCAGAACACGGATTACTGCCTCTTATTTTTCCATCCTTCGGACAAGTATGCCACTCATTTATTGTTGAATGGTATTGTATTCCAGGATCTGCACATGACCATGCTGCCTGAGATATCTTCCTCCACAAGTCATTAGCCGGCATACTCTTACAAGGTTCAGCCACTCTATCTTCTTTCTTTGCCTTCACTAACTCAGTTCTCCAATAAAGGTTCCATACACCATCTTTGGCAACAGCTTCCATAAAGTCGTTCGTCACTCTTACAGAATTATTACTATTCTGTCCAGAAACAGTTTGATAAGCTTCACCTTCCCATTCAGTACCATATGTATCAAATTCTATAGATGTCCATCCCTGTTCACCTAATTCTAAAACTCTTCCTATCAAACTATTCGGTATGTGTGCCTTCATTGCCTTTTTCAAAGCTTTAGCTAGTTCTTGATTCTCATTTTGATCCATCCTTTTTTCTGTATCTGGATATGCCTGTATCGCTGCCAATAATTCATTACAATGTTCTTGTATATGCAATGAACCAGAAACCAATCCCGCTACTTTCTCTTCTTCTTTAACTTTCCATTCTATGAATTCTTCTATATCTGGATGATCCATATCTAAACTAACCATTTTCGCTGCACGTCTAGTTGTTCCACCAGATTTGATAGCTCCTGCAGCAGTGTCTCCTATTTTTAGAAACGACATCAATCCAGAACTTGTTCCACCACCAGACAGCGTTTCACCTTCACCCCTTATGTGTGAAAAATTACTACCCGTTCCAGAACCATATTTGAACAGCCTAGCCTCCCTTGTCCATAGATCCATTATTCCCCCTTCTTTGACTAAGTCATCACTTACAGATTGAATAAAACAAGCATGCGGTTGAGGTCTCTCATATGCATTTTTAGAATTTTCAACTTGACCCGTTTTTTGATTAACATATAGATGTCCTTGCGCCGGCCCCTCTATTCCATATGCCCAGTTAAGGCCGGTGTTGAACCATTGTGGAGAATTTGGCGATGCCATTTGTGCAGCCAACATATAGCATAACTCTTCATAGAATGCCTTTGCATCCTTTTCAGTTTTGAAATATTTATTTTTCCACCCCCAATATGTCCACGTTCCAGCTAATCTTCTAAATAATTCTTTTCCATCAGTTTCTTCTGTATATCTTTTTTCTTCTTTGATTTTGGAAAGTGCTTTTTCATCAGGTATACTTTTTGAAAGCCAAACGGGCACTCCACGTTCCTTTGATTTTTTTAGCTTCGCTGCAATTCCTGCCTTTCTAAAATATTTTTGTGACAGAACATTAGCCGCAACTCCACTAAAATTTTCTGGCAAGTTTACATTTTTCATTTCGAAAGCAGTACTTCCATCAATATTCAATATCTCTATATTTCTTTTTTTCCATCTTAATTTTTCAAACGGATTTTCCCCCTCTTTTGTAAATTTCCTACCTACCTTCAAACCTTTAGAATTCGGCGGCACCTATGCTCCTCCATCTTTTTATTTTTCCATCCATAATCTTCTACCTCATATCACTCAATTTCAAATTAGATTCTTTTTTCAGATATTTCAAATTCGAAACCATAGAGTTAATCCGATGTTAGAAACCAGTTTTAAGTGTTGCATACGTTTTTGATTTTTTTACTCTTTATTTTCTGTGACGACAAGTACTCTAAATTCGTATTTTGACGTAATTCTTCTAAGCAATTCCTATCACTTCACGCCAATCAATTCCAACAGTACGCAATCCTATTTTACAAACCGGAGGAAAAATTCGTTTGTGCACAGTACCTTTAATCATCTCTTTTACTTTCTTAATTTGTTCTTTTTCTACTTCCATCTTTTCAATTATTTTTTCGTCGTCAAATTTTCTTTCTAACCCCATTAAAATTCTATCAAGCTCACTATATTTCATTCCTATTTCCTGTTCGTCCGTTTGACCCTCCCACAATTCTGCTGTAGGTTTTCTATCTATTATTTTTCGGGGCACACCTATCTCTCTCGCTAATTGATACACTTGTGTTTTGTACAAATCCCCAATAGGTAATAGATCTGCACCACCATCTCCCCATTTTGTATAATACCCTATCAATAATTCAGATTTATTAGAAGTCCCACTCACTAATTTATTCGTCTGATTCGATTTTGCATAAAGTAAAGACATTCTTATTCGGGCTTTCAAATTCCCTATTTCAGATTTATTTTCAAATAGTTCCGTTCGTCTCATAAACGTTGAAACAATAGAATTGATATCTATTATTTCAATTTCTACATTCAAAGATTTTGCATGTTCTGTAGCCATAGCCGTCGATTCCGTTTCTCCATCCGGCATAATCATCCCAACTACCTTTTCATTTCCCAATGCATCAGTAACTAATTCTAACACAGTCGCTGAATCTATCCCTCCCGAAAGTCCAATCACTACACCCTCTCTTTCTGCTTCCATAACTCTCGTTTTTATGAATGAGCGAATTATATTTCGTGTATCTGTTGGAAGATTCATTAAGACCTGATAATCACATAGTATAAACAAACAGTGTCTTTTATAGACTGCAAAGCTTGAGACAGAAGTGAAGCTGGCCGTTCTACAAGCTGAAGTTAGGAGGGGGGACGTAGTCTCAAATTTATCAACTGTAAAAAGATTGGTTGAAGAATCTAAGGAAGAAATAAATCTTCTAACTTTACCTGAATTATTTGTTACAGGTTACAATCTTAGAGATGGCTTGAACGACGTGGCAGAAACTATACCTGGAAACGGCCCCGCTTTGTCTGGTCTATGTGATTTAGCCGCCTCTCATAATATGTACATAGCTGCAGGAATGGTAGAAAAATCATCTGGAACTTTATACAATTGTGCTGTTTTCGTTGGACCCAATGGATACATAGGTCATTATCGCAAACAGTACCTTCCTAATTTTGGTCCATTCGAAGAAAAAACATATTTTGGAGAGGGTGAGGATATTCACGTATTCGATACAGAGATAGGCAAGATAGGGATTCAAGTATGTTATGATCTTTTCTTTCCAAGGCAATCAACAGCATTAGCTCGAGGCGGTGCCGAAGTAATATTAAATTTAGCCGCCAGCCCCACAACATCTCGTCCGTTATTTCACAGAGTTCTTCCTGCCCGAGCGATAGAAACTACATGCTTCTGGGCTTTCGCTAACAATGTTGGCGTTCAAGGCTCATTGTCCTTTGCAGGCGAATCAACAATATATGATCCACGTGGAAAAGAGATAGCTACTATACCTAAGTTTGAAGAAGGAATAGCAGTAGCAGACATCTCATTGGATGACATTTCCACCTTTAGAGATTTGAGGCCAGTGTTACGAGATGGAGCTTTACGTGAAGAAACTTTATAGATAAAATTTCATACCTTCCGTACCAATTTCCCATCCCATTTCTATAACCTTTTTGTATTCTTCCGTTTCCTCGTTTAGAACTGGGTTTGTATGATTAAAATGTACAAATACAATTCTAGGATCATCTTTCTTACTCACTCCAATTCTTTCCAGCGTTTCTTCAATCGATGGATGTTTCACATCTTCTTGCGAGCGGTGCTTTATTTCTTTATCATTCCAAAACGTTCCATCAATCAGAGCTATATCTATTTCACAACTTTTCAACCAATCTTTTATCGATTCAAATCCAACAGATTCAAGAGTTTCATTCCAAGTATCATGATCTGGCATAAACAATAATTTGTTTTCTATCCCTTCAATTATCAGTGCGTGATTGTCTCCAAGTTCATCTCTATGCGGTATCTCCACTGGTGTTATTTTTAAGTTTTCATTTCTCACCCCCCAATCTCCAAATACTAAATTTTCATTTTCTAATAGAAGTTTTAATGAGGGCGTTTTTTCTATATTTTCAGAAACTTTTTTTGAGCAATGCAAAGTCGCTCTTTTTGTATTCATCGATTCAGTTCCAAATTGACCAAGCCCATCAATATGCCCAAGGTGTACATGCGTTATCCAAACACTTCTCGGTATTTTATTACCGACCATCGTAAGTTGCTTTCCAATCATTCTACTAGCTTCTATTAGATGTAAATTATCTTTCTCTATAACTCCTAACGACACCGGCGTTTTCCATAGTTCTGGTTTAGAGTGTATGTCTACACAACAATCTAGATTGCAACCCGCTTGAGGTCTTCCCCCATCTTGAGCAATACCTAGTAAAACAACCTCAACCATTTTTTTCCTTTCCCCATATTTTTTCTTTAACTAAAGCTACAGCTTCTGCCACTTCATCAGCCCTATTTACTCTATTCCAAATTTTTATTTTACTTATTTTATGTCTTTTTCTACAACCATTACAACCGTAACTCACTTTCCCCTCAATTTCTATACCTTGTATCTGCATACATTTAGGACAAACAACTATTCCGTACACAATGCCTCCTAAGGAGCGGGTACCAAAGAGTTTTTGTCGGGCCCCTTTCCTCACTATTCAGATGACATATCCTGAATTCCCAGATTCAGATAACTTTACCACAATCGGTGATATCCTAAATGGGGTAGTAGATGGCAAATCGATTTCCGTAAGAGGTTGGATTTACAGGACACGTTCATCGGGCAAACTATCCTTCATAGTTTTACGAGACAGTACTGGAATTATACAATCAGTAGTCTCCTCTGATTCTGTTTCAGAATCCAGTTTTACTGCTTCAAAAAAAGCTCTAGTTGAATCTTCAGTGTTAGTTACTGGAACGCCAATAAAGGACGAAAGAGCACCCGGCGGCTGGGAACTTAAAGCCTCTAATTTTGAAGTACTTCATTATGCCGATACTTTCCCAATTACTAAAGATCAAAGCGATGAACATTTGCTGAACAATAGGCATCTCTGGCTCCGAAGTCGTGACATGGTCTCATGTCTAAAAATACGTTCAACAATCTTTCAAGCTTTTAGAAATTATTGGATTTCTTTGGGCTATGCCGAAGTGCAATCTCCAAGTTTTACTACCAGTGCATGTGAAGGAGGCTCTACTCTTTTCAACGTTTCATATGATGATCACAATGAAAAATCAGGACAAAAATTTTATGCTCATTTAAGTCAATCTTGGCAACTTTATGCCGAAGCTACAATGTTCGGTTTAGAGAAAATTTTCACCGTCGCTCCATCATTCAGAGCAGAAAAATCTAGAACTAGACGCCATCTCACTGAATTCTGGCACGCCGAAGTAGAAGCTGCCTGGACTCATAATCATCAAATGATGGAATTAGAAGAAGGTATGATCAATACTATTTTGAATGAAGTATTGTCTAATAATCTTTCCGAATTAGAACACCTCGGTAGAGATATTTCTCTATTACAAAATGTCAAAGGGCCATTCGAAAAGATGAAATATTCTGATGTAATAGATGAATTGAATTCTTTAGGTTTTGATTTATCTTGGGGGGATGATTTCGGCTATAAAGAAGAGAAAGCCCTTACAAGTTCTAGAACTCAACCTCTATTCATAACTCATTTTCCAAAGGAGAAAGGATTCTATCACCGTCCCGATCCCGAAGACCCCAAATCATTAGTTTGTCATGATTTATTAGCTCCTGAAGGTTATGGGGAGATTATCGGTGGAGGTGAAAGAATTTGGTCACCCGATGAATTAGATACTAGAATTCGAGAAGAAGGAATGGAACCGGCTTCATATGGTTGGTATATGGATTTACGCAAGTATGGCTCCGTCCCTCATTCAGGCTTCGGTTTAGGTTTAGATAGGTTAACTAGTTGGATTTGTGGTGCAGAACATATTAAGAATGTAATTCCATTTCCAAGAACAATGAGACGTACTAATCCTTGATTAATATTTTCCAAGTCGTTCTATTAAGTCAGCTTTCTTTCCACTAACTTTCATTTTTTTATCTCGGAGCATTTCTTTTAATTCCTTTACGGTTTTCTGCTCTAAATTATCTTCTTCCTCTTCTTCAACAACATCTTCTTCCTCTTCCGCAGTCTCTTCTTCTTTTTCTTCTACTGTTTCTTCAGGCGTTGAGATTTCTCTTTCAGGGACTTCCAGGTTTCTAAATTTTAGAACTCTACCTGCTCCCATTCTTTTCATTTCATCTCCACTATCTAGTATTTTCTCTATTTCTGGCATTGCACTTTCTCCCATCTCACTCAGCGATTTTGCCGCACGTAGTCTAACGTGTTTGTCTTCGTCAGATAACGTTTGAATCAATGCTTCTATAGCTTTGTTAGAATCGAATTTTCTTAGACCTTTAACAGCATGCCATCTAACTTTGGAATCTTCACTCTGTGTGCCCAATATGAGATAGGGCATCCCTTTAGAGGATTTTATTCTTCCAATCATATCCATTGAAGCTCTCTGAACGTCACTGTCTTCATTGCCTATTCCTTCATTAACTAAACTAACCAATGCCGCTTCTCCCATTTTTCCAAACTCAGTCATAGCTTCTCTTCTAGTTTTCGAATCTCCAATCATGGTGATTAAACTTTGATTTTCAAGATTGTTCGACTGCTCATTCGTCTCTTCATTCTCTTCCATGCTTACTACGGCTTACTGAATTTGTCTATATAACTTTGCTAGACACTAATTTAAACATTTACTCATACGTTATTTGTGTTAGTTTCCAATTTGTTCAAAGTATTATCAGAATATTATCTCTGTTTATCTTGTATGGGTCGCCAAGTGGGGATGGTGGGTTCTGGCCTAACAAATCTTGAGCGTGGCATCTCTCTTTTAGAACATAAATACTTTTTAGACAATTCAAAAAAGGAAAATTTAACTACAGTTCAAGAGAAAATAGGAGATAATCAATTTGTGTTTATAGATATCGACAAATCTAACTCTTCTCATTTATCAGGTGATACGGATTGTGAACTCTGTTTAGGAGTATTAACAGAAAAAGAAAATTTCGTAGATATTGCAATGTCGGCTGTTTCTGATTATTCATTTTCAACATTTGAAATCGGAAGTATAGTTGATAAAAAAATATTAGAATTTGAGAATAAAATTCAAGAGTCTCTAGGAGAAAATTTAGGAGAATCAATCAAAACACAAATTAATAGAGAAGTCGGAATCCTTCTCTCCAAAAAAATGGACATTCGTTTGGAGAGACCAAATCCCGAGATTACTATTTTGATAGATACTCTTTACGGTGTAGCCGAACCAACTGTACGTTCTCTTTTCATAGAAGGTCGTTATGTGAAGTTGGATCGCACAATACCTCAAACACGCTGGCCGTGTAGAAAATGTAGAGGTAGAGGCTGTTCATTATGTAACGAGACAGGCCAGACTTATCCAGAATCAGTACAATCATTAATAGCAAAACCATTTTTGGAAAGCAGTCTTTCTATTTTCGATTCTTTTCACGGTATGGGTAGGGAGGATATAGATGCCAGGATGTTGGGGGATGGTCGACCATTTGTCTTAGAATTAAAAACACCAAAAAAACGAACATTAGATTTAGATTCTCTTCAATCTCTAGTCAACAATGAAAATGAAGGTAGAGTTTCAATATCACATTTGATGTTAGTGGATAAGAAAAGAGTTAGAGAATTAAAAAACACTTCTTGTGATAAGCTATATCGAGCAAAGGTATCTTTCGAGCCCCCTATTTCAAAGGAAAAGCTTAAGAAAGGGGCGGCTGCGTTGACCGGCACAGTCGTCGAGCAGAGAACCCCAAAACGTGTTTCTCATCGCCGTTCAGACTTGATAAGAAAGCGAGGTATAAGGGATGTCGATATTATCGATTTCTCAGACGACCACGCAGTCTTGGAAATCTGTGCAGAGCATGGGACTTACATTAAGGAATTGGTCAGTGGTGATGAAGGTCGCACAGAACCGAACTTCTCAGGTCTCGTAGACTCGCAATGTAAGGTCGAGCGATTGGATGTCGTTCAACTTTATTTAGAAGAAACCGAGGTAGAAAAATGAAACGTTCGCGTGGTCTAAGAAGTGCATCTAGAAAAAAACTCTCTAAAAGTATTCGAGATAAGGGCCTTTCTCCAATTACTAGGTCACTAATCAAGTACACTGAAGGCGAGAAAGTTAGTATAGTAATCGATCCATCTATTCAGAAGGGCCAACCTCATTCACGCTTTCATGGTTTAACTGGAGAAGTAATAGGTACTCAGGGACAGGCTTATCTAGTCAAAACACGTATCGGAAAAATGTACAAGGAACTAATAGTACGTTCCGAACATTTAAGAAAGGCAAATTAGGAGAATTATTATCATGTCGGAAGAACCACAACCACTCACTTTATCTGAAGTCAAAATCCTCTTTTCAGATGAGCTATCTAGACGAGAAAATCGTCTAAGATGTGTCGAATGTGGTCATTTTCAACCAGTTCCAGAAGTTGAGGAAGTTCCCGAAGCTCCAGCTTCCGAATCAACAGAAGATTCAGAAGATGAAGTGGAAGGTCCAAAAGGTCCAACTTGTGATTCTTGCGGTTCAGATAAAATGATGCTTAATGAACAGATAAAATATGAACACAACTTGGCATTAGATCATGTTCAAAAGATTTCTTCTTCAAAATTAGAAAATTCAAAAGCTATAGTAGAGGGCGTTCAAGATTTAGAACACGTCAATAATTATTACGCAACTAAAATTGCAGACATTTTACCTCAATCACCAGATGAAGTTAGAGCATTATTTGCTAGAGAAAGATTTACTTTAGGCAATGATGAAATAGCACAAATAATCACGGCCGTCAAGGATAATTTAGGGGAGTGATTTTTTGGAAGAGTTCGCATTTTTATTAGATATATTACCGGAAGGTAGGCCTGATAGTCAAAGAAGATTTAGAAGAGAGGCTATCGTTTATGGTATCGGTTCAGAAGAATATAAAATTTTTGAAATGGAGCCAGTTAAAGGAGCTTCTCTTTCTATAGGTGATAAAGTCTATATCGGAAAAGATCATGAACTAAGAAAGGAAATCGAATCCGTAAAAGCCAGAGTTAAATATAACGATTTAACACATACCGCTCAGTCTGAATTGCCTTTCATTCTTGACGAAATCATAAAATCTCAAGAAGAAAAATTCGTTCAATTTTTCAACAATGCTGGGCCAATTTCAAGAAGATATCATTCTTTAGAATTACTTCCAGGTTTAGGTAAAAAAACAATGCAGGGCATGATTGCCAGTCGCCCATTTTCTTCCTTTCAAGAGATAGAAGATAACGTTCAAGGTTTCAAAAATCCAGCTAAGTACATATCTGCACGTATAGAGCATGAAATCAAAGTACAAGATCAAAAATACAGATTATTCGTTCGTTAGTATTCTCCACTTCCATCCATTTTCATTATTTCTCTAGCTTCTGAAACACAATAGAAAGATCCAGTTATCAGTGTTTTTTCATCATCTATCGATTTTATCGCATCTTCAATCGAATCATAACTTCTGTATTTATTTTGATTGAGTTCAGCAGCCTTTATCATCTCTTTTACAGCCATTCCTCTTTTATTTTTCATAGGACTTAACAACAATTCAACATTTTTTGGTATTGTAGAAATCATTCTCTCAACATCTTTATCTTTCATACAAGAAAAGATTACGTTCTCTATTTTTTCTAAACTCTTCATCAATCTTTCCAAGGCTTGAAAATTGTGAGCACCATCAAGTATGAAATTATCGTGTTTTTCCATTCTACCTGGAATCTCTATCCTTCTTTTTTCATATCTCACCCCTAATAGTTTCGATACCTGTTCTGTCCATTCATCTGAATCATCACCAAACTGTATCTGAACGCATTTTGGTATATATCTCCAATTTTCTTTTTGCCATCCTGTAATAACTTCACTATATTCTTTCACAATCTTACCTTTTGTTGTACCTATCTTCTCTATCGTATTGCCTAAATATTCTATATGATCTAAACCCAATGTCGTTAGGACTACAATATCTCC
>DAHL01000050.1 GCA_002509225.1 Euryarchaeota archaeon UBA102 | reverse complement strand
TTGTACATAGTAAATTACACGGCGTGGACAACCGGTCTAAGAACCAATTCAGCGTTATTCGATGCAGTTGTTTTTATTAAATTCTTTTTCGTTTCAGTACCGCCTATGGTTTTGATGACCATTCTAAGCCTTTCATTACATCATAGTCCTTCAATAATACTCATAGCTGTAAGTTTTCTATGTTTAATCCTTCTCATTCTAAGTCTTCTTTTTAATTCTCGTATAGAAATCAAATGGGTTCATGAAACCTTCGACTGAAATCGATAAATATACGCCAATAATCACAATGATGAAGACTCATGGCTGAGAAAAAATCAGATTCCAAGAAACAGCCTCCTAAAAATAAAAATAAAAACTCTAAAAAGAATCCAAAACCACAAGGTAGAAAGCAATCAAAAAAGACCCAACCAAAAAATCAACCAAAAAAGAAATTCAATAAACGAAGACCTAAGCGACATGTTCGTATCAATAAACAAATTGAAGGAAGAACAGGAATAGTCTATATTGGTAATGAAGATTCTTTCATATATTTTCCAGATATACTTTCCTTTCTTTCAAGAGATAACATAGATAGTGTAATTTTAAAATCAAGAGGAAGGGCAATAAACGTTGCAGTGGATGTTGCAGAACAGATTAGAAATAGATTTTCTTCAGAAGTAAAATCTGAAGTTAAAAATGTCGAAATAGGTACAGAAGAAGTCACCTTCGATAATAAAAAGCGTCGTGTTTCATTTATCAATATAGAAATGATTAAACAAATAGAAAAAGAAGAATCACAAGAAGATAACACAAAAGATAAAGAATCACCTGAAAAAGAATCTATACCCACTTCGGAGTGATAATATCAACGATTTCAAAAAAGATATTTTAGATTGGCAGACGTTTGAAAAAGGTTGTCAAGAATTGGCCAATAAAATATCAGATTCCGGTATTATTTTCAAATCAATCATTACTTTTCCTAGAGGCGGTTTTCCCGTTGCAACTCGTTTATCACATTTACTAAATATCGATGAAGTGGGCGTTGTAGATCTCACCACTCCTATAGCAAAGGACTGCTTGGTAGTGGATGATATTTCTGATACAGGCAATACGTTGAACGGTGCTAAAAGTTTGGGATATGTTCATTTTGCTACTTTACATTGGCATCGCCAAAGCATCGTCAAACCTACTTGGTATGTATGGGAAAAAAAGGATGATTGGATTGTTTATCCATGGGAAGTTTAATCCCTCACTCCATTCAAAATTGATCTAAATCTATACCAATCTCTCTGCTTATAGATTTGTGTAATCTTTCGATTCTTGCAGCCGCGTCTGTCAAATCTTTCTTTCGAAGCCAATCAATTCTCTTAGCTATAGTTTGCCTTTTACTGCCATTAAATAAATTATCACAGGCAGCAACTATTTTCGCCTCTTTTGTTTTTGGCATATATTCACCTTCAGGAAAACCTAACTGTTTCGCTTCATTTTTTGTTATTCCTGCACCCACATGTGATTCTATTATGTGAACCACCCCTGGATGGATACTTTCTTCACGAGCTATAGAACTTCCAACATGTGCATGTTCGATACCTTTCGATTTCGCTTTTCCTATGTCATGTAAGAGTCCTCCTATGTATGCAATGTCTGGATTGGCTCTCATTTTTACCGCAACTTCACGTGATAATTCTGCAACTGCTTTACAATGTTCAACTATCTTTTTCGGTGTTTTAGCTTTAGCGTGCAAAGTCAATGCTTGCGATTCCGTTGGTGTTTTCGCTAAATGTCTATAATATAATGACGGAACCACCGCCACTTTCCCATCCTTCGTTCCACCTTCCCAATTTTCATTCATATTCTGTAGGAAAACAGCAAGAGCAGCTACTTCTGAATGGGGTTGATTTCCTACCGATAAATTATAATCTGCCTTTTCAAAAGTCCACGCAGGCACCTTTTCAGCACCTACAATAACTAATATCGGCTCTTTTATTTTTTTAATTAATGGAAACGTTTCTACAAAAGGCATACCGAACATAGTCAAATGTACAACTTTTCCTTCCCAGTTATCTATGAATTGTTTAGGTTGCCTAGTATCTTCAAATTCAAATCCTCCTCCAAACTTTTCTGTTACCTTTTCCACAGTTTCTGTTATCCGACTATCTGGTGGACTCAATGTCAATCCATCAGCTCCAAAAGCTCTCGCAGTTAAGCACACATGCGTAGTAATTCGTTTATCTCTTTTCGGCCTATGGCCTATTCTTAAAACATGAATTTTTGACATTATTTTATTCTAAATCTTGATTAGTCTCTTCTAGGTATTCAAATTTCTCTCTCAAGTAATCATGTAAAATTAAACCAACAAATGAAAATACAACACCTAGCAATATGTACAATATTCCTTTCACTTCACCTTCTGCACCCCAAAATGTAGGGTCATCATTTCTGAATCCCAACATCTCTTTAACAATCTGTATCGCACCAGCTGCCATTAATCCAAGACTAAATATGGTAAATGCAAAACGGATAAAATTAATATTAAATTCGCCTGTAGATAGAAATTTATCAATAGTTCTACCAGTTTCTATTACTATTATTGCAAAAATAAATGGAAATAGAAATGATTCCCATAATCCATTTCCAGATGATATGAAAATTAATCCATGTTCTATCATCTGTTCTATACTCATGTCTTGGTATTTCAATCCCGGGCCTTCTCCATTATACGTTTTCATGCTGTTGTATACTGCCCTATATCCTTTCGTTATTCCATAAATTACCAAAACTATTCCAGTCAAATATGTGTATAATGAGAATCTCGCTCTTCCGCCTGTCAAAGCGTCATTGTATAACGTTCTAACTGCCTGCTCCCAACCAGCTACTTTAATCAATAGATACCCTCCTAAAATAACTAAAGCAGTTCCTTCCGCAATATCTGCTTTACCAACTAAATGTAATGCACCCCAAACAAACATCGCTAATCCAATTGGAAGAACTACTTTTCTCTGTATTTTCGGATCCTGTATTTTATTCAATACCAAATACACTGCATCTTCAATCTGCTTTGCTTGTTTGATTACTACTACTCTTGTAGAATCTATCTTTAAACGAGATCTAATTATTGGTATAACTTCGTTATCTTCTGCCCCATCCGTTACTAAAATAGCTCTGGTAGCGCCAGTGAGTTCTATTACTTTATCTAACGTATTTGCAATTTTTATATCTGATCTAGTTCCTACTCGCGTATCTCCACAAATAGTAACAACCTCTACTTCCATTTCGTCAGATACCATTCTATCATGGGTCTTAATTGCTTCAAATATGGCATTAGTATCACTATCTTCTGGATCTGCTAATCCAAGTTTAACTGCAGCTTCAATATTATTTTCTCGACCTATAATCGGACTTTTCAACCCTGTTTTACGTCCTACATCGTCATCTCTGTCTAATGCAATTACTAGGGTTTTCATGTTACATCCATTTACTTAACTATATATGAACCCTACTGACGCACTTTTTAAATATATGAGTATATGAACTAGACTACATTCTAGGTATAATATGGTAGAATTCAAAACAAGTATTTCAGATCCAAAATCAAGACAAGCGTACAAGGGAACTGTTTCAGGTTCAAACGCGGACGCTATCATTGGTAAAAATATAAATGACGAGATAGATGGTATTTTTCTTGATTTACCAGGTTATAAATTAGTAGTAACTGGTGGTAGTGATGGTTCTGGAGTTCCTATGAGGGGTGATATTTCAGGCCCTAATAGAAGGCGTTTACTTCTTAGCGATTCAACAGGTTTCATACCTGCAGTCGAAGGTCAACGAAAGAGAAAATTAATTCGAGGTTCCCAAATAAGTGCAGATACTTCTCAAATAAATTTCAAAATTACAGAGCATGGTCCTAAATCTATAGAGGATTCACTCAATCCAAAAGAAGAAAAAGAATCAGAAGAGGAGTAAGTTAGTTTTATGACGGTTTCACAACCGATGATGAATATCGGCATGGTTGGACATGTGGATCATGGAAAAACAACATTGACGCAAGCACTCACTGGAAAGTGGACAGATCAACACAGTGAGGAAATGAAGCGAGGTATCAGTATCAAACTCGGCTATGCAGATGCCAATTTTTACAAAATCACCCCAAGCAAAGGAGATTCATTTTATACTTCAGAACCAGATAATGAATCGTATAAAGATTTCAAAAAAGATTATGTAGGTTCTGTAAGTTTTGTAGATGCCCCGGGTCACGAAACGTTAATGGCAGTTATGTTGAGCGGCGCAGCAATTATGGATTATGCTATCTTAATCATAGCTGCGAATGAAAAATGCCCTCAACCCCAAACTCGCGAGCATTTATCTGCATTAGAAATCATGGGCTTAACTAATGTTTTAGTCGTACAAAATAAAATAGATATTTGTTCACAAGAAAGAGCAGTTGAATCTTATAAAGAAATAAAAGATTTCTTATCCAAATCTAGTCTTTCAGACGCCCCTATCATTCCAGTTTCCGCACATCATAATAGAAATATCGACGTCTTAATCGAATTTATTTTAACTCATTTTGAAAAGTCAGATA
>DAHL01000015.1 GCA_002509225.1 Euryarchaeota archaeon UBA102 | reverse complement strand
CCCAATGCAAAAGTCGTTAGACAGAGAATAAGTGCAAAGAAAAATGATGGAAGGAGACCAAATTGCGGAGTAAATACCAAAGTAACTCCAATTAAAGTCACAATCAAAATCATCAAAATATGCGTAATTGGCCATTCATACCACCCCTTTCCTTCAATGTAATCTTTTCTGGATCCTTCTCCATCTCCAGACGGTTTTACAATTTCTATCACATCTGCTGCAGTCGTTTTGAAAACTGGCGCCATTTTGAGAAGCCCCGTTATTCCCCCACCTAAAATCGCTCCAATAGCCATCGGACGCGCTACATAACTATAGGAATAGAGGGATGCTAATGTTCCATAATCAGTCACTGAATGATAAGCACCATCTATTGGGTAGTAAAACGGATAACCAAATATTGCAGCGAGAGGAGTCACAACAAACCAAGTAAAGAAAGTCCCTAAACTAACTAATAACGCAACTCTGAATTTCATAAACCAACCGATAGCCACCATCATCGGCGTCAAGTTGAAACCCAACCAAGTATATTTCGTCAAAGCATTGTCAAATGGTACCATGATATCTCCTGCATTGTAAAATCTTTCGATACCGATTGTATTGGCAATTTTATCTAGTGCTGAAATTTTTACAGCTTCTCCTGCTACATCAACTACGCCAGTTTTGAAGAGAGGAAAATCCCTAAAGAAAGTAAAAACCCCTACGATTAATGAAGAAACACCAACAAGAAATATGGATTGTTTTGCAGATTCTACAGAACCGGTTGAAGTTTCTTGAGCGATATCCATTAATTTTACACTAGCTTCAAAACCGGGGAGAGGAAGAGGGTCTTCAACTAACCACACCCTTCTGAATATAATGAAATAAAGAACTCCCAAAAACCCTCCTAATATCGATGCCACCAATGCAATACCTGCAAGAGACCACGAATTCGGTAAAAGTAACGCAGAATCAATCAAATAAGATCCATCACTCATTTGATATTTTGGTGAATATGCTAGAAGATAAATTGCAGGATATGTGAAAACAAAACCCGTACAGACCATTGCTGCACCTGTAGATGTAGACGCAGAAATATTCACCTCTCCTGGAGTCCATCTAAGGGCCATAGCAGCTAGGTATGCTACATACCATGACCCGGATACAATCATACCAACTTTCAGACCAACGTATTGATTGATTATAGCAAATATAATTCCAATAATCAGGCCCAATTGAACTTGATTCCATTTCCATACAGTAGAACCAAAACCACTCTTTCTCGTTTTTTCTTCTAAATATTCCTCTAAAACTTCAGTGTTAAAATTAGAATACATTTCCGTATCAAAATATTCCAATGTACCATCTTCAATCGCTTTCAAACCGCCCGGCGTCGGCGTTTGACGATAAACGGAGGTACGAACTTTAGACAGATTAAACCACTCTCTCTATTCGGCTAGTTATACGGACATTAAACATCTATGTGGTAGGCTGTACAACTTCAATCAATACTCCACCAGTGTCTTTAGGGTGGTAAAAAGCTACCAAACAATTCTCAGCACCCTTTCTAGGCGCCTCTCCTATCGGCTTCAAACCAATTTTAAGTCCCTCTTCAATAATATCATCAATATTTTCCACTTCTATTGCGATATGATGCAAACCACCACCACGACGTTCGAGAAAACCACTCACCAAAGAATCATTTTCTAAAGGCTCCAATAATTCAATATTGCCACCTTCCAATTTTAGATGGGCAGTTTTTACTTTCTCCGATTCAACATCTTCTTCGTGATCTAAATTTATTCCAAAAACTTTCCAAATAGGCAAACTCGCCTCGATAGAATCCACAGCTACAGCTACATGACGAATCTTTGCCATAGTATCTAAATTGGACGTTGCTAACGCATATTTAACTTCTTTCTCTCTATTCACTTCTAGTACTCATATAATATAGAGCCCCCTTCGTCGCAAAATATGGAAATTCTTTCGGGACGTCATTTATCTTGAGTTTTTCGAAACTCGGCATAGTGCCATCTATCGTTAATGTCCTGAAAGAACAAGGCATTACAGAACCATTTGAGGTTCAAGCCAAATCTATACCTAGTATACTTGATGGAAACGATGTTTGCTGTAGAAGCCCTACAGGTTCTGGTAAAACACTCGCATTCGGTTTACCCCTCCTCACCAATTGTAAACCAGCTCACCCCCATTATCCTACCGCTTTGATTGTGACACCAACCAGAGAATTAGCAGAACAAATCAGCAACGTGTTGGCACCTTTAGCAAAACAAATCAAATTAAATGTATTAGCAATCTACGGAGGAACTTCTTATGGCAAACAGCGTCAAAGACTCGGAAAGGGCGTTGATATTGTGGTGGCAACTCCCGGTAGGTTGATAGATTTAATGGAAAATGAAACAATTCATTTAGATGATGTTAATTATGTTGTTTTGGATGAAGCAGATCGTATGGCAGATATGGGGTTCATTGATCCTGTATGCCATATCCTAGATAATTGCTCTAAGTCTCGACAAACTATCCTGTTTAGCGCAACTCTAGATGATGACGTTTCTACTCTAGTTAAAAAATATCAAAAAAAACCATTTAAAATTGAAGTTGGACCAAAAGAAGTCTCAATGGAGAGTATGCAACATTTCTTTTGGCTAACATCTAACACTAAAAAATCAAAAATAACTCGTGATGCAGTAAAGAAAGGAGGCCGTAGCATGATATTCTGCCGTACACGCAGAGGTGTTGATCGAGTCGGCAAAGAATTGAGAGTCGAAGGTCTGAAAGTAGCTGTAATTCATGGAGGACTCAGTCAGAATCAACGGGACAGAGCGATGAATCAATTCATCTATGGTGATTGTGCAGCTCTAGTAGCTACGGATGTTGCTGCACGAGGAATTGACGTTGAAGGAGTCCAATGTGTAATTCATTATGACCCTCCTGAAAATGGAAAAGCATACAAACACCGTAGTGGCAGAACAGCAAGGGCCGGAGCTCATGGCTCTGTTATTTCTTTGGTTCAGAATCCACAGAAAAGTGATATTAACAAAATCCAAAGACAAGTAGGAATCAAAATCGACTTCACTTCCCCTGGATTCGATAAATTACCAGAAAAAGTAAAGTACACTCCTCCTAAACGACCAAGAAAAATGGCTAGCCCTTTAGCGAATAAAAGAAAACGCGGGCGTTCAAGATTTAGAGGAAAATCAAAGAAAGGAGGCAAACCCCACGCTCAAAGAAAACCTAAGCAGCAAACCGAAAAATCACCCTTCTTTAAGAAAAATAAAAAAAAGTTCGGTAAAAAAAATCAAAGCCAAAATTCTAGGAAACAATTCAGATTTCATAGAAAAAAATCAAAGAAAAGAAGATAATCAAACCCTTCGTTTGAACTTTCCTACTGCAAGAGCAATCGCTATCATTGTAGTAAATATTCCAAAACCAGGTATCCATTTCCTCTCGTCATTTTCATCTAGGATACAACATGAAG
>DAHL01000007.1:2253-2813 GCA_002509225.1 Euryarchaeota archaeon UBA102 | reverse complement strand
ATTGTAAATCATTATAAAGAACACCCAGGAATTTTAGAGAGAATATGGAATCCGATAAGAAAGCGTTTAGGTTTGGGAAGACAAATTGATCTATTTCAAATAATTGAAAATAATGGATTAGAGTTATTGAAAAGTAAAAATGTTAATCGAATTTCATCGAAATTATTAGTTTGTAAAATACCTTAATTCTGAACGATAATCTTCGCTGCTATATCTTCATCAAGAGAAAGAGTGGTGCTTTCTGTTTCGATATCATAAGAGCTGCCTTTTGATTTTTTCAGTAGGATTGTGTTGCCTGGAGATAGGCCTGCCTGTTCCAATGTTTTTGTCATTTCATTATTTTCTAGAATTATACGAACTTTAGCTGTCTTTCCTTCTTTGAGATTAGTGAGTGGGAGGAAATCTGGTTCTGGTTCAACGTTTACATTAACTTCATGACAAAAGAGATTGCTATCATCTTCCATATCTACACCTAAAAGATTGCTTAATCGAGTTTCAACATCACGCGTTAAGATGTGTTCCATTCTACAAGCGACTTCGGCTGCTTCGTCCTTTTCGAC
>DAHL01000007.1:0-1851 GCA_002509225.1 Euryarchaeota archaeon UBA102 | reverse complement strand
ACATTAGCGACTCTTTGTCCCTGTTTTGTTAGATATACGCCGTGATATGCTTGATAGTCCACTAAACCTATCTCACCTAAGCGTTGTATCATTTCAGTTACTGTTGCCGGTTGCAGCTCGGTTTTAACCGCTAAATCTGAAGTTCTAACACGTTGACCATCAGAAGATAATGCGTGAATATTTTTTATCATCATTTCTGCGCTTTCTGACAGTGCGTCCATTGAAGCCATATCGTCGATAGGAGGTGGTGATATAAAAAATTTAGGGAGGCCTAAACTATTATAAAGAGGGTTCTTTTTAGGGTTCCCTAAATTAGGGTTCCCTAAATTTTAAAGGTATAAAAATGTTAGAAAAAACAAACGTGATAGCATTGGCATCTCTATTTGTCCTAACAGCATTTACTGGCTGTTTGGGTAGTGATACAGATGAAAAAATAACATTAGAAAAATTGATAGTTGCTTATGAAGTAAAGGAGGATTATGAAAATCCTGATGAAAATCCACAGATACTAGCAGACTATCTTGCAAATAAATTAGATATGGAAGTAGAGTTGTATCCTATAACTTCAGAGGGATCGATTCTTGAAGCTTTGAGATTTGGACATGCCCACATTGCTTTCATGGATGGTGCTGCTGCATGGGTTGGTTGGCAACAATATGGCTTAGACGTTCTAGCTGCTGACCAAAAATCTGACGGGCGAACTTACTATGAAGCGCACGCATGGGTAAAATCAGATAGTGAAATGGCTGCTGCTTTTCAAGATGATGACCCATCAACAGATCCTTTTACCTTGCTTGAAAGTAAAACATCTTGTCATACTGGTTGGTTGAAATCGGCAGGTATGTTGCTTCCTATGGGTTATCTAATTTCCAATGGATATACTGAGGTTGTAGGAGATGTTGATGATATTGAATCCCTACGTGATACTATTCATACATTCTTCAATGAGGATGCTAGTATTCCTGAATCTGGAACACCCTATTACGGTTATGAAGGTGCTGTGAAGTGCTTATCAGAAGGAATAGGAGATGTTGCCTTTGCAAAGGATTCTACTGTAGATGGTTATTGCAATAATGACAATGCTAGTGACAACAAAGATTGGTGTCTGCCTCGTGATGAGTATGTTGCCTTGCCGGCATTTGGTCGAGCCCCTTCACACCCTGTAATGTATTCTACAGAATTTCTAAACGCAGAAAATCAGACTAAAGTTACGAATGCGCTTCTTTCTCTGAATAATGAGATATATGTAGAAAATTACACTATGGGAAATCAAACATACACCGGTTGCTATGATATGTCAACCCATCGAGTGAATAGTGAGATATCGCAAAATGCGTGTGGAGATAATATTTTAGCGAATATATTAGGCACCCCAGGCTTGGTTGCAACTAATGCTGAAGAACATCTTGGATCTTATGGTGGATTGATTGGCTCTATACCTGGAATAGAAACTTACTTCGATAGTAAGTTTGAGATAGTGCAATAGGGGGGCTTCTGTGAATGTCGTTGTTAATGCGAAGAATCTGAAAATAGGATATTCACCGAATACAGTTTTAGCTCAAATTGATGAATTAAACATTGAGAGAGGAGAGATAATCTCAATCGTTGGTGAATCTGGTATAGGTAAAACAACTCTTCTGAAAACGATTGCGCATTTAGTAAAGCCGATTAATGGAAAGATAGAGATTTTAGGTAAGGAAAATAAACCTCAAAGAGGTGATATTGGTTACATACCTCAAAAATTGGGGTTGATTAAACATGAAAGTGTTTTTTCAAATGTATTAGAAGGGGCAGTGTGTAATCAATCAATTCTAAAATCAATTGTTGGTTTACATGAAGAAGACGTAATTA
>DAHL01000013.1 GCA_002509225.1 Euryarchaeota archaeon UBA102 | reverse complement strand
TCATATGATGGGTTACATCGTGGGCACCATGAGATTATTCGCTCGGTAGTTAATCATGCTCAAGCTAAGAATATAATCTCTTCCATTGTTACATTTGATCCCCATCCCAAACATGTGTTGGATAAATCTCGTGTAAAGTTACCACTCATAATGAGTATGGACCAGAAGCTGAATATTTTACAATCTTTAGGAATCAGTAAGGTATTGATTATTCCATTTACATCAGAATTTTCGCGAGTTCCAGCTAAGGTATTCATGGATAATATTATTCTTCCAAATTTCAATCCTCAGGTTATTGTTGCAGGTTATGATCATCATTTTGGCTATCAGCGAGAAGGTGGGCCAGAATTTCTGAAACGATATTGTCTTGACCATGGAATCGATTTAGAATTAACAGAGCCTATAAAAGATGGTGATGTAATTATTTCTAGTAATAATATCCGTACCTTGATTCAAAAAGGGTATTTACGCCGAGCAAATTTTGAATTAGGTTCTTTTTTTGGGTTTATGGCCAAAGTAATTCATGGAGCCGGCCGTGGAAAAGGATTACACTTCCCCACTGCTAATTTGATTCCTACCGATCAAAATCAACTAATGCCTAAACCAGGTGTATATTTCACTCGAGGAACGATTAATGGACTTCATCTGTTTGGTATGTGTAACTTTGGCGTAAGACCCACATTCGAAGAAAAAGAATTAGTATTGGAAGTTCATTTATTTTATGATGACCTTGATGATATCTATGAAAAGGTCGTATGGGTGGAGTTTTTGGAGAGGATAAGGGATGAAAAGAAATTTCCTTCCCCGCTGGAATTAAAAAAACAATTAGAAATAGATAAAATTAAATGTCTTGAATTACAAGGCAAGTACACTCAGGAGTAAATAAATGCCTATTACAAAAGAAGAAAAAAAGAAGATTATTAAAAAATTTGGAAAAAATGAAAATGATACTGGATCGACTGAAGTACAGATTGCACTTTTAACTCACAGGATACGTGAATTAACTGAGCATTTGAAATTTCATAAAAAAGATAAACATACGCGCCGAGGGTTAGTCCAATTAGTATCGCAGCGAAAAAAATTCATGAAATATTTGGTGCGCATAGATGCCAAGGCATACATGAACGTCGTTAAGCAATTATCTTTGCGCGGTTAAACAACTAAAATTGAAAGAAGAAAAATAATATGATTAATGTAGAAAGAGAAATTGGCGGTAGAGTTCTTAAGTTTCAAACAGGAAAGGTTGCTCGGCAGTCAGCAGGCTCTGTTATTGTAACGTATGGTGAAACAGTGATTTTAGTAGCAGTAAATTCTGCGAAAGAGCCTAGGGCAGATATAAATTATTTTCCGCTTCAGGTTGAATACAGAGAGAAACATTACGCTGGTGGGAAAATCCCTGGGGGTTTCTTTAAACGAGAGGCTCGACCGTCTGAAGGTGAAGTGCTCACTAGTCGTCTAACGGACCGTCCGATTCGCCCATTATTCCCGAAAGGTTTTAAAAATGAGACTCAGGTTATAATCAATGTGCTTCAGAGTGATGGTGAAAATATGCCTGATGTTTGGGCAGGTGTGGGCGCCTCATTAGCGCTCATGATATCCAATATACCTTGGAACGGACCTATTGCAACGGTTAAAGTGGGGCAGATTGACGGGGATTTTATTTTAAATCCAACACGATCTCAGATAGATAATTGTGATTTAGAATTGATTGTATCTGGAAATGATGAAACTATTGTAATGGTGGAAGGCGAAGCAAATGAACAGAGTGAAAAAACAGTTGTTGAATCATTAAAATTCGCTCATGAACATATTCGTAATATAATCGATTTGGAGAAGGAATTGTTTGATGCTGTACAGGTTGAGAAGCTGCCCGAGCCTGAGTCAGATTTGAATTCTGAATTGGAAGCAGCTGTTGGTGGTAAGCTGGGGAGTAAGATAAATGATATCATTAGCATCAAGGAAAAACAAGATCAAAGCGATGCAAAAGAAGAATTGAAAAAAGGGATCTTGGAAGATTTGAAGGAAGATTTTCCGGAACAGGAAAATGAAATAAATTCGATTATCGAGGATTGTTTCAAAACCTCCATTCGAGAAATGATCTTAACAAAAGGATCACGCACTGATGGCCGGAAGACTAATGAGATTCGAGATATTACTATTGACCCTAATTTCCTTTCAAGAGTACATGGATCTACACTGTTCACAAGAGGTGAGACACAGGCATTCGTGGTCACTACTTTAGGTACAAAGAGGGATGAGATGATCATTGATAATATGGATGAGGATTATAAAAAGAATTACTATCTCCATTATAATTTCCCCCCATATTGTGTGGGTGAGGTTGGGCGAATTGGTTTTACAAGTCGTAGAGAGATCGGTCACGGGAATTTAGCTCAAAGGGCCATTAAGCCTGTCCTACCTACTTACGATGATTTTCCATATACGATTCGTCTTGTATCAGAGATTACTGAATCCAATGGTTCATCATCTATGGCATCGATCTGTGGAGGCTCACTTTCTCTTATGTGTTCTGGAGTGCCGCTAAAAGGGCATGTAGCAGGCATTGCCATGGGTTTGATTACAGATGGAAAGAGGAATGCTATCCTTAGTGATATCTTGGGGTTAGAGGATCACTTGGGCGATATGGATTTTAAAGTTGCAGGAACCCGAGATGGTATCACGGCAATTCAGCTGGATCTGAAGATAGAAGGTATTTCGTTCGATCTTATAACAGAGGCATTAGAGCAGGCAAAGGAAGGCAGGACCTTTATTCTGGATAAAATGTATGAAGCTATGCCGGAGCCTGGTGAATTATCTGAACATGTTCCTCGAATTTTATCCATACAGATCAATCCCGATAAAATTGGTGGTTTGATTGGTCCAGGAGGAAAGAATATTAAAAAGATCATTGAAGACACACAGTGTGAGGTTAATGTGGATGATGATGGAATTGTAACTGTTGCAGGTGTGGATCCAGTTAGATGCCAAGATGCGATTGATTTGATCCAAGCAATTACCTTCGACCCTGAAATAGGTATGGAATTTGATGGAACAGTTACCAGAATCATGAATTTCGGAGCCTTTGTAGAATTTGCTCCCGGACGCGAAGGTCTTGTGCATATTTCTGAGTTTGAATGGCACCGTGTAGATAAGGTAGAAGATATATGTAAATCCGGAGATTCGATGAAGGTCAAGCTTATCAAAATAGATGATCAGGGACGACTTGATTTTAGTAGAAAAGCTCTGTTGCCGAAACCAGAAGGCTGGACCCCTCCCCGGCCTCGTCGCGATAATCGCAATAGTGGTAAGCATAAACGGCCTTTCAAAAAAAGAAAATTCTAGGGTTTTTAAGCTATTTCAATAACCTAAAACAATCAGGGTGATGGAGTTATAGTGAGGTATTTTTGGTTTAGGTTTTTCCATTTTTTATGATGAGATGACACCAAAGTTATCTGATCATTATGAAAAACGAAAACCGTCGGCGATTCGCCAGTCCCAAATTACTTTCTCTAAGCGTAGAGATAAAGACCAGGTACAGGTAATCAACCTAGCTATCGGTAATGTCTCATTACCAATGCATCCCGCAATGCAATCACGTCTCAAGGCATTGGGAGATTCCAGATCACCATTTGGCAATGGAATAGTTAAGTATACACCAAGTGCCGGAACGGATGAATGCCAGGATGCATTTCTAAATATAATTCGCTCTGAAGGGAGTTCACCTACAGAACAAATCAGTTGTGTAATTACTGATGGTGGATCTCAGGCCATGGAATTAATGATGTTGGGCGTTTGTGGTCCGAATTCTTCAAAGCCTGTACTGCTACTTGAACCAGTATATACGAACTATATAGAATTTGCAAAAAGATTATCAATTCCAATTGTTACTATCAATAGAACGATAAATGATTCTGGCAGGTTCAATGAACTGGATCTTCAGAGCATATCGGAGATAATAGATTTAGAACAAGTGAATGGCTTGGTCGTGATACCTGGAGATAATCCAACAGGGCAATTCTTTAGACAAGAAATACTGATCAAATTAGGGCGAATCTGCGTTGAAAAGGATATTTGGTTTATTAGTGATGAAGCCTATCGGCAGTTATACTATGGTAGCGATGAAGTTTCAAGTATATGGAAGATTAGTGAAAAACAAGTTCCCGGTATTGCGGGACACCGCATTAGTATCGAATCAGCTTCAAAAATATGGAATGCATGCGGCCTTCGTATTGGAGCATTGTTGACGGATAACCGAGAGTTTCACAGGAGAGCGTTATCTGAATACACTGCAAACCTTTGTGCAAATACTATTGGACAATACATTTTTGGCGCCTTGGCAAATATTACAACAGAAAAATTGAATGATTGGTATCAACAGCAGAGAAATTATTATACAAAAATAATGGTACAATTGAGAGAGGGTCTTTTAGATGCTCTACCAGGTCTTATTGTCACTCACCCAGAAGCTGCCATATATCTTGTGGCCGATTTTAAGAATTTAGTATCAGTTGACTTCAATATTTCAGACTTTATCCACTTTTGTGCTTTTGAAGGAAGTGTTAATGTTGAAGGTAAATCATATACGGTGTTGTTGGCATCGATGGATGGATTTTATTTGAATAATGATACTGGAAAAACGCAAGCGCGTATTGCTATCGTAGAGTCACCAGATCAGATTAATATGGTTCCAGCGGTCCTGACAGAATTATTTAATATGTATTGCCAGCGTTCAGACTAAATCATACAATTATTCTTTATTTCTAATTTCCTTGAAGATAGACCTTGGTTTATTTAATTTAAAGTATAGGTTGAAGTATTAATGGTCAACACAAAACCGAAAATAAAGAAATTATATTATTCTATTGGTGAAGTTAGTGAGATTACTGGCTTAAAGGCTTATGTCCTACGCTATTGGGAAACAGAGTTTAAACAGATTTCTCCTCCAAAGAATCGTGCAGGGAACCGTACATATCGACAAAAGGATATTAACCTTATTCAAGATATTAAAGATTTACTTTATGAGCAACAATATACAATTGAAGGTGCCCGTAAAATATTAGGTAGGAAGGATGGAAGAGAAAAGAAACGATCCAATAAGTACTTATCAAATGATCAAAAAGTTGTTCTGAGTAAAATCCGTGATGAGTTAAAGGAGATTTTGCTTGTTATCAATGAATAATACGGAGCGTGGCGCAGTCCGGTAGCGCACTGCAATGGGGTTGCAGGGGTCGCAGGTTCAAATCCTGTCGCTCCGACATATTATTAGCCGCAAATATATCATTTTGGCTTTTTTATGAAGAAAAAATAATACATTGCTGAATAATGATTATGGCTTTGTTTATCACCACTTTTGTTCTTGTAGTTTTAATTTTTGTGGCATTCCGTTTGAAGATACCCATGGCCGTAGGACCGTTGGTTGTAGTGTATTTTCTTCATATTGGATATTCACTATTCGATCAATATACACAACCAAAAATTGAAATGCCGCGTGTTGATGCGATTAAAGAGATTCCTGATTCAAGAATGAATAAAGAAAAGTTTCTTCAACCAAGGGCTATACCAGTAGTCCCAGATAACCCAAGGCCGTTAATACTAGATTCAGTGCCAATGAAAATCCTCACACCACCAGATCTTGTTGAAGAAAATATCAAAAATGAACTTAAACCCCCCAATATACCCGTACCAAACCTTGCTTCTAAGGTGACAGAAGAAAACTTGGTTCTAAAAGAAATGCTAATCTGTCGAGGAATAATTAAACGTACTCCAGTCAAGCCAGGGAAGAGTTTCAGTAATATGGTAGACTCACTATACTGCTATACTAAAATATCTAACTCTGGAGGGAAGCAGGAACTACAGCATGTTTGGTACTATAATGATCGGGAGATGACTCGGGTACTTTACAATGTTAAACCTTCATTTAATTACAGATCTTGGAGTAAAAAAACGATCTATCCTGAGAATATAGGAAAATGGCGTGTTGATGTAATGTCTCAAGATGGTAAAATATTAGGCTCAAGATCTTTCACTATAGACAGTGCATCTTCGAATTTTTAAGTACTTTGAATATAGTTTTTCTTATTTATACTCTATCATTCTTTGCGTGTAGCCCTGTTATCCGCCAAGAAAAAATTAATATGTACTGGGAACAAATAGATATTGAATTACCAAGGGGAATAATAGTTTTTTCAGGTGAGAATAAGACCATTCCATTAAAAGCATGGGTTGCAAAAGTCGATTATTCGAACCGTGATAATAAAATAGCAATTTTATCTTCGACAGATTCTGACCACAAAGAAACTCCAGAACAATTTGCGAAGCGTACTAATGCTATTATTGTTATCAATGCTGGTTATTTTTTAACGGAAACTCAATCAGCCCGCCATGTTGGTTTATTGAAAATAGACGGATTATTAAAGGAGCAAGCAAGTCACACAGTATATCGTGATAATTCTCAATACTATGTTTCCCGGGGTGCATTTGGAATTGATTCTTTTGGCACGGTTGATATAGCTTGGGCTTCCACTAGGAATGATACGATCTTTGTTTGGGATCAAGCGATTCAAAACCGTCCGGGAAAGCCTATCTTATCACTTGATTTTGCAAAAGGAAAACCTTGGAATATGTCCGAAGCTGTACATGCAGGTCCTGTATTAATAACTGATGGAAAAATCAATATTACTACTGAAGAAGAAGTGTTTTTTAATACTCCTATCGCTGGTGTTCAACCCAGATCTGCCATAGGTTATACAAAATATGGTGAATTAATAATTATGGTGGTCGATGGTCGTCAGGCTGATAGTAGGGGTGTATATCTGGAAGAGTTAGCCTTGCTTATGTCACAGTTTCATTGCTTGGAAGCCATGAACCTTGATGGAGGTGGTTCTAGTGCAATGGTGCTAAACAGGGAATTGATAAATCGTCCATCAGGACTATTTTTGCAGCGAGAAGTGATGTCAGCAATTGGAGTATATCACCAAGAATAAATGAAAATAGTAAGAAATTTATACAATTGGGTCTTGACTTGGTCCGATAGACCAAATGGTCCAAGAGTTTTAGGTATCTTGTCTATTGCGGAAGCTTCTTTTTTCCCAATTCCGCCAGATGTACTATTAATTCCATTAGCATTAGGTTCTCGTTTAAAAGCTTACCGGTTCGCATTTATATGCAGCATTTGCTCTATAATAGGTGCGATCATTGGATATGGTATTGGGTATTTGGCTTGGTGGGATTCTATAGAAAATTTTACAGCATTTGCCCAATTATTTTTCAATCATATTCCAGGTTTCACAATAGATGGATTTTATCGGATACAGGCATTATATGAGCACTGGAATTTTTGGATTGTTTTTACAGCTGGTTTTACACCGATTCCTTTCAAATTATTTACTATATCTGCAGGAGCGTTCAATATCCATTTTCCAATGTTCATTCTAGGCAGCATTATTAGCCGCAGTGCACGTTTCTTTCTTATAGCTTGTTTGGTTAGGATCTTTGGAGAACCTATACTGGATTT
>DAHL01000018.1:22795-35500 GCA_002509225.1 Euryarchaeota archaeon UBA102 | reverse complement strand
CTCTTTTATTTCTTCTACATGAAATACTTCATCAATTAAAATTGCACCCTTGAATACAAGACCAAATGCAGCTAATGTATGATCTACTCGACCGCCTGCCCAACCTATGATAGTTGTTTGTGAAGCGTTTTGATTTTTAGCGTAGTCGAATGCTTTTTCTAAATCTGTAGAATTGATATTCTTGTCTTCCAAAAGTACATCTTCGAGTTCTCTCTTTGAACTGGAAGATATAGAATCCATATCACCTATAACTAAATCTGGCCTTATACCGTGACTTAGTAATCTATTAGCGCCGCCGTCTGCAGCAATAACAAAATTACCCTCCGCTAATCTTGAAACATCTTCTAAAATTGGTCTATCACCTACTATGAGAACTTTCAAATCATTTCACCGACTTCTTTTAAGATATCTGGGTGATACTCATCTAAAACGGAAAGAATTGATTGTACGGTTGGTTCTGCTACACCCACTCTATTCATGGTAGCTACGACAGTGTCTATCATTTCTGGAGAAACTTGTGAAAGTTTTGTTTTGGCAACATAAGAATGATACAATCTATCCTCCATTAGTTCTCTCCAACCTTTTTCATATGTCTCTAAAAATTCTTCTGAATAATCTTTTGATTTAATAGAATCTGCAGCTACTTTTCCTGCGACCATACCAGCGATACAGGCATTGGCTATTCCACCACCTGTGATAGAATCTATATGTCTAGCCGCATCACCAACAAGCATGATGCCTTGACGGATTGTTTTATCTAATGGAGGAGAAAGACTGACACCTCCGCCCATTTCATTAATGCTTGTGCCTTTACTAAAATCTGGATGATTAGAAATAAAATCATCGAGTAAATCCTTTATTTCGCCCGGACTGTGAACTCTACTCATTAAACAACCAATACCCACATTGGATTCTGTTTTAGATTTTGGAAAGCTCCAGATATATGCCCCCTTCGAACCTTTTGAAAGATAAAATTCACAATAATTTGGATTTATATTCAAATTAGTTAGATAATATTGTAGAGCTCCGCAAGAATCCGAAGGTTTAGTTAAGGTATTCAAACCAGCCCAACGTCCTACTTGAGATTCGAAACCGTCTGCACCTATAACTAAATTACAACTTATTTTTTCTTCAATGCCGTTACTAGTTACTTCTACTCCTTTGACCGTGTTATTTTCTATAATTAATGATTTTACAAATACACCAACGCGACATTCTGCACCAGCTTTAACTGCCAAATCGGCAACGGTTTGATCGAATTTTACCCTGTCTATAACCAAACCAACTTCAGTTCCCAAATTATCATCTTCAACAACTAAGCATGATCCGTTTGGAGAATAAATTTTTGCGCCTTTTACTTTTTTAGAAATCCAATAATCATCTATCGGTATATTTGAAAATTCCAGCCATTTTGGTGCAATGCCCTCTCCACATCTGACTGGATAACCTATCTTGTCTCTTTTTTCTAATAAAAGAACGCGCGCGCCGTTTTCAGCCGCATAACGCGCGGCCGTGCTACCTCCAGGTCCTGCGCCAACGACAATTAAATCGTAGTCCATAATACCTCCAGTAATTTAATCAATAAAAAGTTGTATGTTAGTTGTAAATAATTAAATCAAAGACATTTCTTCAAGTTCGACAGATTGTATACCGTCTATATTTCCTAAAGCTCCCTCTAGTTCGTCAGGAAGGCCTCCTCGATCTGGCCCCCTTACTAATATGAATACTGCCTGTAACCCGAATGCGAATGGTTTAATTTCGCTAGCACCTAGTTTGACATCATCCGGTAATAAGGATGGAATTTTAGATATAATTGCGTCTGTGTCTACTTCTGGAGACTCAGGCATTAAACGATATTTGATAGCTACTTCGCCCATAATAATCCACTGTAAAATGTAGTTAATATAAAATTGCTTAGTAAGAGAATGATTTGAAATGTGAATCATTAGATTTAAAAAACCCCATGCATGGTTCTGAACTATGGCCATTGATGAAGATTACCAAAGTACTTGGAATAAAGTTGCGACTATACCTGGTGAAGATTGTGAAATAGATGTATGGGCGAATGATGAGCGCCCCTACGAAGGAACCGATTCAGATAAATTAGGAATATGGGGGACGGTTGTAGGTGTTGATATGGATGAATGTATAGGAGATGGGGCCTGTATAGATGCTTGTCCTGTTGAAGTTTTCGAATGGTTTGATACCCCCAATAGCACAGCATCGAAACAAAAACCATTGATGCTAAGAGAGCCGGAGTGTATAATTTGTAGAGCTTGTGAATCTGTATGCCCAGTTCAAACGGTTTTGATTACTGAAGATTGATGTTCTGCCCCAAGTGTAAAACGATATTGTACCCAGAAGGTGATGTATCGGTATGTAAAAAATGCGGATATAAAGAAGATAAAGGTGGCGCAGTTATTACGAGTACTACTGCAAGTAATAAAGAAAGAGAAGTGGTTGATGATATTAGTGGCACCTTACCAACTACTGTAATAGAGTGTGGAAAATGTGGGCATAACAAAGCTTCTTGGATAATAAGACAAACACGCGCTTCTGATGAGCCTGAAACGAGAATATATCAATGTTTAGAGTGTAAACACAAGTGGAGAGAATATTAAACTAATTTACCGCCGAGATGTAGAATTGTATCGCTGAATGCAGCAGTGAGTTCTTTGATAATATGTTCAGCACCTATTGTGTCATTAGAATAACAAATGCACTCAATTTCACACCTGTTTGGTGAGATTTTTTGTAATATAGACATTAAGAAATAATCAGAATCAGATAAAATTGATTTAGCAGAATAATAGGAGATTGATTTTTGATCATCCGAATGTAAATCGGATAGAGAAAAACTGCGAAAATGCGTTTTATTAAAATCTAAAAGTTTAGAATAAGAGAGATTTTCTACTTTGAGTGTAAATTGAAAATGGTTTTTTCTATATTCTGCTCTTTTTTCTGAATGGGCCGTGCCGTCTAAATCCAAAGCAACTACAAAACAATCTTTTACTGATGAAGATATTTTACCAAGTCTAGAAATCACCATTTGGCCCTTATCAGTCTCATATTCAGCTACGAGAATGATTTCGGTAGTCTCTGTATTAATTGGAAGAAAATTAAAAGAAAAAGTATAAGTTTCAGAAGAATCTAGATGTCCTATCTTTAAACTATTAGAGTGATTTTCGGATAAAACGAGAGAATCGCCATTGGTTCTAAGAAGAATTCTGATTTTATCTATTGTGGCGTCCGTGTTATTCTTTATCGAACCATTTAGAATAACTTTGGAAGATTTACTTTCAAAACGAAGAGATGGTAGTGTTAAATCATCTAAATCTGAATTTTGATCTACAAAAGCGAGATGCATATCCATTCTATCTCTTATTGCATCTAAAATATCTTCTTGAGCAGAATGATTGAGTCTGCTTTGTTCAGAAAGAGTTGTTGTGTCCATAGTAATTTTGCCAGTTTGTAGCCATTCAGTTATCAATTTCTTAATTGAAGCTTCGACCGTGTCTTTTTCAGATGATTTTTTATCAAGTAAGCTACGAACGAAACGTTGTTCTTTTCTTAGAGATTTGAGACCTGAAGTTAAAAACGATAGTTTTTCCTTCGTTAAATCGGTATCGGATTCTGAAAGTTTTTTTTCCTGATTTTTAAGATGTTTAATATTAAATTTAATATCATCTAATAATGAAGATAAAGTAATATCTGATTGTACATCATAATGTAAAGAATAAAGTGGGTAAAGGGTTGGGATCAAAACTTCTGGTAAATTTGAATCCAATCCTAATTTGGAAAGAAACGTTGGAAGTGAATCTAAATATTCTACGTGACGTGTATGTAATATTTCTAATCTTAACAGGATTTCTGAAAGTATGTCATACGAATTCCTAAGAGTCTCATAGTTACCTTTTGAAAGATTTTCTGCTTCGTTATATAATTCATCTAAATTTGAAGAATTGGCTTTATCTATAATCAATCTCAAATCCGGCTCATATGCAGAGACTTTCTTAATGAGTTTTGAACATTTAGCTAAATCCAAATTTACTCTCATTTTCAAATAGCCGGTGTTTTGAAACCACCATATTTTATTTTCAAGTGCCGCTACAACTACACTGCCGTTTTCAGGAATGGCTAAATCCTTGATATTTTGACCAGCATTATAAGACCAAACTACATTACCCATTCCATCTAATGCTTGAAGGTTGTGAGAATTGAAAATTTCACCACCAAAAGCCATTGCAGTAAAGTCGCCAGTGTGCATAAATTTGCAAGTTTCAACGAATTCATCACCACCGACTTTCCAAACTTCTTTGCCTGTTTGAGTGAATCTACGAACAGACGTGTCTGTTGCAACCATTATTCCACCATCGTGTGCTATTGAAAGTGAACGGAAGGGGCCTACTTTGGCTTTCCAAATAAGTTCGCCATCATTATTAATAAAAATGAGTTCTTTTCCAGATATTGCTATAGTGTTTTTTTCACTAGTTGCAATTCCTAAAACTAAATTTCCCGTATGAGTTGCCCACAATTTTTTACCACTGGGTTCGAAACAAGATATTCCTTTGTCCATCCCTACTAAAATTTTTTGAGAATCGGAAAAAACTACACCGCCGATGAAATTATCTGATTGTTCTCTCCAAATAATGGACCCTTCTTTATCTAAGAATAATAAATTTTTACCCTCAGAAACAGCTAAAAAAGAACCAGATTTAGAGAAAACTGCAGAATGGATATCTTCTTCTGTATTGTGTGCCCAACGTTCATTCCCCCATGCATCGTAACTATAAATTCCATTAAAACAAATTAATAATACTCTTGAACCATCTCTAGAAAAGATAACTTGTTTGATACCTTCTTTTTCGATTGTTTCTACTAGATTTCGATCTATGAAAAAATAGGTGTGTGTATTGGTAGAAGCAACTATTTTTTGACCTGTCTTGTCACAATCTAAAGATATTATTTCCCCATTGACTTTTTGTTTTGCCTGTATACGGACCGGTTTATATTTATCGTCGAAAATTTTTAGACGCCACTGCAATTATACACCTCCCTCATCTAATCCGCCTTCGAATAATAAATAATAAACGTCCCTCATAGAAACAGATGAAGTTGTAAATTCTTGGATGATTGGACCTAAAGAAATCAATTTATTTATGATAGTTTTTAGTTTTTTTTCATCTTCGGCGAAGTAACGAATTTTTAGATTATTTTTCCTCATAGCTTTACTAATAGAAAGGGCTTTAGAATCGGGTATATCTGATTTTAAAGTGACATCTACAGAAAAATTATAATGTAACTTATTCATTAAATCGGAAACACTACTGAGAGAATGGACAGTCCCATTACCCTTCAAAACTAAAATTTTACTACATAGTCGATCTACAACGTAGGGGTCGTGATCAACCATAACTAGAGTTAAATCTTGATAAGCTTCCATTTCTTCTATGATATTTATGACGCTTTCTTTTCTAGAAACGTCTAAATTAGCGACTACTTCATCTAAAAAAAGAATTTTTGGTTGTTTCAAAAAACCGAGTGCTAAACGAAGTATCGCCTTTTGACCTTCAGAAAAAGATTCTATACGAGAGTCCCACATTTTGTAAAGATTTGTTCGTTTCAAAAATGGTATCACTATTTCAGGTGGTTTTTGAAGTACTGTAGCGAAATAAGATATAGTTTGTGAAAGTGTCAATTTAGATTGAAAATTTAAAGAGGGAGAAACGAAAGAGAAGGTTTTACGCGCGCGTGACCGATTTTTTATCATATCTTGACTGAAAAGTTTAATGGAACCTGAATCGGGAAGATAAATTGTAGCTAATGTTTTGAGTAATGTGGTTTTACCGCACCCATTTGGGCCTATTATTGCCATTCTATCCCCCATATCCATTTCAAATGATATATCTTCTATTACTCTGTTAGGAGGGAGGCCGTACCCTGTGGGAAACTCTTTGATCAAATCAGTAACTTCTAAAGCGCGCATCAGTAAAACTCCAAACTACCCCATCTTTGGGATTTATACTCTAAATATTTATAAAGAAATAAAGACAACAACATAGCGATTAAAGTTCCAAAAATCATTGATTTAATATATTCATCCCAGAATATAGAATATGAAATATCGTTACTAGATAACATTAAATCTCGAACAAAAACCAACCCAGTGACTATAGGTATATTTTGCTGAAGCCAAAGTGAATTGTCAGTACCTAAATATTCATTTAAAGCCGCTATAGGGAAGTAATATCCGCTTAAAACTTTTAGAGCATTTACTACTAAATTTGCAAATGGTGTAACTTTCTTAGAAATTATGTTGAGAGAAGAAACTGCAACGGAAATGGTTAGCATAAAAATCCACATTAAAATAAAAACTATAAATATTATTGGAAGGGTGTGAAGATTTAAGCCAGAGAAGAGGGTAGAATCGGAATCTCGAAAGAATTTATCTATTACGAGCAAGACTGGGATTACTATGAAAACCACCATCAAAATAGATTTGATTGTGGAAGCTATGTTTCGCGATATTAGAAGTGTTGACAAACTAACATTGTTGGTGATTAAAAATCCGATAGTTCCTCTTGAAGCTTCATCTGGTAAAACGGCTACTGTATCTTCATAAGATCTTTGATAAAGTGCCCAAAAAAGAACACCTATTAGTAAAAACCCTTGAAGATCATAGGTAGAAGTAGATATATTGCCCGATATTCCTAAATCAGTATTATTGTCTACATAACCTCCTAAAACTGTAAACGCAACGATTACGAGTAATAAATCGATTATATCTGTAATGATATGAAATTTATAATTTAGATCTATCTGAAGGTATCTCTTGGTCGAACCTTTTATCGCTTTTAAATAATTGTTAATAAACAGATAAACACCTTCTAAAACTGTTTAGAATTTGGGAATTAATAAGTATGCCCGAAGAATAAATGGAGCCACCGGGGGGATTTGAACCCCCGATCTGCTGATTACGAATCAGCCGCTATACCAGGCTAAGCTACGGTGGCATGTTCTATAATTCAAGAATTGGTTAATGGCTCAAAATTCATAAACTTTGAGTTAACTACCGATTTTATCTCTACCGAATCCTATATATAAGCGTCCTTTGTGAACGTGAAAATCCAGTAAACAAACGAAGGTGACAAACTGCCAAAAGGACTATTCACAGCTAGGAAATTGAAAAACAACCGACAAGGTGCTCGTTGGAAAGATAGGAAGTACAGAAAAAGGGCTTTGAAGCTCAAAGAAAAGGCAGATCCTCTACAGGGTTCACCTCAAGCAAAGGGAATTGTTGTTGAGAAAGTGGGTGTAGAAGCGAAACAGCCTAATTCTGGAATAAGAAAATGTGTAAGAGTGCAACTGATTAAAAATGGAAGATTGGTAACGGCATTGGCTCCGGGAAATTTGGCTATTAGCTTTATAGATGAACACGATGAAGTTGAGATTGAGGGTGTTGCTGGACGAATGGGAAGATCATATGGAGACTTATCTGGTGTAAGATATAGAGTATTCAAAGTGAATAATGTATCACTAAAAGAAATGGTTAGAGGACGTAAAGAAAAACCAATAAGGTGAAGATAATGAGTGAAGAAGAAATTACTGAAAAGGAAGAACAGAAAGAAGAAACGAATAATGAAATGGTTTTACCAGTTCTTCCATTGTTTGGAAAATGGGATATGTCTGAGGTTATAGTAGAAGATCCTAGTCTTGCAAAAGCTTTGAATTTGGATTCGTTTAGAGTACCTCATACGGGTGGAAGACATGCGAATAAAGTTCTTGGTAAAGCTAATCTTCCGATTTTAGAGCGTTTCATAAATAACATGATGAGAAGTGAAAAATACACTGGAAAAAAGGTGCAGGCATACAATGTTGTGAACAAAGCGTTTGATATAATTTATCAAAAAAAGAAAGAGAACCCTGTGCAAATTCTAGTGAGGGCTTTGGAAAATGCATCCCCTAGAGCAGAAGTTGTGAGTTTGCGTTATGGTGGAATAAGAGTATACAGTGGTGTTGATGTTTCCCCTACTCGAAGAATAGACGTAACCCTGAGACATATATGTCAAGGAGCAATGGAAAAGGCAGGAAAGGCTCGTTCTATTGAAAAGGCTCTGGCTAAGGAATTGATTATTGCATCAGAAGGTAGTGCAGAATCTTTCGCCGTGAGTAAGAAAGAAGAAAAAGAAAGACAGGCAGAGGCTGCTCACTAAAATGGGCCGTAAAGAAGACAATATAGCAAAGGCCCAAGTTTTGATGAATAAATTAGATTTTATTCGTAATATAGGTACGGCAGCACATATTGATCACGGAAAGACTACGTTGTCGGACAACTTAATTTTTGGTGCGGGAATGATGTCTGAGGAATTGACAGGGAAGCAACTCATGTTAGACTTTGATGAGCAAGAATCCGCTCGTGGAATAACAATTAACGCAGCGAATGCATCTATGGTGCACGAACATAAAGATAATGATTATTTGATTAATTTGATAGATACGCCTGGACACGTTGATTTTGGAGGGGATGTGACACGTGCAATGAGAGCTTTAGATGGAGTGATTATAGTTGTTTGCGCTGTTGAAGGAATTATGCCACAAACTGAAACTGTTATTAGGCAAGCTTTGAAAGAGAAAGTGAAACCTGTTTTATTCATAAATAAAGTGGATCGATTAATTAACGAACTGCAAGTAACTAAAGAAGATATGCAGGCGCGTTTTGGTAAAACAATAACTGAGGTAAATAGACTGATTAAAGCCAACGTTCCTAAAGAAATGGAAAAGGAATGGATGGTTGATGCTGCCACAGGTAGTGTGGCATTTGGTTCTGCATATCATAATTGGGCAACATCATTTCCATTTATGGCAAAGAAAAATATTAATTTTACACAAATATATGAACATTTAGAGAAAGAGCAAAGTAGAGACTTAGCTAGAATAGCCCCTCTACACGAAGTTCTTCTTGATATGATTGTAGAAAAATTACCTAATCCTAAAGTTTCACAAAGTTATAGAATACCTCATATTTGGACTGGAGACATAGAGAACGAAAGTGGAAAATCAATGACGAGTGTTGATGATAAGGGGCCGGCGACGTTTATGGTTACTAAGGTAGTATTAGACCCCCATGCAGGAGAAATAGCTGTAGGTAGGATGTTTTCTGGTAGTATATCTAAAGGCGACCAATTATTTGTGGCTGGATTTCCAAACGCCAACAGAGTTCAATCGGTTGGAATGTTTGTGGGCGGAGATAGAATTGTAGTTGACAAGGTCAGTGCTGGTAACATAGCTGCTGTAGCTGGGTTGAGAGATGCTGTTTCTGGTTCAACTGTAACAATAGATAAAGAAATGACTCCTTTCGAAAAAATTGTTCACACTTCAGAACCTGTTGTAACTATGGCAATAGAAGCCAAACATACGAAAGATTTGCCTAAATTAGTAGAAGTTTTAAGAGCTGTTAGTAAAGCCGATCCGTCTGTACAGATTGAAAGTAATTTAGAAACTGGAGAACACCTTATGTCCGGTATGGGTGAATTACACTTAGAAATCACAGAATATAGAATTACTAATGAACACGGTGTTGAAATAACGACGTCACCCCCTATTGTAGTATATAGAGAAACCGTGACTGGTGAAAATCCAAATCGAAAAGGTTTCGAAGGTAAATCGCCTAATAAACATAATAGATTTTACATAAATGTAGAACCTTTAGAAGATAGTGTAAGTGAAGCTATAAGAAACGGAGACATACCCACTGGAGATATTAAGAAAAATAGAGATGTAGCGCGTAAATTGATGGATTTGGGATGGGATAGACCTGTTGCTAGAGGGGTTTTATCTATTGAAAACGGATCAGTTTTCATAGACGCTACCAAAGGGATACAGAATTTATTCGAAACGCAAGAATTGTTAATGGAGGCTTTCAGAGAAGTGGCCAATAGAGGTGCTAGAACTAATGAAAAATTGATGGGTGTAAAAGTAAGTTTAGTGGATGCAAAATTACACGAAGATGCTATACACCGAGGTCCTGCGCAGACAATACCTGCAGTAAGAACTGCGATAAATGGAGCTATGACTGCTGCGGGAATTCAATTATTAGAACCTTATCAAAAGATACACATACAAGTACCTCAAGAACAGATGGGTTCTGTTACTAGTGAAATGGCACAGAGAAGAGGAGAAATAATCAGCGTTGAGCAAGAAGGCGATTCTGCAATAGTAATGGCGAAAGCTCCTGTGAAAGAGATGTTTGGTTTTGCTGGTGAAATTAGATCTGCGACACAAGGTAGAGCTTTATGGTCGACTGAATTTTCTGGATTTGAACTATTACCTAGGGAACTTTTAGACCCTATAACGAGTGAAATAAGAATAAGAAAGGGGCTAAAAGAACAGGCTCCAACGATGGATTATTACGAATCTTAAGGCTATTTTACCATTAAATGGTCAACGAATACTTTATAAGGCCTGTTTTCTCCGACGGGAAACTCAGTTAAGGAGTGAATAGATATGGCAAGTAAACTTCCGCATATGAATGTCGTGTTCGTCGGACACGTAGACCACGGTAAGTCGACCATGGTAGGTAGACTGCTGTTTGAGACTGGTGCTATAGATCAGCACGAGATAGATAATTTCAAAGCTCTTGCTGAAGAGCATGGAAAAGGTGGATTTGAATTTGCTTATGTGATGGATAATTTGAAAGAAGAACGAGAACGTGGAGTTACGATCGATTTAGCACATAAAGAATTCAAAACGGATAAAACTCATTTTACAATTATTGATGCCCCAGGGCACCGAGATTTTGTAAAAAATATGATTACTGGTACTTCGCAAGCTGATGCGGCGGTGCTTTGTATATCCGTTGAAGAAGGAATAATGCCTCAAACAAAGGAACATTTGTGGCTGTCCAAGGTTATGGGTATTGAACAAATGATTATTGCAATAAACAAAATGGATGTAGGTGGATTTGATGAAGCAAAATTCAACAAAGTGCTTGATGAAGTCAAAACTCAAACAAAACAGGTTGGATATGCTGAAGACAAGGTTACCATGATACCTACTTCTGGATGGACAGGTGACAATGTAGCAGCAAAGAGTGACAATATGACTTGGTGGAGTGGTGGAACTCTATTAGATTCATTGAACAATCTTAAAGCGCCAGAAGGACAGAATGATGCGGATTTGAGAATACCTATACAGGACGTTTACAAGATATCCGGTATTGGTGCAGTTCCTGTAGGAAGAATTGAATCTGGAACAATGAAAGCTGGAACCAAGATTGTGTTCAAACCGTCTGCACACACCGGTGGAAAAACCGCTGAAGTTAAATCTGTTGAAATGCACCATTCAGAGGTGCCTCAAGCAGTAACTGGAGACAATGTAGGATTCAATTGCAGAGGTCTTTCACATGAAGATATTCGTAGAGGAGATGTAGGTGGTCCAGAGAGTAACCCTCCAAAGGTTGCTAAAGAATTCAAAGCTCAGGTAATGATTATGTCACATCCTAATGTAATTACTGAAGGATATACACCTGTTTTCCACGCACATACCGCACAAGTTGCATGTAGATTTGATAAAATACTTGCTAAGCTTGATCCACGAACTGGTAATGTAACTGAAGAAAACCCTGATTTCATAAAAGCTGGTGATGCAGCGATTGTGCTCATTAAACCAACAAAACCTTTAGCAATAGAGGAACAAGCTAATTTCAAACAATTATCTCGATTTGCTATTAGAGATATGGGTGCTACTGTTGGCGCTGGAATGTGTATGAAAATTGAGGAACACTGGGATTAATTGAAATCCTAAATATTGTGAAATAAATGGCCACCAAGAAAGCGAAATCAAAAGCTTGCATTTCGCTTCACGCCTTGGAGCATAGTGTAGTAGATAATGTCTGCGACGATATTAGAACTATTTCTGATAGGACTGGTGTTGGAATGACCGGCCCCATACCTTTACCGACTAAGAAATTGAAAGTTCCCGTAAGAAAATCGCCAGATGGAGAAGGTAGTGAAACTTGGGATAGGTGGGAAGCTAGACTTCACAAAAGATTGATATATTTAGAAGCTGATGAAAGAGCCCTTAGACAACTGATGAGAATACAGATTCCAGATGGCGTCAAAATTTCAATACAGATACAGAATGATTAAACGTAAAAACTGATTTTACGGAAGAAGAGTCAAATAAAACATAAAGGCTGAGCCATAAACTGGAAGCCAAGAATAGCGAGCGATTTGAATTGTTCTATTGACTGCGCTAGTTATGCTATCTTGTTTACCATAACCTAAGATATCGACATTATCTGTTGTAATTTTACCTGAAGATGCCTCTGCATAATTCAAATCATTCAGAGCGTTTTTTATAGAAGTTGATGCGTTCAGTACTAGATCTTTTGAATACTTTAGAGGATTCTCGCCGCCCGGTTTCTTGTTAACAAAATGATTATCGGTAGTTGAAAGAATTAAATTGTCGACCATGCCCCCTAGTTCTTGTTTCAAATTATTTCTAAGATTTTTAGAGAAACCGTTTGAATCCCAAAGAAGTATTGCTGTGGTTTTACCTCCTATTTCAAAAACAATAGTACGGAGGCCGCATGGACCTATTCCTACCTCTAAATCTTCGCAATCTAAACTATTTACACCTGCTTTGAAGGAGTCATATGATGATTTTAATGTTTTATTCCAAGATTTCAATGAAGCTTGCTCTAAA
>DAHL01000018.1:0-22397 GCA_002509225.1 Euryarchaeota archaeon UBA102 | reverse complement strand
GTATGTAAATCTACAAATATTTTTGTTAAGTTGTCATCTAAATTTTGATTCTCTATAATTGTAGCTAAATTGGGATCTACGTCATCGCTTTTTTCAGGTTCATAGAAAAGCAATAATGCGTCATTCACGCCCATGGAATAGCAATTAGGTTGAGTACCTGCATGATTAAGTGAAAATGATTCAGAGCCGTAAACGGCGTTATTGGAGGCTTCTGCCATTGCTTTTCCTATTCTATCTATATCTTTAGAATTAATAGGATTATGATCATTGAAATTTGCACCGTGAAAGGCGAAAGAAAGTCCAGGTAAAAATGACTCTATTTTGGCTGGTAAATTGCCTCCTCCAAAATCACCTACAGGTCCTGGATGTATACCTGGAATTGCAAAAAAAGCCAATGGTTTTTCAGAATTTCTAATGCAAACCCATGAACTTTTTATTGAAACTGATTCGCTGATTTCGCTTAATGATTTCATTAATCTTTCACCATTTCCAGTCGAGAAAAATTCAATATAGGCTGCTGCGTGGCGTAAACCAGAAGCTCCAATGGCCTGTTTGTAAGGGTAATCGACCAGATATAGATAAAGGAAGCTAGCAAAGGTAAAAGATAAGGCTGAAATGCCCCCATAAAATAGAAAATCAGGATATTTCAACGCATTTGTTAATGAAGAAGAAAACATTACGAAGAAGAATAATGAGAAAATTATTGAAAAAGAAGCTGTGAATGCAAATAAGAAAGAAATCCACTCAGGAGTGTTGCCATGTGTACGAAGAGTAAGATACCATATTGAACTTATAATTCCGAAACCTAATAGCAATCCTAGTGTATCATTCCCAAAAAATGAATTTACAAACATAGAAAGTGAAACTAGAAAAAAAGCAACAGAATTGGCCTGAAAACCATATCTTAATGGATATCTACCATTCCATTTATCTGCTGAAATGGATATTAGATAAGAAAATAAAATAGCAGGCAATAAAAAAGAAGAGATAGTTAAAATGAGTGAATTAACATCTAAAGAAAATGTGTATGGAAAGTATTCACAAAGAAATAAAAATAAAACTAATGAAGTACTGATGAGTAGTGAAAAACTAAACTTCGTACCGGGAGTGTGTACTAGAAAAGAAGATAATCTGCCAGGTGCATCGATTAATTCTTTTGAATTATTATTTTCAGTCATGAATTAAGCGGAATGTATAGCGTCTATTATTGGTTTTAAATCTTCTACTAAACTGTTTGAAGTTTCTACGAAAGTTCCTGTAACTATGATGTCAGCGCCAGATTCAACCAATAGGCGTGCAGATTCTGGAGTTCTGATACCTCCGCCAACGATTAATGTATTGTCTATTGAATTTCGAACCTGTTCCACCATTTCTGATGGGACGGGAGATTCTGCACCTGAGCCTGCTTCAAGGTAGATGTAATTCATACCTAGATATTGACCAGCTAATGCGTGTGAAATAACTAGATTCGGATTATCTCTTGGTAGTAAACGCGCCTTACCAACTAAACCCGCTCGCATTCCTGGTTCCAATAATAAATAAGCCATGGAAAGTGTTTCCAAACCTAATTTTTTGATGTGTGTTGCACTTGCTATTTGTTCTCCAACTATATATTGAAGGCTTGAGCTGTTTAACAGAGTCATGAAAAAAATAGCATCTGCTTTACCAGAAAGAACACCAGAATCTGAAGGAAATAAAATAACGGGTAGATCTGTCACATTTTTTATGGCTTGAACGGATTGTTCGACATTTTCGAAACTTAAATCTGTGGAGCCTCCCACCATAATTCCATCAGTACCTGCCTGATCTGCTTCTTTAGCTATCTTGCTAAGGTTTTCTGAATCCATCTTACCAGGATCTAACAAAGTTAGATGTAATGGATGTTTTTTTCTTGTATTTGAAAAATAGGAATGTACTTCCATAAAAAATCAACTCAGAATTACTCTTACTCCCATTCGAAATCGAAATCAGAATCGGCTTCTGCTTCAGTAGACTCCGGGGCAATCGGTTCAACTGTAGGCGTAATTGTGGACGATAATTCAGCTACAGCCACTGGGGCAGGTTCGGAAGATGCAATTACATCTTCAGTGACTTCTAAAGAAGGAATTGATTGGCCAGGTAATGCTAATAATCCTTTACCATCCCAAAGTGCTGAACGTAATTTGAGAACTGTATCTTTATTCAATTGCAAATAAGTATCTGCGTAACTACCACCTTCTAAATTAATTGGATAAGAAACATATTCTCTTTTACGCCGGGCAGCTCTAACTAGTTGTGGTTTTGGAATTGTGGGCGTTTCAGAAACGCTGTCCACATTTGGTGAAGTGGCTTCTATAGTTAGCCCACCTGAAGAATCTGAAGATTGCTGTGTAATATTAGCTTGTTGTGCGCTTCGGCGTCTAGAGCCTCTCCTCCTAGAAGTATTACTTCGGTCACGCCCTAAAAATAGAAATATTAAACTTAAAATAATTACTAACCCTATACTGCCTTGATTTGTACTTAATATTCCTTCAGAAATCATTAAAATTGTTATTAATGCAGAAGATATGGCAATTAAAATTAGTACTTTGATAGTTTTAGACTCTCGGCTCTGAGATGGGCGATTCTTTCTTCTTTTCTTGCCTGCCATAGTACACCCTAGGACTGCTTACAACGGCTGGATGGTATAAAAACTACGTAGGGGACAATCTTTTGTGCTTGGGCCTTTGTCGGAGGTAGTATGCAGATTTTAATGATACATTCAGATGGACTCGAATTTGAGTCGAAAAAACCAGCCACCAAAGAAAGAGAAGAGGAAAAATCCGGGAAATATGGAGAATGTATTGTAGTTTTTACATCGGTGGAAAAAGGTGATTTAAAGAATAAAAAAGAAATAATCGCTCAAACAGTTGAAGAAATCAAACAATACAGCTCTAATGTTGGGTGTGAAGATGTTGTAATTTATCCTTATGCACACCTGAGTAATGAATTAGAAACACCGAATGGTGCAATGAAAGTTTTAGATTTGATGTGTGATATACTAGATAAAACAGAATTGAATATAGAAAGGGTTCCATTTGGATGGTACAAATCGTTTAGCTTATCTTGTAAAGGACATGAATTATCAGAATTGAGTAGAAGAATAAGAGCAGGGGATGGAAGAGTGAGTACTGAAAATGTAGCACTATCTGCAGAAGAAAAAACAAAGAGTGAATTTTGCATAATGAACCCTGATGGAGAGATAGATGAATTAAAAGAAAGTGGAGCAAAAACCCCATTAAATGTTCTTATCAAATATGAAACAAAAAAGGATCGAACAGCAAATGAAGAACCGCCTCACATAAAATTGATGCAAAAATTGGAGCTCGTAGATAGAGAGCCTGGAAGTGATGCAGGGAATATGAGATGGTATCCAAAAGGAACGATGATTAAGAGACTGCTAGAAAAGAAGGTTGAGAAATTAGTTAAAAAAGCTGGAGCTATGGAAGTAGAAACTCCTGAAATTTATGATTACGCGCACCCATGTTTAGAAGAATATTTAGAACGTTTTCCTGCAAGACAGTATAGAGTGATGAGTGGTGAAAAACCCTATTTCATGAGATTTGCAGCGTGCTTTGGACAGTTTTTGATAGCTCGTGATGCTCAAATATCTTACAAACATCTTCCAATCAAATATTACGAATTAGCCCACTCCTCATATCGTAGAGAGAAGAGAGGAGAATTAGCAGGTTTGAGAAGATTGCGTGGTTTTACAATGCCGGATATGCACACTTTTGTTAAAGATTTAGACCAAGGATTGGAGGAAATGTCATCGCAATTCTCACTTTCTATGGAATGGATGGAATCCTTAGATGTGCCCTACGAAGCTGCAATGAGAGTGCAGAAAGATTTCTTTGAGGAAAATAAAGAATTTTACAAACAGATAGCGAAAAAACTTGGCAGACCTATGCTTTTAGAGTTGTTTGATGAGAGATATGCTTACTTTATAACAAAATTCGAATTTAATGTACTAGATACTCAAGGAAAAGCTGCGGCACTTAGTACAGTGCAGATTGATGTAGAAAATGCTGAGCGATTTGAAATCAATTACGTAGATAAAGATGGGAAGAAAAAATTACCATATATCCTTCATGCTTCATTATCTGGATCAATAGATAGAAATTTGTATGCTTTACTTGAAGAAGCTGCGGCTAAATCTAGAAGAGGGGAGAAGCCGTCGTTGCCGTTTTGGCTTTGTCCGACTCAAATAAGATTATTACCTTTATCTTCTGAATACGTAGATAAGTGTTCTGAACTTGCTAAAGAATTAACTGGGATTGGATTTAGAGCTGATATAGATGATAGAGAAGAAGGATTAGGAAAGAAAATAAGAGAAGGGGAAAAAGAATGGGTTCCTTTAATATTAGTAATAGGGGAAAAAGAAGTTGAAGCAGAAAAATATCCGATACGAGTAAGAAATGGAGAGGATTTCTCAGCAGATATGAAAGAATTGATTGAGATTATGACTAAAATGCAGGAAAATGAACCTCAAAGAAGCTTGCCTCTTCCTGAAAGAATGAGTCTTAGATCTAAATTCAGAGGATAAAAAAAATAAAACAGTGGCGCAGAGGGAGGGATTTGAACCCCCGAGGGCAATTGCCCACCGGCTTTCAAGGCCGGCGCTATACCGGGCTAAGCGACCTCTGCTTAGGATACCAGTGGGCGATTAAGATAAGATATATTTATAATATATCTAGCCGCGTCCTCGAGCCATTTTAGCTCTTGCGACGTTGCCACCCTTGTCAATAAAGTACAGGTGTCCTTCTTCTCTCTTTACTCCTGCGATTTTGACTTTTTCAGGACCTGCGCCGGTTTTCTTGCCACCGCGAGCCATCTTTGTTCTTGAAACATCTCCATCTTTATCTAGATAGTAGAGATATCCCGGTTCTTTGCTAACATTTGTGTTGTTTACTACTTCGGCCATAATATTGCACCACTTTACGATTTGTGACAGGTATAAATATCTAACCGACGACGTCTCGACGATAAAAAAAGCATAAAAGTACAGACTTATTTAGTAAAATATGGGCATTATATTTGAAAATATTCTTTCACTGGGATTGTCTTATTTTTCATTTATGTTTGCAATGGGAATTGGTATTGGATTTGTAATATTAGGCATTATTACAACATATTATGGAATGGGAAGAAATAAAAAGATTGGAATAATAACGGGAATGTTTGGAATACTTGTTTTTATTATAATATTAAATGTAAGTAGACCCCCCGATAATTGGATTGAAATAGGGGTTGTATCAACTATAGGAGTTACGATTGGATGTGTAAGTTCTTGCCTCCTAATTTTTAAGGTTTTATCGAGGATAAAAAATAAAAATATAGGTAATGAAAATAATGATTTTGAAGATGTTGATTTAGAAGAAGAATTGAAAAAATTAGAGCGGGAAATGAATGAGGGGGTGGAAGATGATCGGGGCATTTAATGTAGAAAATATTGTGTTAGATTATGGGCTAAGTGTAGGGATTTTTTTATTTATGATAATAGGAAGTATTGGATTTTCTTGTCTAATGATTAGTATAATTTTATTTTGTTATTCTAAACAAAATGATATGAAATATATTCTGACCATAATGGGTTTGATTTTGTTTATTCTATTTATTGATTCATTGGATTTTTCAATTGAAAATAATTACATTATTGTCAATGCTTTGATATCTATAGCCGGAGTGATTTTAGGGGTAGGAATGGCGGCGGTAGTCTTTTTGACAGTACTTACTAAGGCGTGAGTGGGATAGCTTGGCAGAAAACACAGAAAAACTTTGGGATTCAGAAGAGGAAGATTCAGAGAAGGCTGAAATAGATTTATCTGCGCCTTCGGAAAATATATATTCAAAATCTGAAAATGATGAAGAGCGAAATGTACCTCCCGTTAAAAATGAGATAAACAAAGCAGTAGTAGCAGCTAGTGTTGTAGTGATGATTCTCTTAGCTACTAGTTTTTGGTTATTGATAAGTGGCAATTCTACAGAAATTTTAGTACCGAGTGAAAGATATGGGGATTCAATTGGATATGATGTATCTGGTGATTTAAGAGTAGAAAGTGAACAGACTACAATACCTATTAATTTAGTTGGCACAGATATTGAGGTAAAAAGAATTAATTTGAGTTATGCTGGAATAATGGATACTGCCACTAAACAGCAGGCGAGCACTGTTAAAGATGGATATGGAGAAAGTCAGGGTGTTTTCGTTAGAGAAGCTCAATTGGATCTAAGTCATGTACAAGGTGAGTTTGTATCGGAGAATGATGAAACCCTACAAATTAGTGGTGGGAAAGTATATGTAAAACAAAAAGAATATGTAACGGTACAAAATGGTGAAACGATTAAATCAGAAAGTGAGAGTAATCTCTCGATTATTAGCGGAGTATGGGGGTCTCAAAAATTAGTGAGTTGGGTACCTAGAACTAGTAATCATGGACTTTTGCCCCATACGAACTTATACGAAGGGAAAAATTTGATAGTAGGTACAAGTGGAACTGATATCTCAAATGGTTTTGATTTGAAATGGAGCGTCTTAGAAGGTAAAAAGATAGAAGGATATGAAACTGTAAAACTGAGAATACAGACTTATTGTTATGGAAATCAATATTGTGAAAGTGAAATAGGATTACTTGATTATAACTACTCCTATGTATTAGATTTATACATTTCAGAAGAAAGCTTTTTGCCGTTAAAATTTGATTATGCAGTAACGTTTTTTGTTAGTGTTAGCAATCAAAAAATATTTGATGTAGAATTCAATTATGGTGGTACAGTTATTGAAGGAGGGGCTTTTTTCAGTAAAGGAAATGAGGTTGTACCAAAACCTACAGGAGATGGTATTTCGGGACCTAATGATCAAGGTGAGTTTAAATCGTGGAATGGGAGGGCGCCTGATTTTGGAAATAGGCCTACTAGTCTTGATGAGAATTGGACAGTGCAAGATGCTATACAAATAGCAGAAGATAATGACGTTGAATTTGGAAATTACTTGCAACAATATGAAAATGCATACGTTACTAATGCTGTTTACACTAATCAAACTGAAGAATGGAATGTGACATTTGGATATAGCAGTGAAGGAGAGGGGGTAACTGATAGATACAACATAAGGGCAAATAAGAGTGGGTTGATATCTTCAAACGCAACACAGAGTGAAAATCCTATAGTAATGGAGCCTTGTTTAAACGGAGAAAGTGAATCTACAGAATGTACTCTAAGCAATCCTCTAACTGTTTCTTCTGCTGAAGAAATATTTTCATCTTGGGAAGAAGTTGCTTCGTGGGCATCGTACGATGGTTTAGTTGGTAATGAAATAAATCATAATAGACTCACACTTACAATTGGACAGAGTGCGATGGCACCAACAGTGGGTCTAGATTTTGATACTTTAGATATTGGAACTTTGATATTGGATTTATGGAATGGAAATTTTAATTTGGCTGAATATCAAAAAACTATTGAACCCAATGGGGGTTATGGATATTATTTAGAACGAGAAACGGATAATTCTATGATTGGGACTGCTATCGATGGGAATGATGGATTGTTATTATTCGTAATAGAAGTACATAATTCTAATGATTGAATAATTATTCGATATAACTAATATCTATTTCTGAATCGTCTGAATGAGTCATGCCTGTAAGGTGTTTAGTTAGTGCGCCGATTTTTTCGATTTTTTCATCTAAATCAGATAAATCTAAATCTAAAGAGAGTAATTTTTGTAATATTAATAATATTTCTCTAGCCGATTTTGGATCGGCCATATAACCGCTAGTTTCACCCATTAGACAACCCCCTTCCAGACCTTGTAATCTCCCTAATCCTAACAAAAGACCAGATGCTCCAACGATACCTGCACTACTCTCTTCTTGTTCTGTTGAAAAATGAACACCTGCTTTTTTCAGTTTTTTTACCATTGAAGAAGAAGTAGCAGCACCTAAAACTCGTGGATTTTCAACGATTTTACCTAACCCATACCCCCCTAATGTAATGACTTCTGTAACGCCCATTTCTTTGGCCAATTCTAATATTTTAATACATAAAGCATACTGACCTTCGTGATCTAAACCTTGGTGTTCGCCTGTTAAAAAAATAATATCTCGTTTATTTTTAGAATTTTTGTAGTAGTGAAATTCGTTATTAATGAGGCTGACTATACCTCCTTCTTTGATAGTGACTTGTGGAGGCAATGAAGAAGAATAAATTTCTAAGCTTTTTTTTGCATTTAATGCACTTATTAAATGGTTAACAGCCAATTTCCCCACATTTCCTATTCCTGGCAATCCCTCTATTAGAAACGCATTGTTTAATGCCGGTTTATCTGTGACGGAAATTTCTAAAAAACTCATTTTTGTTGTAGTGCTTTTCTCCTATATTTACCGTATTTATCTTCAGGAGAATATTTTGGAGGTAGTGGGTTGATTGTTTTAGAATTACAATTTTTACAAATTTGTTTTTGAGTGTAAATATTGCATTCAGTACATTTCAAAAATAAAGAACGCATTATACCCTCGCAAAAGATCCTTGGCCACCTTTCGATTTAATGAAATCTATTACCACGTCTACAGACCCTTTCATCTCCTCTTCGGCTTGGCGATAATCGGATGATGTGATTTTAACTCTATAGTTTGGAGCTCCATCAGTAGATATATCTATTTTAGAATCCTTATTTTTAGGAGTTGGGAGTAAAAGAGCTTCTTTGATAATAGAGATGCCATCGGGATCGTTAGAAGTCAATGTGAGAATACCTTCTATATTAACGAAAGGTGAAACTATATTGTTTTTAGCTGTTTTAAGTAGCTCTTCAACCCATGGGCCATTATTATTTTTTCTGAAATTATCCTCATCTGAAATAGCCGATTCAAAAGCAGAATACAGCGAATTGTACGTATCTTTCAAATGAGTAATTGCTTCTGAAGATTCATCTGCTTTCATACCTAATCCTTCTGAAAGTATTTGAAATAATTTTGAAGCTTTTTGTTCGTTTTTCCATTCACGTATCTTTGCCTTTTTTTTATGTCCTGAAACTTGACGAATGCTTAGATCAACCATTCCTCTTTTAGCATCTGCTTTTGATTTTACAACTTTGCAGACGACCATCTGCCCTTCTCTAATAAAATCTCGAATATATTTAATCCACCCGGAAGTTACCTCTGAAATGTGAACGAATCCTTGTTCTCCTTCGTACTCGATGAGATTGAGAATCGCTCCGTAATTTTTTACTTCTGCAACCCTAGCAACTAAAAAATCACCTTCTTCGACTAAGGAAATATCATTGCTCAATCAAGTTCCTCCACAATTTCTGCTGTTATGTTTGCAGTGCCTCCTGTTGAAGACGCTAAAGACGAACCGCAGAATTGACAAGAAACTGATGAGGAAACTTTATTGAATAAAACAGATTCGTTAGCACAATCTGAACATTTAACTTTTAGGAACTTGCTCTTTAAATTATTCATATTTTTACTCCGTCATTTCGAATTTCTTAGCTCTTATATTTTTACGATGATGAGCTTTTCCCGTTTCTGTACATCTGTAACGAACATATACCCTCTTAGATGGTTTTTCCCTTCCCTCTGGTTTTGGTCTTGGAAACCCGCCATAACCTGATGTTACTCTTCGGAATAGTCTTTGTCCTCTCGCTAATTCAGAAGCGCGCTTTTTCTTGACTAATTCAACTTCATGAATAGTGTGTTTTTTAGCAAATGGACTGTAAAGCTTTATTCTACGTGGAATTTTCATTGCTCTCACCGAATAGGTGATGCACTCAGGACTAGGGTTTAATAAAAGTAATCCAAGAAATTATGTCTCACTTTTAAGTGATTGATGAGACATGCCGAACAAAGCTTGTATGAAAGCTAAAGGAAGTTTATACCAGAATTTAAAGACCGACATAGATTGTTTATCTTCATCTCTGACTATTGATGAGAGAAGATGAAAAAGAGTTGGAGTTCTGCCTAATTTAAAAGCGAGTTTGAGGAACCATGAACGATAGATTTGATGTTTAACAGTCACTGCGTGATACATATCTTCGCGATAATGATCTCTCCAGTAATCTTCGAATTTAGTAGGGTCTCCTTCAGAAACGGCTTGTGCTGCTAAACGGCCCCCTAAAACTGCGTGATTTAGTCCTTCTCCGTGTATGGGGTTAACATGACCTGCTGCATCACCACATAATACCCAATCAGGGCCAGAAATAGGTGCATCGAACAGTTTTTTATTATTGTAAGAAGGTATAGCAGAGCCAAATGGTATGCAATCAACTTCTTCGCCGGTTTCATCTAATTTCCATTTTTTACCAGCAATTTTTTCACCAGGCCATCTATCTTTGACATAATTATCCAACGCATCCCTCATACCGGAAGTTCGTGCATTGTAACAGATGCCTACATTGTAATGATCTTTCTTTGGAAAAACCCAAATGTAACCTTCCTCTCCTGGAAGATGTCCGACTATGAATTCCATTTCGTTTTCTTTTGGTTGTATGTCTAAATAATAGCCAAAAGCTGAGAAAAGATGATCTCTGGGTATCTTGCTTGAAAACGTTTTTCTTGAAATTCCATTTACGCCATCTGCACCTATAATGTATTTTGATTGATATGAATCATTTATATTCCATAAATTATCTTCTTTTTCGATTTTTACAACACGCTCTTTGAATAATTTCGCACCTGCTTCTTCTGCCCTGTTAAACAGATAATGATCCCAATCGTCTCTTCTTACATATTTACCCTTGTTTACAGGGATTTTCAATTTTATATCATCGAGTTTGAAGGAAATAGAACTGATGTTACACTCTATCGCTTCATCTGGGGCATCCATCCATTCAATACCCTTGACTGGAAGACCTCCACCGCACGCTTTCCTTCTAGGGTGTGTATGATCGAAAATGGCCACAGATAAGCCTCGTTCGGCCACCTCTCTAGCTGCAGATGCACCTGAAGGTCCGCCGCCTATAACGATTACATCAAAAATTACCACAGAAGGTGTTAAGATGGGATGGTAAAAAAGTCTCCCTGCCGATTTAGAAACTGTTTAAACGTAAAAAAGATGGGCCCCATTTGAAAATTGACATCAATTCTGAGGCGTCTTCTTCGAAGCCTGCTATCATTAAACTTGCAGCCAATGCTTCTGCTGTAGTTAATTTTCCTATTTTTCCTGAATTTACAGGGTTTACTGGGATTATTTCTGGTAAGCTTCTTGGCTCTAGTCCATGTAGCTGTAGTTTAGGGAACAAATTAGAGGCGTTTTTCCATGAGCAATCAACAGCGACTAGACCCCCTACTTCAACTAAAAGTTTGTCAGATATGTCCATTGGTCTTTCACAGTATGGATCTAAAAGAATGCCCATTTGTGGTAAGTTTGATATTCTGTGATATAATTCTGCTAATTCAAAACGTGCGAGGCGTTGTGCAGTGCATTTTTTTGGATCGTCCTGACCCAAATCTAAAATTCTAATTTTTGTTAACATGTATTGAGAAATCAACCGGTATTGAACCCATTGTTAATTGACTGAGACTTAGGAAATCTGCATAATTTGCATAGTCGAGTATATTGTCTTTATTTAACCCTCCTGAAATTTCAATTTCTAATGATGGATTTTCCTTTTTTATTTTTAAATATGTTGTTTTTGCTTCTTCGGGAGTGAAATTGTCTAACATCAGTCTATCTATTGGCAGTCTAGAGAAGGTTAAAGCTTGATCGATATTATCTGCTTCTATTTCTATTTTTTTATCGGGGTAATTGTGTTTAGCATTTTGTACGTAAGTTTCGATGTTGTCTATGAAATTTAAGTGGTTATCTTTTACTAATATTGCTTCATTTAAGTCGAATCTGTGAGGTGCGCCTCCACCGTGAATAACTGCTTCTTTTTCTAAAAAGCGCAATCCTGGTGTTGTTTTTCGAGTAGCTAAAACAGTTGTATTGGGATTTATAGAAATTACAAGATCTACGAGTTGTCTAGTTAGAGTTGATATACCACTTAAATGTGAAAGAAGATTCAAAAATAAACGTTCTCTGGAAAGAATAAGATTAAAATCGCCAGATATGAGTGCGATTGTATCGTTTTTTGATATAATATCTCCATCTGATTTTAAAAATTTACATAGTAAGCCCGTTTTTGACAATAAATGATTAGTGATGACAGAACCTGATAGAATGCCTGGACCGCCAGTAACTATGAATTCTGCATCTTTTTTAGAATCTATAACCTGTGTAGTAATATCTTGCAATGCAGAATCTTCATCGAGCCATGAATCTAACAACGATGATACTTTTTCAGAGTTCATAGCATATGAGGAACGACTAAAATTTAGGTCTGCGAGATAACGATATAGCTGCTAATGATAGGAGTACACCTACTAGTTCGAAACCTGGAATGCCTAGAAGGCCTCCTTCTTCTATATCTTCAACTGTTTGGCCACCGTCCGGTAGAGTTTCCCGTTGTTGTACTATTACAGTTAGGATTTGGCTTTCCCCGCTATTAATTGTGCCGTAACTCATTGCTGTAAGTGTGAAAGTATAGGTATCAGGTACAGTGGTTAGGTAAGGTGTGGCCTTTATCGATACTGTAACGGAATCGCCTGGACTTAGATATTCAACATCTTGAACGATTTCTAGCCAATTTGCTGCATTTTCAGCAGAAAGACTTGATATTTCAAAACGAATTTGATCGGCGCCGTTGCCAACGTTAGTAGCATTAATGTTGATAATAGTAGTAGTGTCTGTATAAATTTCAATAGTTGAAATCATAACTTTTGACTCGTTGACATAATAATTAAATTCAACATCGTGAACTTGGCTAACTTTGACTTGAACATAAATGCCATCATGAGTTCCTGCATCATAGGCGGCGTTTCCATTGTGATCTACAGTTAATTGCTCTACACCTTGATTCCAAACACCGTCACCATTTTCATCATCCCATTCGTCTGCAGGATCTCCATTACTGTGAGCGGATATTTTGACAGCGCCGCTAGTTTCACCGAACAACATACCTTCAGGCACAGTCATAGACATATGACCCGTATAAACTTCATTAACTCCTAAAGTTATCATTGAAGAACTCAGAGATGGATTCCAATCTGAAGATGCTGTTGACATTATATTGAAAGTGTCTTCTCCATTACCGCCATTAGTAACTGTAAAATTGAATTGTGCTGTTGATTCGGGATCTGTTTCAACTGTTGTAAGTGAAGTGAATGCAACATCTACTGCATAATGTTGGGCAACAGTTACTAAGAAATGTTGTTCTGTACTAACAGTTGGGTCGGTAGCGGAAGATGCGTGTAATGTTACTCCTCCAGTTTCTCCTACTTGAGCGTTAGCAGGGACTGTGAACTTCAATGCAAGACCTAGAGTATCCCTATCTGCATCACTTTCATGATACAAAGAATTACAAGGTCGTGAAGCAGCATTTTGATATTCTAGCTCTTCAGTTCGATGAGTTCCATCAATATCATCGTCGAATGGAAGAACCCCGTCTAAATTGGCGACTAAGCCCCAATCACTATTCCAATTAGAATCTAAAGTTAGAGAAACGTCGAAAGAATCGTAAATATTACCGCCATTTTCTAAATCTATATTGAAATTGACTTCGGTTGATTCATATTCATCACCATTCCATGTGTTTGCTTCTTCTGATATTGAATCTGAACTGAAATATACAAGAGAGTATGGATTTGCAGTTATACCTACTGCAATACCGGGGCCGAATCCATCTTCAAACTGCCTATATTCTTCATCATCTACAGCTAAGAAACTTATAACAGATGGTGTGGATGGACAATAAACAACACTTGTTGTTGGAGAAAGTGTTACGTCCAAAGGTAAAGGCATCTCTTCATCTTTCAACCCGCCGACTGTAATGTAGTTTTGACCTGCATCTATGTCATCAAAATCATAATCTGAAGAAAGGCCTGAGGAGTCGAATGCAGTTAGAATCCCACCTGTTAAAGAACTGGTATCTGTGTTTACACTTACTGATTGGGATAGTCTAACGGAGTTTCCATCTTCATCTCTTAATAGATTTTTGAGAACTATATTATCTACACGTTCCGTGCCGCCTGCGTCTACATAGCCGATGTCTTCATCTGCTAGAACGACCCAGTCTCTAATCTCCATCATACCCAATCTTGGGAACCAGGTATTATCATCTGTATTTTCATAATCACAAGGAGCCGTACAGAAACCGAATCTGGCAAGATACCGGCCATTATCGAAATCTTCTGTGTTTGAAGGGATATCAATAGATATTGTAACCACATGTGTACCGGGGCCAACGTCTAACGTGTAATTTGATGTAGATATTTCTCCGGCATAAATAAAGGTAGCAATACTAGGATCCCAATCTATAATGTCGGTAGAATTTTCTATATAACGAAGACCCATAAACAATGAGATATCTGAATCGGATGTGACTTCTACATTGTAAGAAGCTGTGCCGTTGAATGAGGCAAATGACTTGTTACTGGAATCGCCAATGAAAAATACATTGTCAGACATATTAGCTTGGGCAGTGTGTAGTAATGGGATTGAAGATACTAAAAGAAGCATTGTCAGAATACTGGCTAGATATGCATTATTGTTTTTTTGTTCGTTTCTCATTTTTTTCCTCTTCGCATCGTTGGGCGAAATACCAACTTATACCGATGTGAGACATATATAATGCTTAGGGTTTAAGAGAGTAAGTTTTTTTATCCCTCTAGACAACGGCTGTTTTGGTATACGTATTGTGGTGATAGTATGAAACACACTAGATTTGAAAAAGCGAGAATAATTGGAGCAAGGGCTCAACAGATAGCGATGGGTGCTCCTGTCAATGTTAAAGTGCCAAAAGAAATGATTGATCCTGTTTTGATTGCTCAATTAGAGTATGACGAAGGAGTAATCCCTATAGACATAGCAAGGTCGGATGATAATTGATAATAGAGAGAGTAAGTTTTAGAAAAATTATAGATTCTAGAGGGAATCCTGCTATTGAAGTAGATATTGATACTTCTGACGGAATTGGGAGATGTGCTGCACCAGCTGGTGCTTCTACTGGGATATACGAAGCGCAAGCATATCCAAAAAATGGAATTGATGAGGGAATAGAAATAGCTCAAAAAGAAGTTTTACCCAGATTGAAAGGAATGGATGTGGAAAATCAAGAACACATTGATCAAACTTTGATGGAGATAGATGGAACGAAGAATTTTTCTAGAATAGGCGGTAATATTGCTGTAGCAATATCTCTCGCCTCAGCAAAAGCGGCTGCGAATGGAAAGGATGTAGCACTTTATCAATATTTGAAAAATGTTGATGAATTCAAAATACCAGCCCCCATGGGAAATGTTCTTGGAGGTGGTGCACATGCAGTTGGTGGTACAGATATACAAGAATTCTTAGTGACTAGTTTTTGTGATAATGTCACGGACGCTATGCTTGCTAACGTATCTGTACATAATAGAGTAAAAGAAAAATTAAGAAATCGATTGCCGAACCATGCACTTGGTAAAGGGGATGAAGGTGCTTGGGTAGCCCCCCTTAGTAATGTTGAAGCATTAGAGCTTGTAGTTGAATCTGCGAAAGAGATTAGTGAAGAAAGAAGTGTGAAAATAAGAACGGGGCTCGATATGGCTGCAAGTGAGTTTTTCATTAATGATAAATATGAATATAAAGAAATGAGTCTGACTCGTGAAGAGCAAATAAACTGGGTAGCAGATATTATTGAAAAATATAATTTATACTCTGTCGAAGACCCAATTGATCAAGAAGATTTTGATGGATGGGCAGAACTTACGTCTAAAACTAATGCATTGATAATTGGTGATGATTTATACACGACAAATAGAAATAGAATAGAGATTGGGATAGAGAAAAAATCAACAAATGCTGTGTTGATTAAGCCGAATCAAATAGGTACCTTGACAGAAACTAAGAAGGCTATTGAGATGGCCCATGGAGCAGGTATGGTAACTGTGATATCTCATAGAAGTGGAGAAACTACAGATTCAACCATATCTCATTTGGGTGTTGCTTTTGGATGCCATGCTATAAAAACTGGCTCCGTGGGTGGAGAACGCATAGCTAAGTTAAACGAGCTTGTAAGAATAGAAGAGGAAATTAAATGACGGAAGAAATCACAAGTGAAGTATTGTTAACCGATGAAGATACTTTTCTGACATGTGGAGTTCATATAGGGACGAAACAAAAAAGTGGCGATATGGAAGAATATATTTACAAAGTTAGAGAGGATGGATTGCGTATAATAAATATTAAAAAAACTAGTGAGCAGATATCTGAAGCTGCGAACTTTCTGAAAGATTTTAAACCTGAAGAGGTTATGGTCGTTTCTGCTAGACAGTATGGTCAAAAACCGGCTAAAATGTTTAGTGACAGTGTAAATTTCAGTTGTATACCTGGAAGATTTACACCTGGAAGATTAACGAATCCGAGGATGGAAAGTTTTGTGGAGCCTGTTGCTATTATTTTGACAGACCCTGCTGCAGATGCTCAACCATTTAGAGAAGCTGTTTCGATAGACATACCTGTAATTGCTTTTTGTGATTCTAACAATTTAACTACTAATGTAGACCTAGTAATACCTGGAAACAATAAAGGTAGAAGATCTTTAGCTTTGATGTATAGACTTCTTGCAATAGAAATCTTGCGTGCAAGAGGGCAAATGGGAGCGGACGAAGAGTTAGAAGAAACTATTGATGATTTTGAAGCTCCTCTAATTTGAAAAGGAGAGAGTATGCGCGCATACCTAGAATTGGGAAAAATAGGTATTGAATTTTTGAAATTGCGTTTTAAATCAGGCCGTATGGATGAAGAAAGTTGGAGAAAGGAATGCGAAAATACTGCGAAAAGATTATTGGATAAATATGATGTTGTTTTAGATGTAGAAGGAAAACCTGGAGATGGGTATCTGTGTGCAAATCATACGAGTTGGCTTGATACGTTGATTTTGCCAGCTCAAAAAATGGGCGGAGCAGTTGCAAAAGCAGAAACTCGAAATTATCCAGTAATTGGAAAGATATTTGAAAAGGCAAATGTTCTTTTTGTAGAGAGGGATAAAAAGAGTTCAAGAAGGGAAACGATAGAAGCCATCAAAAATTGGCCTATTATGGAAAAGCCTTTGTGGGTCCTTCCCGAAGGGACATGTACTGCCAATGATACTATTGGTGAATTTAAAAAAGGAATATTTGTGGCTGCTGAAAAGACGGGTGCTCCGATTAATGTGATGGTTTTTTACTATACTAATCAAAGCTTAGATTGGTCAAGAGAAGATAGTTTAGTTAAAGGAATGAAAAAATATTTCTACTCTGGAAGCGGAACAATAGTGAAAGGAAAATGGATAGAACCTATTACTGTCGAAAAGGGTAAAGTTGAAGAAACGATGAAGGAGCTTAGAGCAAGGATGCAAACTGTGTTAAAAGAGCTGATAGATAGCTGTGACGAATCTAATGTCTAATAAAAAAAGATGGGAAGAAAAAACGCTAAATCCGGGTTTGAATAAAGATTCTAAGACGGTAGAGGATAATTTTGTTAATAGTGAAGAAGATTTAGAAGATTTAGAATATTTAGAAAGAGTTGGTTTTCCTGGAGAAATGCCATATGCCAGAGGGTTGCATGCAACTGGGTATCGTGGTCGTTTGTGGACCATGCGCCAATATGCCGGCTTTGGATCTGCAAAGGAATCGAATAAACGATTTCGATATTTAATTTCTCAAGGAAATAATGGATTGAGTGTTGCTTTTGATTTACCCACACAAATGGGTTATGATAGTGACCACCCAATAGCTCAAGGAGAAGTGGGAAAGGTTGGAGTGGCTATAGATTCCATTAATGATATGGAAAAACTTTTCGAAGAATTGCCCTTGGATAAAATCTCGACTAGTATGACCATTAATGCTCCCGCATCTATGTTGTCTAGTCTGTATTTTTTACTTGCTAAGAGAAGAAAAACCGATTTGAAATTAATAAAAGGTACTGTGCAAAATGACATTCTAAAAGAATACATTGCCAGAGGAACTTACATCTATCCGCCCGATAAATCTTTAAAGTTGGCTACTGATATTTTTGAATATTGTTCTAAAAAGGTACCTGGATGGAATACGATATCCGTTTCTGGTTACCATATAAGAGAAGCTGGGTCGACGGCAGTGCAAGAATTAGCATTTACATTGGCTAACGGTATAACGTATGTTGAAGCTGCAATAGCTAGAGGTATGTCTGCAGATTCTGTAGCACCTAGAATAGCGTTTTTCTTTAATGCTCATAATGATTTTTTAGTTGAGATTGCGAAATTTAGAGCTGCGAGAATAATGTGGGCAAGCATAATGAAAAATAAATTTGGAGTAAAAAAAGAAGAATCGGCTAGATTAAGATTTCATACACAAACTGGAGGAAGTACGCTTACTGCTCAACAGCCATATAACAATGTTATTAGAACTACGATACAGGCACTTTCAGCAGTATTGGGGGGTACACAATCTTTGCATACTAATAGTTTAGATGAGGCGCTTGGTTTACCTTCTGAAAAAGCTGCAAGATTGGCACTCCGTACCCAACAAATAATAGCTCATGAATCTGGTGTTGTAAACACCATTGATCCGCTAGCTGGGTCTTGGACTATTGAAAAAATGACTGCCGATATGTGTAGAGAAGCAGAAGAGATAATAGAAAAAATAAATGAAAGAGGTGGAATGTTAAAAGCGATAGAGAGTGGATGGGTTCAACAACAAATCGCAGATGCGTCGTATGATTATCAAAGAAAGATAGAGAAAGATGAGACGGTTGTGGTTGGAATAAATAAATTTATGGAAAACGAAGATGAAGAGAAAGAAGAATTTACAAAAATAGAAGAAGGTGTTGGGGAAAAACAGAGCGAAGAAATTTCGAAATTAAAAAAGAGAGACAGGGGAACTAATGAAATAATGAAGAAATTCGAAGAGGCTGTAAAGAATGGAAACGAAAATTTAATTCCGTATATGATGGAAGCTTTTGATAATGAAGCAACATTGGGTGAGGTTTGCGACCTATTGCGAAGTGTTTGGGGCGAATATCGGCCTAAAGAAATCATATAATACCGGCAGTGCATTTAACAATAATAATTGGCGAGGCTAGGCTAGTGGTAAACTGGGGGACTGTGGCTCCCTCGTCCCGGGTTCGAGTCCCGGGCCTCGCCCCATAATCTAAGCTACCAGTAAGCTTCTCGAGCCACCATTACAGAATCCATGTAAGTTTCGCAATCGAAACTTTTATCTGATAAAGAAGATAGGCCGATTAAATCATCAATCATAGACTGAGAAACTGTTGGATCTACAACACCCCAACCAGTTTGTGTATATGGGGCGACGGGAGAAATTGGAGTTCCTGTTTGGCATGGTCCTTCGTTTTCTCCAGGATCGTATTCTGAAAAAGATGGGAAATATGATGCTTTTTCCATACTTCTTCGAATATCATAATTCGTAACGGAAAAATTTTCACCAAATACTAGGCTGCCGTTACGACCGCCTGAACCGAAGTCATTAGTTTGGTTTCTTAATTCTTGAATTACAAAAGAAAGAATGCCTGCAGTTCTTGGAGTAGCGAAACTAGTTCCAGAAGTATCGTGGTATCCATCAATTGAATCGTGATCTGGTAAATATTGTGTCCAATCAGCAACTATATCTGGTGCGGTTCCGGAACAATGCATAACTTTACCCCTATCACCGTCTTCTTGAAATCCTGAGATGCCTATAGACCAAGGTGGACCGCCTGTTGAATCCTGAACGCAAGTAGAAGCAGTATTATCACAGGCACCTGTGTGGAGTTTTCCCATTTCATTGACCGCATATTCAGTATCATCTTCTATGCCTGAAACCGGTACAGAAGCAATTGGACCGAAACTCGTAGTGATGATATCGACCATTGGATGTTCAGCCGCCCTTCTAACTCCGTCAAAACCTTCCAAGAAGAAAATAACTGCATCCGGATTTCCATCGAGTACTGCGCCAGTAACGGCAGTTCCATGGCCATCATTAGGGTCATCTAAAATTGGAGTTTCGCTCCATCCTTCCTCCCCCATTGCTCCAATAATTCTCGTGCCTTCGAAATAAACTATATCGTCATAAACAATCTTGTTCCAGCAAGATTCTCTATCAGCTTCAACTCTTTCTTCCCAAGAACCTTCGTCCGATAAATCACAAACTAAAGTAACACCAAAATCATCTAAAAACCATGAAGGGAGAGTATCATTTGTCTGAAAATGAATATGATATGGGTTGATTCCAGTATCAACAGGAGCAACTACAGAGTACGCCCTCCAAGCATCCTCTTCTGGTGGTTCTGGTTCTATTATTATTTCTGGTATTTCATTTAAACAGCCTGAAAAAAATAAAACTACTATAAGAGAAATTAATGACGCGCTTTGCTTGTGTTTCGAATCACTCATTGAAGATGTAAAATATGTATGAATATAATAATTTAGTCGAGTTCTAGTAATGACCTTATCCTAGATATTTTTAACGAAGGAAGAACGGCGAAGGTTGTAAATGAAATGGAAAGAATGTGGTCAGAAATGAATGGTTCAGGAGCACCGAGAGGTGGAATTAATATGGATAAATTGCCTACAGATTCGTAGAGACTTGGTCCGTTTCCTAAGTAATACACAGAACCCAATCTATCTCGAGAATTTTCAGGAGAGGTGTCCTCTCCAGATGCGCAAGTCCCAGTACACCCGTCTGCAAAAGCCACGTACACTCTTCCTTCTAAATCTATATGAAGATCATTGAAATCTAGAAGATTACGATTAGATCTGTCCCCGCCAGTATCCCGGCAATCTCCGCTGTTTAGACAGATACTGCCCATTTGGACAGGATCTGATGTAACTCTCTGTGTATGAAATACTGGATTTGGATCCAAAGCATTCAAACTGTATGTAATGTAAAGATGATAACTAACGTTGGCAGGTGCGTAGTGTGCATTTCCATCCCATGGTTCATCATCAATATTGGGTTGCCCTAATGCGCTGGCATTCTCACTTCCTAAGTAAGTAATGGCGATTCTCCCAGGGCTACCGGCAGAAGTATGTGGGAATGTGGTTGAGATAACGCTAGCAGGACTGATTCTAGTGCTTTCCTGTTCCCAGGTATTACCAGAATCGGTACTTCGTGACATATAGATTCCCTCGTCTGCTCCAACCCACACATGATATGCATTGGAATGAGTGTCGGTAGCGACTTCTGCGTTCTTACGAGGGTTTGGTGTACCTACATCTTCTCCCATTGTACGCTGTTCCCAACTAAAGCCGTTGTCTTTAGAAAAAATGACTGTTGGTGTTGAAACCCTTGGAGGAACGTAAACTGTCCCGTCGGCCGCAGTCGTAATGGCCCCGTGTAGACCTCCATTAGTGGTAGCTAAACCTATGATTTGACCTCCTGCCTCGAATGAAGCCCCGCCGTCGAAACTAGTGAAGCAGAATATGCCGGCTAGCTTGTTGTAACAGAAATATACGGCCTGCTCATACACATTGCTACTACCTTGTCCTATTGCAGCATACAGACCTTCTTCAGTCCATGGTCCCGAACCGAGTTTGATATGGTCATTTAGAGGAGAAGTTCCAGAATCATGAGGATTCCCTGCCCATGTTTCGCCATCATTATCAGACCAACCAATCCAAGTAGTCTGAAGGCCCATCATATGAATATTGAATACCCTATCTGTAACATTATCCACCCAACCATAAGGATCATTGGTAAACGGAGCTTGTGTCGGATCTCCTTCGGCGGCATTTATCCACGATTGTCCATAATCGCAAGATCTCATCGGTTTTTCAAATGCTATGAAAAATATACAACCACTAGAAGTGACACCTATGCTTGGTTCGGCTCCTTGTTCACCTACATCGCTAAAAACGAAGTCCATGAGAAGTGGTTCATCTGAAACATTCAGGCCATCTGGACCTGTAACAAATATACCGTCGGGAAGAGAAGGTTCTTCAGGCGGTGAAGGAGGAGATATTGTATTTTCCTGAAGACAGCCAGAAACCAACAACACAGCTACGAGTGATATTAGCGATATGTTGTGTTTCTGTTTTGGCCCGCCCATTGTAGAAGTAAAATGTGTATGAATATAATAATTTAGTTGGAATCTTAAAGTTTAGAAAGTGGGATTTCAGATTCCTTACCACTATCCATGTTCTTAATTCTAAGGGCTTCTTTTTTCCATTCATCCGGAGTTACCATGATTAAACGAGAAGCACCAGTCTTATTGGCATACTTTAGAGCGTTTTTCACTTTTTTGCTTTCCATAATCAAATCTACGGAACGACCGCTTTTACGTAAAATAGTAGAGACTTTCATAGCGACTTCCCTTAGAGAATCTTCCATGAAAAAAACAACATCATC
>DAHL01000004.1 GCA_002509225.1 Euryarchaeota archaeon UBA102 | reverse complement strand
TAGCACGTTCTAGAATAGAAGAACATCAACAAATTATCAAAGAGGTTTGCGAACGTCATGGTTTCACATGGTACGACAGTCATAGTGTTACAGCTTTTCCAAAAATTCCTCTCGATAACGAGGTAGATTTTTGCAATAAGCTACTAGATGAGGGAATTCTAGTTTCACCTGGAAGATTTTTCGGTTACCCAGGTCATATTAGAGTAGGCTGGGGTACTACTTCAGATACTTTCTATCCAGCCGTCGAAGCATTCGATTCTGCACTCAGTAAGTTCCTTTCAGATTAATTTTATATACTATTAACTTAAGATATTACAATGAGGAAAGCAACAGAATTCAGTCTCAACTTGCCAGATATCCCAGGAGCTCTGAATGATGTTTGCGTAGCTCTTTCTAAATATGATGTCAATATTCAATCTATTGCAGGTGTAGCTACTAGAGATTGTACCTTGGCAATGATTACTGATGATGAGATTGGAGCACGCAAGGCCTTTGATGATTTAGGTGCAGAATATGTCGAAAATGAAACGTTGACTATGGAGTTGCCAGATCAATCAGGCGCCCTATCAAATGTCACTCGTGTTTTAACTGATGCCAATGTCAATATTTCTGCTATCTATATCTTAAATCGTTCAGAAGACGTTACGGTGATTGCTTTCAGAGTCGATAATCCAGAACTAGCCCGTCAAGTTCTAAATTTATAATTCTATTCTTCTTCTGATTCTTCTTCAGGTTCCTTTTCTTCAATCGATTTCGTCTCTTTTTCAGGCTCTTTTATTTCTACTTTTCGACCGGCATCTCCTCGTAATAACGCGTTAAGCACAAGCCCCAATCCAATTACAGAAGCTACGAGCAGTGCTTGCCCAGCAGCATCACTCCATGTACTCTTAAATCCCTGCCATATGATTATGAAACAGAAAAATGCAATCGATAAGAATCCAAAAACAACAATTCCTACATTTTCAAATAACTTAGCTAAGCCCACGTATTCCTACTGTAACGCTTCCTTAAAGCATTGACGCGATTCACAACCCATCTAACTTTTATTTCGTATTTTTCTAAGGTATTATGGTTAAACTAGACAAGTTCAATGGGGGAATGGTGATGGCGCCTTCGGAAAAAAATACTTTACACTTGGCATTGGGGGTACTAATTCTAGTATTTGTACACTATACAGCTCCGGACGCTACGCTGTATGTAATTGCTTGCCTTTCTTTATCTTATTTCTTTAAGAATAAAGAAGAGAAGAAGAAGTACACATACTGTACGGGACCAAATCTAAAATTTTCAGGTAATAAGATGTACACAGAATCTGAATATGCTGCATTACTAAAAAGACAGCGCATAAATCCAATCAAAATGGTTTCAGGTGTCAACCATATCGATAGTCGCTATAGTAACAAAGTAGCATGGTGGATGTACAAAGATAAATCATGGGTAGAAGATACTGGTATGAATAGTGCACAAGTGAAGAAGGCTATTGAAAACCTTTAGAGACCCCCTTCTCTTTTAGGTCTCAATGCGAGAGGCAATTGTTACAAAGTTCGGTTCGCCGGATGTAATTCAAATTCAAGATTCGGAAATTCCCGAACCAAAGGCTGGAGAAATTTTAGTTAAAGTTTCATATTCTGGTATAAATTTTGCTGACATTTTATCACGTATGGGCATCTATCCGGATGCACCAACTCCTCCTTTCACATTAGGTTTTGAAATATCGGGAACAATTCAAAAAGTAGGTCGTGATGTTTCTGGTTTTAAAAGAGGAGATAGAGTTCTAGGGTTGTCTAAAAAAGGAGGATACTGCAGTCATTGTTGTCTTACTTCAGATTTTCTTTTCAAATTACCAGATTCAGTTTCCCTTGAAGATGCCGCAGCTATACCGGTTACTTACTTAACAGCATATTTCACAATCATTCATCCCGGTGCACTAAGACCAGGTGAGGATATCTTAATACATGGTGCGGCAGGCGGGGTCGGCACTGCAGCTATACAACTTTCTAAAATAAGAAATGCCGGTAAAATATTCGGTACTGCATCAGATTCAAAACACGATTTTCTGAAAGAGAATGGTGTCATTCCAATAAGCTATTCTGAAAATTTTGTAGACACTATCAAAAATCAGACAGATGGTCAAGGTGTACAAATCGCTCTCGATCCCGTCGGTGGTAAAAATCTAATGCAATCTTACAAATCCCTCTCATCAGGTGGAAGAGTTTTCACTTACGGAATCTCCTCAATGGCACAGAGCAAAACAAAAAGTCTTTTTCAAATGGCTAAGGTGTGGCTAACTTATCCTAAATTCGATCCTTTGAAAATGATAGGCTCCAATAAAGGTGTTCACGGTTTTTATTTAGGGAGTTTCAATGATCGACCGGCTCTAGAACGCGCCTATCAGGATTTAATGGATTGGACGCAAGAAGGTAAAATAAAACCGATTATAGGTAAGATTTTCAAGCTAGAAGAAGCAGCAGAAGCGCATCATTTTATTCAGGATAGAAAGAATATCGGCAAGGTATTGTTGAAGGCTTAAAATTAATCTTTTGAGATTTCTAAAATAAAGGACAAATGTATAAACTACTCATTTACTTCGGACCCTAACAATGTCAAAAGAGAACAATTCATTAATCAAATTAGAATCATTATCAAGACGTTATGAAACTGCAAGTGAGATTGTCAATGCCCTCGATGGTGTCGATCTAACGGTTAATGGCGGCGAAGTTGTTATTCTATTAGGGCCAAGTGGTTCTGGTAAAACTACCTTATTGAATATCATATCTGCATTAGATTCACCAACTTCTGGAAAATATATTTTCAATGGTCAAGAAGTACCTTCTAATGATGTTGAAAAAATGACCTCCTTTAGAAGAGAAAATATAGGTTATATCTTTCAATTTTTTAATCTTTTAGAAGATTTAACTGCTATTGAAAATATTCTTTTAGTTCAAGAACTCACAGGCTCTAGAGATGTAAATAGGGCTAAAGAATTACTCGACATGGTAGGTTTAGCCGGTTTAGAAGATAGATTCCCATATGAACTGAGCGGAGGTCAACAACAACGAGTTGCTATTGCTCGTAGCCTAGCTAAAAAACCGAAAGTCCTTCTCGCTGATGAGCCTACTGGCAATCTAGATGGTAAAACTACAGAACAAGTAATGCAAGCTCTTTCCGATATTTGTCAAACAGAGGGTATAACTGCAATAATGGTAACACATGATGACAATCTCCTTCGTTACGCATCCCGTATTATTAGAATAGATTCTGGCAAGTTAGTTTCTGATGAATCAAATACCGAGGATTAGTAAGTGAACGAACTTCTTAACAAACGTCTTTTTAGAAGTACATTCAAAGTTAAAATCAGAGTTTTTGTAGTTATTATCTTAATTTTTGCTTCAGCATTTCTAGGAACGACTATGTTGGAATTTTCAAAAAATGCAGATGCTATATATCCTACATTATACGAAGAGACAAATCTAGCCGATTTAATGATAGATACGGGTGAATGGACGCACAACGCATCAACCTTTTCAAATATCTGTAACAATATTCAGACAGAATATGAGAATACCGATTATGCAGTACTCAATTGCGAAAGTAGATTGATGCTTAAGGGCAAATTCCAAAAATCAGATGGTGATTGGATAGGGGCTATTTTTTACGGCTTTGAAGCAAACCCATCCACTAGTCTACTCTTTCCTTCTAATAATTTCAATACAGATGTAGTAATTTTAGATAGACATATGAAAAATCAATTAAATCTAAAAACCGGAGACAGTTTTACTTTCAATGTATTGGGAAATGTACACAATTTATCCATTTCTAGTTTTTCAAATTCTCCACATCATATCGTTTATGTCGACCCAAGCCAATCCGGTATGTCCTTTCCACAAGACGGCACACTCGCTATTATCTATTTCAATATTGATACTCTAACTTACTTATCAGGCATTGACTCAGACGCTCGTAATCAAGTTTACTTGAATTTAGAGGGAACCCCCTCCTATAATTTACAAGATACTGATGAAAATGAAGGGACTGGTCTTATACCGATTAAAAATTCCTTATCTACACAACTTAATTCTAACAATATAACGCCGGCTCAAATACATGATAGGGGCTCTTTCTTCTCTGTTGAACTTTTACGTTTAGATTTGGAAGGCACACATAAAGTAATCCCAATTATGATTATTTTACTCTCTGCCATCTCTGGCCTCGTTCTAGCAGTCAGTATGGATCGATTTATCAAAACACAAGAGCGCGAAATAGGGGTATTACGCACCTTAGGCTTCAGAGGTGTCGAAATCAGAAATAATTACGTTCTTCTCCCTATTTTTTTAGGCATTTTCGGTTCTACTTCTGGAGTTTTACTCGGTATGCTAGGCTCAGAATACATGACAAATTTCTACTTTGAAGTCTGGGGTCTACCTTTCGAGTTCATAACTAAAAATCATTTTCCTATTCTCTTATTCGAAGTTTGGTTTGCCGTTTTGTTAATAGTTTTTCTCTCTTCATTATATCCAATAGTTCAAGGTTGTCGAAAGATGCCTTTGGATGTTATGTTCAGACGCGGTAGCTCTAAAGTAAACAAAACACTCGTCAAATTAACTAAAAACTTACCAACAGTTTTAGGTTTAGGAATAAGATCTACATTTAGAAAACCTCAACGTTTAACAATAACAATTCTTGCATTAGGTCTTTCCATAATCATCAC
>DAHL01000006.1 GCA_002509225.1 Euryarchaeota archaeon UBA102 | reverse complement strand
CGAATACGATTTTTGAAAGTGTCTTCAAACATCGAACTAATCTTTGTACATTCCCTCTATTTCTGTAGACCAGTTTTCTGAAATTTGCTTACGTTTTATTTTCAAAGTGGGAGTTAACTCTCCGTCATCTATTGTGAAATCTCTAGGAAGAATAACGAATTTCTTAATCTGTTCTGGATTTGAAAATTTCTTATTTAATTCATCAACTTGTAATCTTACTTCTTCAAAAATATCATCACTGCCAGTGTATTCTTCCAATGTGTGGCCTCTAGCTATTATTTCGGCAACTTGATCTGGAGGATTTTTCGGAACTTTGAGTACATTCATACCTAGTTTGTCTCTCAAAATAACACCAGCATCTAATGTGAATAGAGCACTACAGAATTTCTTTCCATCGCCCACTAAAAAGCATTGAGAAACTATTGGTATTGATTTCATTGTCTCTTCTATTACGAGTGGTGCGATGTTCTTTCCACCTGAACTGACGTAGATTTCTTTCTTTCTTCCTGTAATTTTGAGGAAACCATCATCATCTAAAAGACCTACATCACCAGTATGGAACCAAGAATCTTTGATTACTTCATCTGTTGCTTCTTGATTTTTGTAATAGCCTTTGAAAACATGTGGCCCTTTGACTAAAATTTCACCATCACCTGCTATTTTGACTTCTGTTTCTGGTAATGGTTTACCAACTGTGCCACGCTTATGATTATCATCGAAATGACCAATTGAAGATGCTGCGGTTGTCTCTGTTAATCCGTAACCTTCGTAGAGTGGAATACCCAGAAAATGGAAGTAATCAATAATATCTGGATTTATCGGTGCTGCGCCAGTTATAGCGAATTTCAAATTGTTGAAACCGAGTTTCTTTCTAGCAACTCTCTTGATTACATTGGAAATGATTGGAAGTCCTAAAAGAGTTTTCTTAAGTCCTTTACCGAGTTGAGATTGAAGGCCTGAGTATATTTTTTCCCATATTCTAGGAACGCCTATGAACAAATGAGGGTTGACTTCCTTCGCTATATCTGTAGCATTGAGAGGATTATCTGCGACATACATATGCATGCCTTTGTAGGCCCAAACATTTACATCAACTAACTGTCCGAAAACGTGAGCTAAAGGTAACCAAGAGATAAATTTGTCCCCTACTCCGAAGGAAACTATATCTTCAGTAACTGAAACTTCAAAAGCTAGATTATTATGTGTTAACTCTACACCTTTTGGATTTCCAGTGGTTCCTGAAGTGTAAATCAGAGTGGTAGTATCTTCCATATTTATCGATTCTAATCTTTGTTCTACTGAACCATATTCTATATCTTCATGATGGGCATAAAACTCATCCCAAGAGATGGCTTTTTCGTGAGACATGCCGGTTATACCTTCGAGTAGAATTACTTTTTCTACTTTTTCTAGATGATCTATGACTTTAGCTAATCTTGGTGCTGGCATTTTATCTTCATCATCGCCTGCCTGCGGATTATTACCCACGAAAACGAATTTAGAATCTGAATTTCCAACGACCCATTCCACTTCTTCTGGTGAACTTGTGTGATAAACACCGACTCCGAGTCCACCTGCCATTTGAGCTGCCAGATAGACGCCATACCATTCCATTCGATTGTAACTGTAGATACTTACCTTGTCATTTTTTTCAAAGCCTAGAGAGATTAGTGCTTTTGCAATGTTGGTTGTATATTTTGCAAACTCGCTCCAAGTAATATTCACCCATTTATCATCTTTTTTGTAAGATAACGCGAGAGAGTCTCCATGGAGTTCAGCATTCAACAAGACTTGCGCTGGTATATGTTTAAGGGGCTTGAGCTTACTGATGCGCGCTCTTTGCTTTTCCCTTTTTACGTGTAATCCTTCTCCGCGAGGCTCTGCTTGTCCGGGTGTCATATTTGTATTACTTCTCCGAGTATATTATTCCACCATAATGTAGTATATTACTTAAACTTTTTTTCCGCAGTTAGTACAGAACTTCATACCTGAAGAGAGTTGTTTGTGACAATTGGAACAGGTGTTTGAAAGTTTTGAACCACAAGATTGACAGAAATCATAATCCGAAGGGTTAGGGGACTGGCATTTACCACAAATCAATCTACTTGAAGCACTTTTTGAATCTCCAGATTTCGGATTGGCTGGAGCTTTGTAACGAGCTTCATTGACCACTTCTAAAATTTTCTTTATATCCTTAATAAAAGCTCCAAATTCTCTATTTTCGAAGGCCTTTTTCGCAGAGAATTTGAATTGGTTAGCTGCACTTACATCTAACCCCTCTGAATTAGCAATCTTTATCTTTCTACGAGCTCTAAGATAATACGATTTTAAATAAGAACTTATATCAAAATGTTGAATGGAACCGGAATCTGAAATGGTGAATAATGACCCCCCATCACCTGAAAGTGTTCCAAAGGTTGAAGAACCTGGTAATTTGGTTTTCCAAGCTCTTTTTCCTGCTTTATTGAAAATAGAAAGGGATGTCCCTCCTACGGCGGTGAATTCGGCGTGATTAGGTATAGAGACCCAAGCTGGTTGGCTATCGAATGTATATTCCCACAATAATCTTGCATTTTTAACCAATAATTGGATGTGTCTTTGATCGCTTAATATTCCTAAATAATCTCCATTTTTATTTATTGAAGTATCCAATACAGAACCACCAATGTCCTTATCCCAAAGAACGTTTCCTTTGGAATCGTAAAAATATGAATAACGATATCGGCTGCCAGATATTACATAAGAACCATTAAGGGATGTTGAAACTGAATTTACGGGGAAGGTAGTTCCTCCTACTTGGTGATCCCACATTAATTTACCAGTTCTATCAAAAGCAAACATTGTGCCGTCAGTAGTGCCTGCAATCGATAGATTTGCTCTAGAAGAAATAGAAACTGAGGTTACTGGATTTGGAAGTGAACGAATCCAAATTTCAGAACCGTTCGAATCTAAAAGATGTAATTTTTTATCTTGTGTGCCTACCAACGTCATATTTTGTTGAGAAGCATGTGCTATGTCGCTTGCGTTAGTAATACTTGATGATTTTGAATCGGTTTTCCAAGATAATTTACCATTTTTATCCAACATGTGAATTTCTGAATTTGAAAAACAGATGGCTAGTCTTTCTGCATCTCTAGAGGGTGCTAGAGATACTGGTTTAGATGAACCGGCGTATTTCCAAATTAAGACGGCTTTTGGCATTGAAGAGTCTCTGTAAATAGTGTTAACGTGAGGTAGTAATAAATCTGTAAGTCTAAATTATTAAAACAGCAGCAGAAACGACAGTTGTCCAAAGATTTTCGTTGCTGGTTTCAGCAACTTCGATCACGCTTTGGGTTTTAACTATTCTATCATCTATTGACCATATCTCTCTCTTTTCATCCCATGAAGCATGTGGATCGAATTTTATTCCGTAAGTGGTTGCTAACATTTCAGCAGCTAAATCTTCTACATAATCTTCCATTTTCTTAGCATCCATGTCGATATCATGATGTTCAGATAAATAACCGTAATGAGATCTGTCGGAAGGAACGGCCACCCCTATACCTGAACTAACGAATTGGTTTGGTTTTTTACTTTCCATACGTGCAAGAACGACAGGTACAACTTGGCCGGGATTTAATTTCAAAACTCCTTCTTCTTTGGGAATAAAATCACAATGAGGGGGTAAAATACTACTTACTGAAATTAAATTTAGTGCCGCTATACCTGCTTCACGAAGAGCTAATTCGAAACTAGCTAGTTTTTCTTTGTGCACTCCCTTGCCACTTGTAAGGAAGATTTTCTTTGGTGTCCATGCTTCGCTTGCCAAAAATATCAGAGAAATGAAATAAGATGGTGTAAATAATATTGTGTTTAGAATAATAACGAATGCACAAAATGACGAATCGAGATACCTATATTGTTAAATAGAATGGCTTAATCGCGACGGAGTGAGCGGTAGCTTAGCCCAAAAAATGGCAGGAGAAATTGTCTTCTCTGAGAATCCGGGAGAAACTCTGAAGAAGTGGAGAGAGATATTTGGCCTAACTCAAAAAGGGATGGCAGATCTTTTAGAAATAAACCCTTCTGTCGTCTGTGATTTTGAAAAGGGAAGACGTGATTCACCAGGGATAAAAACTGTGAAAAGAATGGTTGACACAATGATACTTTATGATGAAAATAATGGAAATAAAGTAATCAATAGTAGAATGGATGAAAAAGAAGAAGAACCCATGACGATTGGAGAATTTAGTTCAGGAATTAATGTTGAAAAATTGATGGAAATGATTAATGGTGAAATAATAGTTGGTAAAAAAGAAATGAGTAGGACATTGTATGGCTTTACGATTGTTGATTCTTTGAAAGCGATAATATCATTCTCCGGATCGGAATTTGCAAAAATATATGGGTGGTCTAATGAACGAGCCCTATTCTTTACAGGAGTTGAATTCGGGAGATCGCCAATGATTGCAATAAGAGCGCATCCAGTAAAACCTAGACTTGTGTGTTATGTGCAACCGGGAAGTGTTGACCCTCTAGCAATTAAACTTGCAGAATTAGAGAATATAATACTAGTTAAAACTGATAATAGTATTGAAAACATTAAAAAATTAATGAGAGGGATTGGGTGATAAAATGCAGGGTATAGTTAGCTATGGAGCATATATTCCACGCTTTAAAATTGAAACAGGTGAAATTGCGTCTGTCTGGGGTGCAGATGGTAGTGCTTGGGCCAATAATCTAAATGTTTATTCAAAATCAGTTCCGGGCCCTGATGAAGATGTAATAACGATATCAGTTGAAGCAGCGAGAAAGGCTATGGGGCGAGTTAATGTTGATGGGGAAAATATCGGAGCAGTTTATACTGGATCGGAATCCCACCCATATGCAGTGAAACCGACATCTACCATAGTTGCTGAAGCAATATCAGCAACGCCTAATTTGACTGCAGCAGATTTTGAATTTGCTTGTAAAGCCGGTACAGCTGCCATACAGACTTGTTTAGGAATGGTAGGTAATAAACAGATAGAATATGGTATGGCTATTGGAGTAGATACGTCTCAAGGTGCACCTGGTGATGCGTTAGAATATAGTGCATCTGCAGGCGGAGGTGCTTTATTGATTGGAGAAAAAAATGTTATAGCTGAAATAAATCATACTACTTCATACACAACAGATACTCCTGATTTTTGGAGAAGAGAGGGGCAAAAATATCCAAAACATGGAGGAAGATTTACTGGAAAACCTGCTTTCTTCAAACATGTAGGAAGTTGCGCTATGAAAACTATGGAAATGGCCGGAACGAAACCCGAAGATTATACATACATAGTAACTCATCAACCGAATGGTAAATTTCCATTAAGAGTAGCTAAATCATTAGGTTTTACTCAAGAACAAGTAGAAACAGGATTACTAACTCCTGTGATTGGTAATACATATTCTGGAGCAATATTCCTCGGTTTGTGTGCAATATTTGATGAAGCAAAACCTGGAGACAGAATATTAGCTATAGCTTACGGATCTGGAGCTGGAAGTGATGGATTTGACATAACAGTAACTGATGAAATAAAGAAAATAGATAGGACTGAAACTGTTAAACAAATGATTGAAAGAATGAAGATAATTAAATATTCAACTTATGCAAAATATAGAGGAAAATTGAACATGGGAGATAGTGGATGAGAGACGTTAGCATAATAGGGATAGGTGTAACCAAATTTGGTGAATTATGGGATAAATCTCTGAGACAAATTGGTCTTGAAGCCGGTTTGGCAGCGATACAAGATTCTGGAATAAAAAGAGATGATATTGATGCACTATACATAGGAAATATGGCATCTGGAGCCACGATACAGCAAGAACATGTAAGTGCCCTAATTGCCGATTATTGTGGATTGACAAATAACAATATTCCTGCAGTTAGAATCGAATCTGCATCTGCATCTGGTGGACTAGCTCTGAGGCAAGGATATATGGCCGTAGCAGGGGGGTTCGCAGACATAGTTGTAGTAGGTGGTGCAGAAAAAATGACAGACGTTAGTGATGCTAAATCTGCATATACAAACAGTATGGGTTCAGATGAACAATGGGAATCTCAAGTTGGAGCTACTTTTCCATCACTTCATGCCATGATGGCTCAAACATATATGAAAAAACATGGAACGAGTAGAGAAGAATTATCAGCAGTTGCAGAAAAGAATCATATGCATGGTGCAATGAACCCTGACGCACAATTTCCATTTCCAATAAGAGCTGAGGCTGTATCTAATTCTTCTTTAGTATCTACACCTTTGAGAATGTTAGATTGCGCACCAAATAGTGATGGAGGTGCGGCAGTAATCCTATGTGCTAGTGAAAGAGCTAAGGAATTTACTGATAAACCAATTAAAATTACAGGGTCGGGACAAGCATCAGATACATTGAGTTTACATCACCGAGAAGATTTGGGAAGAATGAAAGCAATAAATGTGGCGGCGAAGGAAGCGTTTAAACAAGCTGGAAAAAAACCGAAAGATCTAGATTTAGCAGAAATACATGATAATTTTACAATAACTGAACTGATTGCATTAGAAGAAATAGGTATATTCAAAGAAGGTGAAGCGGGAGCTAAAACGCTCGAAGGTATGACAAAAATTAGCAGTGAAATACCAATCAATACAAGTGGTGGATTGAAATCGAGAGGGCATGCTCCAGGAGCGACAGGTATTGCTCAAGCTGTAGAAATCGTAAGGCAATTAAGAGGAGAAGCTGGAGATAGACAAGTTAAAAATGCTAAATGCGGTTTAATAGAAAATCACGGTGGAACTGCAGCTACTGCTGTTGTGCATATATTGGAGGTAGAATAATGACAGTACCGCGTTATTGGAGGGAAAATAAATCAAGATACAACCTAATAGGGTCATATTGCAAAGATACAGATACATACCATTTTCCTAGAAGGGCTATAGATCCTAAAGCTGGAAGAAAATCACTCAAAAGTATGGAAGAATATCAATTCAAAGGTACGGGAACAATAGTGGCAGCTACTACAGTTTATCAACCACAAACGGGATATGAAATATACGGGCCATACACTGTAGGAATAGTTGAATTAGACGAGGGGGCAAAAATTACTGCACATATAGTAGATATTGAACCTGAATTAGTTAAATCCGGTATGAAAGTCAAATCTGTATTTAGGAAATTAGGAGAAGATAGTGAAAGTGGAGTTATACATTATGGAACGAAATTTGCACCAATTGAAGTAAAAGAGAAGAAAGAAATGGAAGAAATTGAAACTGTGTCTGATGTAGAACTATAAAACTTATTAATGATACTTCTATTCACAAAATTATATATTTAGACGTGCGAGAGTGTATAGGCCGAAAATGAGTGAAACACCTGAAAAATTACCAGATGCAAGAAAATGGATTAAGAAATTGGAATTGGAAACAACGAAAGATATTGCTATTCCAAAGAAATTAATTGACCAGGTAATTGGACAAGATAAGGCTGTTGGAATTATTAAAAAATCTGCAGATCAGAGAAGGCATATGCTCCTCATTGGAGATCCTGGAACTGGTAAATCGATGTTGGCTAAATCGATGTCAGAACTTCTACCAAAAAATGAATTAGAAGATGTTCTTGTATACAATAATGCAGAAGATAATAACGAGCCTAGAGTACGGATAGTTCCCGCAGGTAAAGGTAAAGAAATTGTAGAAACGCAGAAAGCTCAAGCTGCGGCAATGCAAGAACAACGCTCTAAATCGCAGATGATGATTGTAATGATGATTGTTGGATTGGGAATACTATGGTTCATATCAACGGGATTTGCTCAACCGATAATAGTTTTCTATAGTTTGATTGCCGCTGCTTTTGTTTTTATGGCAATGAGATATGCTAATCAGAATAAAGAGAAAGCAATTATTCCAAAGGGACTCGTTTTACATAATAGAGAAGATGGTGCACCATTCGTAGATGCTACGGGTGCGCACGCGGGCTCTCTTTTAGGAGATGTAAGGCACGATCCTTTCCAATCAGGAGGATTAGAGACTCCTGCACATGATAGAGTTGAATCTGGTGCCATACATAAATCAAACAAAGGTGTTCTGTACTTAGATGAAATAAATATGTTGAGAATGGAATCTCAACAAGCACTACTAACGGCAATACAGGAAAAGAAATTTTCAATTTCAGGACAATCTGAAAGATCAGCAGGTGCAATGACAAAAACCGAACCGGTGCCATGCGATTTCATATTAGTCGCTGCAGGAAATTTAGACAGCATCCAAGGAATGCATCCTGCTTTGAGAAGTAGAGTTAGAGGATATGGATATGAAGTTTACATGAATAATACAATGCCAGACACTACAGAAAATAGAGAGAAATTAATTCGTTTTATTGCTCAAGAAGTTGATAAAGACGAAAAAATAAACCATTTTGATTCGGGAGCTGTTGGGGAGATAATACATGAAGCACAAAGAAGAGCTGGAAGACAATATCACCTAAGTTTAAGACTTAGAGAATTAGGCGGTTTAGTAAGAGTTGCCGGAGACATATGTTTAGAAGAAGAGGGAGAAATAGTTACTGCTGAGCATGTGATTAAAGCGAAGAAAATTGCAAGACCGTTGGAACAACAGATTGCAGATAGGTATGTAGAAAGAAGAAAAGAGTACAAAACATATCAAACCGAGGGGGCAGAAGTTGGTATGGTAAACGGTTTGGCAGTCATGGGAGCTGATTCAGGACTGTCCGAGATGGCAGGATTAGTAATGCCAATTGTAGCTGAAGTTACAGCGGCACAATCTACATCAGAAGGTAGAGTAGTAGCAACTGGAAAATTGGGAGAAATAGCGAAAGAAGCAGTTCAAAATGTATCGGCATTAATTAAGAAATATACTGGTGCAGATATATCGAAATATGATATCCATATTCAATTTGTAGGAACTTATGAAGGTGTAGAGGGAGATTCTGCATCCATATCTATAGCGACTGCAGTAATTTCATCTTTAGAGAATGCAAAGGTTGATCAATCTATAGCTATGACAGGATCCTTGAGTGTGCGTGGGCATGTATTACCAATTGGAGGTGTTACAGCAAAAATAGAAGCTGCGGTTGACTCTGGAATAAAGAAAGTAATAATACCTCAAGCTAATTTGAAAGATGTTTTTCTAGAGTCAGAATATTCAGATAAAGTAGAAGTAATTCCTGTAAATAATTTGAAAGAAGTTTTAGATAATATACTGATTGAAAGTTCAAATAAAGAAGGATTGATGGATAATTTAGCTAAACTTCTATCTGATAATGTTTCTAATCATAGAAGCAGACCTAGCAGTTCTTAGAACGTAAAGATTTGACCATAGCTAGTGAGATGATTTTTGAGATCTTGAAAATTTTCACCAGAAGCTATGATGGCAGTACCTAAATGAGCCACGGTAGCTGTAGAATTATTCGGAAGTGATGAAATTATTTTATTTAAATCTGGAGAAAGAAGGTCTGCATATTTACTAAACGATAAGCCGGATGAAATTATTTTTGGAATTGAAAAATCGTTTGATAGAATTTGAGAATGAGCTTTATTGATTTTAGAAGTTGAGACCTTATCATTTAGAATTTGAGTAGTACTTTTTCCTGAACCGTGTAAACAAACGATAAAGGGGTGAGATGGTGTAAAAATTTCTACAGAATCATTGAAACCTGGAGAATTACGAATTGCTATAGACGGAAATTTATTTTCCCTTAATGAAGCAGCTTGAGCAGCAACGTCACCTAGACCTGTATTATATTCTACTTCTGCTGTATGAGAAGCTTTATGAGCTGATGAAATAGAATTAGATATTGATAAACAGGCAGAAAGAGCAGAAGCTCCAGATATTCCAAAGCCGAAACCCACTGGTAAATCCCTATCTAATGTGATGACTACTTCTGATGGTTCTTCTAAAATTAAAGAAACTGCTCTTTTTGTAACTGGATCATCTATCTCATTGTTTTGATTGAGAATTTTAATGCTAGTTGAATCGGAAGGTTTGATTGTCGAAGTAGCATGTACCCCTAATGGTAGACATATGCCAACGCCTGTTGAGCCTTTTTCGAGAATATTAACATTATCGTGAATTGAAAAATAAAGAGTGATGTGTGCTGGAGCAAAGCTCATACTAATCATGCATATCTTTATACATATATTAACAGTGGCTAGAACAGAATGTCCGATCAGCCTCAAAAATATCAGAATATACGGGAATTTTTAGATAATTTACCTGTAGTGCCTTGTGCATGGCAACCAGACAATCCCAACATATGTAATACGTGTCTTAGAATAAATGATTCTGTAGCAAGAATATGTTCTGTGTGGGCTCAAGCACACGAAGATGCACCTCTAGAGGAAATGGAATTTGACGAAGAAATAAGTTTAATGCCTTCGATAGAAGCAATAGAAAAAGATTTTGAAGAAGAAATATTAGAATCTGAAACGGCAGAACCGGTTGCAGTTGAGGAAGC
>DAHL01000008.1 GCA_002509225.1 Euryarchaeota archaeon UBA102 | reverse complement strand
TACTCTCTTCTTTTTTATTTTTACTATCTTTAGTTACCTTTTTAGTTTCAATTTTCGGTTTAAATGATACCTTTGTTTTAGGTTTGAATGTAATTGCATTCTCATCTTTCTTTTTCTCTTTTACATATTTGGTATCTTGAGGCAGTCTTTCACCAAATGCTTTTTCATATCTCTCTTCAAGTGATAGTGTATCTTCGTTATTTATTCTATCCACCTTTCTCTGTATATTCAATAAAGGTTTTGAACTCTTTTTTCTCCATTTACCCGAATCTAAATCAGGAACACTTTTTTCAGCTTCAGGATCTATACTAGCAACCGTTTGAGGTTTTATATTCGGATTGGCTATTTGCACAGCAGGCGCACTTTCAGCAGGTGCTATAGCAGCAGGCGCCGTTGCTTGCACAGCTTCTAATTTTGGCGCTACTCTTTTCTTTCTGCGTTTTTTCTTACCACCAAATAAACCCATATTTACCAAAACCTCTTCACTATATTAACAATACTTGTAGCTATGTTGTAAAGGCTAGGGGAGCCTTTAGGGGCTTTTGGACTTGATATCTCTAAGTCGTTTTCATTCCCCTCTTCGTTCATACTCATAAGTAAATTAACCCCATATATAGTTTTCATTCCTCCCAACTCATTTTATTTTTAGCAAGTCTCTTTCTATTGTATATCTTAACTATATCTCCTTTTGTTATATATCCTATCAATTTTGTACTGTCTTCGGGATCGACAACAGGTAGGTGCCCTATCTCTTTCTGTCCTAATTTATCCATCGCATCGCTCAACGTTTCTTTTGGTGTTATTGTAATTAGTTCCTTTGTGTAATATTCCTCAACAGTCCTATCTCTATCACCCTGTTCTACAGCTCTGTGTATATCTGTCCATGTTATTATTCCCAATAATTTTTCATATTCTATAACTGGAAAAGACATGTGCCCCGTATCTTCTAACATCTCTATCGTCGCTTCAATAGGAGTTTCCGGTTCTACCGACATAATTTCTTTAGTCATACCTTCTTCCACTGTCAACATTCTCATCAAATCTTGCTCAGCTTCCAAATCTATCTTCACTCCATGTCTTGCTAATTTAGCAGTATATATCGATTGTTCAGAAAGAACATAACAAACTCCGTCTGCTACTACACAAGACAACATCAAAGGCAGTATAATCTCATAGCTGTCGCTCATTTCAAATAACAGTACAATGGCCGTTAGAGTTGCGCGTGTAGTGGCAGCTACAAAAGCCGCCATACCCACTAATGCATATGCTCCAGCAGGAGATGTGAAATCAAACACGCCCACTACATGTCCAAAAACTGCTCCTATCGATGCCCCAATGAACAGACTTGGCGTAAAAACACCCCCTGAAGCTCCACTCCCTATTGATATGGATGTAGCTATTAATTTGAAAACAAATAAACATACAAGCAATACCGTAATATTCGATACTGTAGTGAAATAAAAATCAATATTTTCCATAGATAATACACCTCCCGGTCCACGATCCATGTCTACTCTCAAATTTTCACCCAGTATTATTTCTTGAGTAACTCCAAATCCATTTCCTAATATTTCTGGAAATACCAATCCTATTATTCCTACTAAAATTCCACCTATGGTTGTTTGAATCGGCAATGGAATCCATTTACCTTTTTCAGATATTTCATCAATTGCATATAGAAGTTTAATAAATCCTACAGCTGCCAATCCAATTACTAAGCCTAATATCAAATAGAGCGGATATTCAAAAGAATCTGGTGTTGTATATTCTGGTAAGTCACTGAACGCAGCTAAATCTCCTTCCATGCTTCTCGCAACCGCAGTAGCCATTACAGTTGCTACTACTAGCGGTATGAATGATCTAGTTCTCATCTCACTAAGTATTAATTCCATAGCAAAAATAACTCCACCCAATGGAGCGTTAAAAGCAGTAGTAATCGCTGCTGCAGTACCTGCGCCAATCAATATTCTAGTCTCCTCTATTGATAATTTAGCACGCTGCCCTAAATCTGAACCAAAAGTTGCCGCCATTAGTACTACAGGACCCACTCTTCCCAATGAAAATCCAGCTCCAATCGATGTAGCTGCCGCTGCTATTTTTGTCAAGGCCAATCTAGTTCCGAGTTTCGATTGATTAATCGCTATAGATTCCATAACAACAGGAATTCCATGACCTCTTGCCCCGACACTTCCATATTTTATCAAAGTACCAGCTATTAATCCCCCTATTCCAGGTATCAGTATTGCCCAGTATCCAAGGTCATTATCTATGTAATCTCCACCAAGATAGAGTACATTTATTATCAAATCTATCAGTTCTAGAAATATCCAAGTCAATATGGCAACAAACAATCCCGTTACACTTGCTAAAACATTAAGTTTTAACATTTCTGAATTCAGAATTTTTTGTATTCGATATTTTATATCTCTATTTTCTCCACTCATATTATTTTGTTAAGACCTCGACCTCATCACCTTTCAAGTAAATTGTATGTTCAAATTGAGATACCATTCCTCCGCCCATTTCTTCTAGCACTGGATAGAAGTTTACTGCACCTTGTCTTATTAATTTTTGTAAGCTATTTCTTTGGTCAGTGCCAAATTCATGTAACCATCTTTCAGCAAAAGGCAATCCCTTAAATCGATTTTTAATTTCATTTAATAATTCATTAGCTTTCTCATCCTTAACTTCATTTTCTCTCTTTATTTGATATATGTTTGAATTATGTCTTCCTTTAACACTACCAGCCCCATTAGTAGAGAAAGGTTCAACCGCTACAATCATTCCCTTTTCCAATACTCTTCCTCTTCCTTCTTTAACATTAGGTATCGCTATACCTGTATGTAAATTATATCTTTCAATTGCGTGCCCAGTTAAATTGGAAATGGGTTTGAATCCGCTATTTTCTATAGTTTTTTGAATAGTTTCTCCAATCTCTCTCGTATCAACACCTGAACGCATAATGTCTATTGCATTGTACAGTGCATTTTTACTGGATTCTAATAATTCTTCATATTTATCACTACCAATTTCAACTGTAAGGGCAGTATCACCTATGTATCCATCTATTTCAGCACCAACATCAAGTTTCACTATATCTCCGTATTTGAAAACGCCTTTTTCATTACTATTAGGAGTCCAGTGGGCTGCAATATCATTAACTGCTAAATTAGATGGAAATGCAGGCGTTCCTCCATTTTTTCGTATAAAATTTTCTACGGATTCTACTAGTTCTAATTTACCAATACCTTCTTCAATTTTCCCCTTACCATAATCTCTTGCTCTACTCGCTAAATTTCCAGCCTTTCTCCACTTATCAAGATCATCACTATTCATTTTTCACTCCTATTCTTTTTAAGATGACCAACTCCTTGCCTTATAACTTCAACCTCTCCATGATTTAGATTGATTACAGTCGACTGAATGCCCATTGGTTCTTCTCCATTCAAGTATAAAACTTCATCTCCAAATATCTTCGTTGCTTCTTCTATATCTTCTGCCGTTTTTTCTCCGTGTTTATTTGCACTGGTACTTATTATGGGGAATTTTTCTGACAATCTTATCGCTGTCAGATTTTCTGGAATTCTTATTCCAAGTCTTCCGTTTCGACAAACACCTTTCGGAAATTCAGTTTTAGCTCTCAAAATAAATGTAAACGGACCTGGAACATTATTGCTAATAATATTCTCATCATCTTTTGTTATATTACATATCATTTTTGCATTATTAACTGTCGGTATTACAACACTCATTCCTTCTTCTATTTTTCCCTTAATCTTTATCAATTTTTCAACTGCATTTTCATCAAATGCATTACAACCCATTCCCCAAAGCGTGTCTGTAGGGTATATTACAATTCCACCTTTCTCAAGATGTATTATGGCTTTTTCTATACTAACGCTCAAGATTACCTTTTATCTATTGGTACGTACGTTCTATCGGTCGCACCAACATACCTTGCTCTAGGTCTTATTAATCTATTATTTCCATATTGTTCAATGGTGTGCGCAGTCCACCCTGCAACACGCGACATAGCAAAAAGAGGAGTGAACAAATCAGGAGGAACTCCTATTCCATATAGTAGGGTAGCAGAATAAAAATCAACATTCGTTATCAGTCCAGGTTTCGCAGTTTTAACTTCCCTTTCAATTGCTTCTGCCGTTTCAAATAAAGTCATATCTCCCTTTTCTTCCCATATTTTTTTCGACATACTTTTCAATATAGGGGCTCTCGGATCATCAACCTTGTATACTCTATGTCCAAATCCCATAATTCTCTGTTTTTTTTCAATACATTCTTTTACAAATTCAGCAGCCTTTTCTGGCGTTCCAACATCAAGAATCATATTCATCGCCCGTTCATTTGCCCCACCATGAAGTGGTCCGCTTAACGTGCCCATTGCGGATGTTGTGGCTGCATGTAGATTAGCTAAAGTTCCTGCAGTCACCCTAGCTGAAAAAGTAGATGCGTTGAATCCATGATCTGCAAGAAGTACAAGGTATTGATTCAAAGCTTTAATTTGTATTTCAGTCGGTTCATTTCCTGTTAACATTCTTATAAAATCATCAGCGTGCTCTCTTTTAGAATCGGATTTTACATATTCTAATCCATTTCTTTTACGATCTATCATCGCAACTGCTGTACCTATTTGTCCAATAAGTCTCAAAGCTTTATCAGGTAAATTTTCCAGTTTAACAGATTCCTCAAAGTGTCCGATTATCGAGACAACAGTTCTTAAGAGGCTCATTGGAGACGTTTTTCCAGCTAGCGAGTCTATTGACTTAACTACTTCTGAAGGAAGCTTTCTAGCATCTCCAATAGTCTGTATCATCTCTTCTGCTTTTTCTTTATTAGGTAATTCACGTCTATATAGTAAGTACACTATTTCTTCAAATGTTGAGTTGGCAGCTAAATCTTCTATAGAGTATCCACAATATTTCAATACACCCTTCTCTCCATCTATAAAACTCATATTTGTATCTGCAACTACAACTCCAGCTAAACCCTCTGATTTAGGCGCAGGAAGCGAAGCACTAGATTCACCTTTAGATTTCACGAACCACTACATGAAAGAGGGTTATTTAGAACTTACAGTTTCATAAGCATTCATTGTTCAATATTTACTTGATATGCTACAGTGGCGCATTCTAGAAAATCATCCATTGTACGTTTTAACCCTTCTATTGTCGATGATGCAATTTCAACTTTAATCTCATTACCACTACGTTCTAATTTTACCCACCCCTTATTCTCAGGCGATGTAGAAAAATCCACACTCTTCGCTATTTTTTTATTTTCAAAAGTAAGTGTAATATTCATTTTGTGTTTTTTGGATTTTCTAATTGCTTTTTGACTACCACTACCATATTGGGCCGCCTTTTTCCCCCGATTCGCTATTTTTTCTGATAATCCAAGAACTATTGCAGCATCCCTAAGCGGTCCTTTACCAATTCCGGATATCTTTTCTTCAGTACTAATCTTTTCAACAATATCAATTAAATCTTTTTCCAAGTATGGGCACCCTAGTTTTAATTTAAATTCTTTCGTTATAGCTTCTTCTCTTTCAGGTATACGTTTCAATAAATCTCGTACTTCTTTCTTTAAATTGACTTTTTCAGGTTCTCTTCTAAATCTCTGATAACCTCCAAAAAGCTCATCTGCACCTTGTCCACATAACAATATTTTATTCTTAGCCTTTTTGGCAACTATCCAAAAAGGTAACATAAATTCAATTTCCTGTTCATTCAGTTCAACGGTATTTGCAAGTATTTTCCCTTCTTTGACCATCTCTTCTGATTTCATTTCCACAATTTCTAATTCTAAATCCATATCCTTCGCCGCAGTCTTCGCCGCTTCTATATCGTGCGAACCCACAGTACCTACTGCAATTAATTGAACTTTACATTTTTTTGCAGCTAAGTATGCTACTAATGCTGAATCAACACCACCTGAAAATGATACAGTTACGGGATCGTTACAAAATCCATTTACACTATTGACTATAGTTTTAGCCAATTCATTAACATTTCTCGACACTTAAAAATAACCTCAAATTCAAATTATTTTCGATTCTCTAAGGAATTTTCGTAACTCCTTCGACGCTTTATCAGAGGTCTTTTCATCATCTATGTCTGTTATCACTACAATTCCCGATTCGAATAAAATGTAAGTCGCTTGAGGTTCTTTTACTTTCATTAACAACCCAGGAAATTTGTCTGGTTCATATTCACAACCAGATATTTTCGAATTCAAAAGTTCTAAATCAAGTTCAACACCTACGTTAAATTGCGTAACTATATTTTCAATTTTTACACCCGCCCTGCTATTGATTCCTTTCTCTATTTTCTTAATCATTTTTTTTAATTTACTCATTGCTTCTCGAGAATCCTTTATTGTTTTCGTACCCACAACTACTGCCTTTCCATTAGAAAAAATAACACCAGCAGGCTTGGAATTTCCATCAGTTTCTAATTCAACCATCACAGAACTATTTCTTCCTTTAACATACCTCGCTCCAGGTATTTCCGTACCCAATTTTGTCAATTCTAATTTTTTCCCCAAATCAGAAGTGACTATTAAATTTTCAACAGAAGGTCTTACCATCAATTAGCCACACATCTAGCATTTTAAGAAGTTTATTTATGCAAATTCATCAAATGGATATGGTTCTTTTTCCCTTTTTCCAAGTATTATTTGTAATTCTGGAACTGTGAGTAATGGTATGGGCCAAGTAGGTCCATCTTCTATAGCAGTTCTAGGGCAGGAAGTAATAGCTGCTGCATCAATATTCAATCCAGATAATTGTTCTGGGTTTTGATGTATGCTTCCTATTGCTACCACCTGATAGTTCCGATTCTTTAAACTCTGAACTAATTTTTCTGTTAAATCCATTCGTTTTTGACCTATCTGTGTTGAAAACATAATTGCCCATCTTTTCGCTTCATATCCTGCATGTATTGCAGCATATCGCTGTCTCAGGAACAAGTCAGGTTCTGTGACAGTCACTTCTGCAGTGTGGGGATCAATATTTACTACAGGTTTTCCCGTTGAAAGTGCAACTGTTAGGGGGTGAAATATTCCAGTTCCAAGATATAAAAATCCATCAACTTTCATTTTTCTAGCAACAGATGAATTACATCCAAGTAACTGTCCAGCCGCAGCTATTCTAGGTCCACCTTCAGAAACATGAGCATCTATTCCTTCTTCCATTAATTTCTTTTTTAGTGGTTCAATTAAATGTAAATGTTGAGCAGTACTGACTATTCCTATTTCATTTGATAACAATTCCTTTATTTTATCTATAGACTCTTTTTTTATTTCCAAATTACCAGAATGCCTTACTGGTACAAAGAATACAGGTATCTTATAACTATCAGAATGGTATGGCATTGGCAAATGCCCCATGTGTATCAATGCTTCTATTTCGATATCTGCAAATGGCCCATCTGCTAAATCACAAGCACCATATGTGGGCTCTCCCCAAAGAAAAACTTTAGGCCCCTTATCTTCTATTTTTTCTATTATTTCACTAGCTTTTGTTCTTAATCCTTCTGGAATTTGTAAACCAATTTTTTTGTATTTTTTTATTTCATTTTCAATCTCGTCTATCCCCTCTTCCCAGTTAAATTTCACTTCTTCCATTCTATCTGCTTTATTGCGCTGTTTATAAATTCCTTAGCTTTTCAATCTAATCACATTAATTTTCAACATTTTTTCCATAAATCCAATTACTCTAGCGCCTGCCGGTGCTACGGTCTCTCCAAACTTATCATCGAATTTTTTTATAATTTCTGCAATGGTATTCTCTCCATCACATTTTTCCCATATGAATGTAGTATATTCATCAAGCGGCCGTCTTATCTCTTTCGTACCTCCTATCTTCTTTCTTATCCATTCTTCAACTCTAGACAAATTTTTATTGTAGGTTATCACAATTATCTCCCCTTCTTTTTTCCACTTTATGACATCTTCTCGTCTAACAGGTGTCGATTTCATTACCTTTTCATTCATTCTAGTTTCACCATAGTTAATATCATAAATAATAATGTAAAAAATCCAGATGTTGCAGCATATTTTACAGTTAATTCCCGATCTTCCCAGACATTTTTAGCTGTCCAAGTCATCCATCCAGTTATCAAGGATAAACAAAGTAATAGTAATAACAATATTCTCCAGTAAGTGCTCACAATGCCCAATCTATATCACAGGTTTAATTGGTAGCCCCGCCAGGATTCGAACCTGGGTCACGGGATCCAGAGTCCCATATGATGGACCGCTACACTACGGGGCTCATTCTTCATTATCTTCTGAAAATCCTTCGGTTTCTACCTTTTCTCTAACTGCAATTTCTGGGTCCTTTTCCTGTTCTATGTCATCTATATCTTCAACGGGTATTGCTTGAGTTATTTCCGGTTCCTGTTCTCCGCTCTGAGATTCCTTTTTAGGAGTTATTATTGGGGGTGTTTCTCTTTCTGTATTTATGACAAGTGTTTCATTCAATTTTTCTTCTGTATCCATCTCTTCTACCGGTTCTGAAGACTCTTCTTCAACATTTTCACCCTCTTCTATTTCTTCTCCAGCTCGTTGAAGGAATGATACTAGTATACTCTTTACACCTTTGTAAAATTCTACATCTGCAAACCACTTATCTCTAGATAAATATAATGTTTTGATAGGTCCCCTTCCATAAACTTTATGAGTCACTTCTTCTCCTATTTCAAATCCAGATTCTGACGTATCTGGTTCCATTTTTTCAATAATTTCGTCCTTTGTTTCTTCAACATCCTTTTCTTCTGTAAGGTTTACTTCTTCTTTTTTACCCCAAAATTTCCAGAATGGCTTTTTCCCATCGGTTTTAGGTTCTTCTTCAGTAATCTCTTCTTCAATAGTTTCCTCAGCAACAGCTTCCTCAACTGCAACTTCAGCAACAACCGGTT
>DAHL01000052.1:2219-6776 GCA_002509225.1 Euryarchaeota archaeon UBA102 | reverse complement strand
GCTGTAGTTAGAAGACCTAATGGTATTCCGATCATAAATGCATCCCAATTATGTGCGCCTGTTATTGCGAATACAGTACCCATTGTCATAACAGGTCCAAAGTTCAATCCTATCAACAATTCTCCAATTCCGCGTCTTGCTACTAGTCTGAATGGCATTCCAGTGTAGAAATACGCTGAAAATGCACCGAATATGCCGTAATATGCCAATTCATAGCCTCCATTGCCGAGTAGATACATAATTCCTACCCCCATTACAGCAGAGAGTGCTAGGAATGTACTTGCTAATTTGAACAATGCCTGTTCAGAAATCAGTCCAAGCTCTATTGCTCGACTACCTCCTGAAAGTTGTAAAAAATAATCATTATTTTCTTGATCAGTTCCGCTGGTCCAATCGAAGTAATCATTGTATGTATTTGCTGCAAGATGTAACATTGAACCTGCTAGAAAAGCGATCCAGAAATTTACCATATCTATACCGAGTCCCGCACTGTTTGCCCAGGCAGCCGCAGCTAGGATAGGTATCCACGTTGCAGTTAGAAATGGAATTCTAGTGATGGCCACTACTGATATTATTTTAGTTGCAAAGGCTGTAGGTGGCATCGTTTCTTCAGGAGATTTATCCGGCAAAGGTGTAGTTGTTCCACAATATCCAATCTGTACTCCATCTTTCATTGTCGGTGTTATCTTCACTGAAGCAGCGAGTTGACTACCATCTTTTCTAACAAAAGTGGTTTCAGTACTATATTCTCCCTTTTTTGAAGCCTCATCTAACCACATAGGCACATATCCTAAAACAACTAAACCTGGTGAGAAGAGAGACACTCTTTTCTTATCGACAACTTCGTCTGCAGTATATCCAAAAATCTCTTCAGCTCCTTTGTTGAAAGTTTCAATTCTTCCCTCCATATCACATGTTATAACGCTGATCGGTACTTTATTTTCAGACAAATTTACACCTACTCTGCTCGACTCTTTTCCTTACTTGTGGGGTTTAATAAAACAATATGTTCCTATTCAGCAGACTTAATCGGCATCGGCTCACTCATTTTTTCGGTTTTTAGGGCTTGCAAAGAAGCCTCTGCTCCAGACAAAGTAGTTATGAAAGGGATGCCCATCTCTATTGCCAATCTTCTCATTTTTGCATTATCTTCCGCGGCCATAATTCCAGATGGTAAATTGATTATCAAATCCACCTTTCTATCTCTTAATAATGACAAGATATCTGGCTTCTTATTTTCATATATTCGCCAAGCTGTTTTAACTCGAATATTATTTTCTCTAAGGACAGAGGCAGTTCCTCTAGTCGCATATATTCCAAATCCGAGTTTCTCTATCTCTTTTGCAAAAGGTACGAGATCTTTCTGTCTTTTCGATTCTGAAGTGATGTATACATTTCCTTTTTTCGGCAGAGGTTTGTTACCTCCAATCATTGCTCGATTGTATGCTTCACCGAATGTAATACCCTTACCCATAGCCTCTCCAGTAGATTTCATTTCAGGACCTAGTGTTGTATCTACTCCAGGTAATTTTAGCCAAGAAAAAGTGGGCACTTTAACAGAATAATCTTTCACAGGTAGTGGAGATTCAAGATTGGGTAATTTCTCTCCAAGCATCGCTTTGACTGCTAATCTTGCAAGAGGAATGCCTGTTGTTTTACTTACAAACGGCATAGTCCTACTCGCTCTTGGATTTACCTCTATCAGATAGGTATCTTCTCCTTTAATCGCTATCTGAATATTTGCTACACCTATTATTTTGAAACTTTTAGCAACTTTATTAGATATCTCTATTACACTTTCAATCTGTTTATCAGTTAAGGATTGAGGCGGTATTACACATGCACTATCGCCACTATGAACGCCGGCCATCTCAATCTGTTCCATTATTGCTCCGATTATGACTTTTTTACCATCTGAAACTAAATCAACATCTAATTCTGTTGCACCCTCTAGGAATCTATCAATCAAGGCCGGTTTCTTTTCTGTAGCATGTGCTTCTCTGGTCAGATAATCTTTCAACTGTTCTTTATCATATATTATCTCCATGGCGCGACCTCCAAGAACAAATGACGGTCTTACAAGGACAGGATAACCCAAATCTTCTGCAGATTCAATAACGCCCTCTTCTGAGGTTGCTGATCTCCATTCCGGCATTTTCACACCAGCATCATCCATTATTTTTCCACAAAGGCGCCTATCTTCCGCTTCATCCATTTTCTGAACGGGCGTTCCTAAGATTTTTGTTTTTAATTTATTTTCTTTAATATATTCGGCAATATCGGATGCTAAATTAACCGCAGTTTGTCCACCTAATTGCAATATAATTCCATAAGGTGCTTCTGTGTCTATAATATCTAAAACTTCCTCCTTTTCTAAAGGTTCGAAGTATAATCTATCTGAAGCATCAAAATCGGTCGATACTGTCTCTGGATTATTATTTACTACAACAGCCTCCAAGCCCATACTTCTAACAGCCTGAACTCCGTGTACTGTGGAGTAATCGAATTCGATACCCTGTCCTATTCTTATCGGTCCTGAACCTAAAATTAAAACACTTTTTCCTTTCTCAATCTCATCACCTTCATCATCGTGAGCAGAATAGAAATAAGGTGTACTGGCCTGAAATTCTCCTGCACAAGTATCGACCATTAGATATCCAGGTGTTAAACCTAGTTTCTTTCTCATTTTTCTTATTTCATCTTCATCTTTTCCTGACAAATATGCAATATGTGCATCTCCAAATCCGTTCTTTTTAGCTAGTGTAAGTGTATCATTATCTACTCTTTTCGATAGTTTTTGAGATATCTCAACTAACTTTCTCATTCTAGCAATGAAGAAGTTATGATATCCGCTTTTTTCGTTTATCTCTTTTTCGGACATTCCTCTATCTATCGCCTCCCAAATAGCACCTAATCGTCTGTCTGAAGGCTCTATCAATAATTTATCTAATTCTTTACTACTGATATCTAATTTTTCAGGATAACCTGCACCTTGGCCTAACGATCTCCAACCTTTCAACAAAGATGCTTCAAAAGAACGACCTATCGCCATAGTTTCACCTGTAGATTTCATTTGCGTTCCAATATTTCTATCTGCTAGTGGAAATTTATCAAATGGCCATCTCGGGATTTTCATTACTACATAATCTAATGATGGTTCGAATGCTGCACTCGTATTCCCAGTAACTCTATTTGGTAATTCGTGTAATTTATGCCCCAGCGCTAAAAGAGCCGCTAAGCGTGCTATTGGAAATCCAGTAGCTTTACTAGCTAACGCACTAGACCTACTAACTCTCGGATTCACCTCTATCACTGCATATTCGGATGTTTCAACATTAAATGCGAATTGAACATTACAACCACCTATTATTTTCAAACTTCTAACAATTCTAAGTGCTGCACTTCTCAGTACTTGATAATCCTTTTCAGGCAAAGTTAACGAGGGAGCTACAACTATCGATTCACCTGTATGAACGCCCATTGGATCTAAATTTTCCATCGAACAGATGATTATCGCATTATCATCGATATCTCTTACAACTTCGAACTCATATTCTTGCCAACCTAGTATAGATTCTTCAATCAATACTTGATTTGTTGGAGATAGTACAATGCCCCTACCTACTATCATCTCCAATTCTTCTCTATTATATGCAATACCTCCACCAGTCCCACCTAAAGTAAATGCTGGTCGAATGATATTAGGATATCCGAGTTTCTCACCCATATCTAATGCTTCTTCAATGTCGGTAGTAACGCCACTTTCAGGTATCGGTTCGCCAATGCTTCTCATCTTCTCTCTAAATCTATCTCTATCTTCTGCATCTTCAATATTTTCTAGAGATGTTCCTAAAATTTTTACATCGAATTTATCGAAAACGCCAGCTTTGTGTAGACCGACAGCTAGATTCAAGCCGGTTTGACCACCCATGCCCGGCATAATCGCATCGGGTCTCTCTTTCTCAATAATAGTTGCAAGAGAGTCAACTGTCATCGGTTCTATGTATACTGTATCTGCTGTTTCTGGATCAGTCATTATTGTAGCTGGATTAGAATTTACTAAGATCACTGTGTGTCCTGCTTCTCTTAGAGCCTGACAACATTGAGTACCTGAATAATCGAATTCCGCTGCTTGACCTATTATTATCGGACCTGAACCAGGAACTAATATTTTCATTTGGAAACTCCTGCCATACTAACAGCTTTATCGAATAATTCATTAGCATCCAAAGGTCCCGGTGAAGCTTCAGGATGAAACTGTACAGTCCAAGCACCATCTACTTTCAGTCCTTCACAAGTTCCATCATTCAAATTTACAAAAGATTCTTGAACATTTTTAGGTAGATTTCTAAGGGCAAAACCGTGATTTTGTGACGTAATGTAAACCCTATCAGTATCGAGTTCTTTTACTGGCTGATTACCACCTCTATGACCGAACGGTAGTTTGTATGTCTCTCCACCGAGTGCCAAACCTAATATTTGATGTCCAAGACAGATACCAACTATTGGATATTTTCCTATTATCTTCTGTATAGTCTCAACGACGGGATTTAGATC
>DAHL01000052.1:0-1824 GCA_002509225.1 Euryarchaeota archaeon UBA102 | reverse complement strand
TTTAAGTCAGTATTCCATGGAACAACGGTTACCTTACCTCTTTGAGCTAAATTGTCCACTATTGACTGTTTAACGCCCCAATCGAAGAGTGTTATCCTAATACCGCTTTTTCCAGATTTATACTGTTTTTTGGTTGATACTTCTTTTACTAAGTTATTTTCTGAAGGCCAATTCATCTTTTTAGCCCTTTCAACACCCTCTTCAGGAGTCATACTACCGTCATTACATAATATGGAACGCAAAGTACCTCTTGTTCGAGTTCTGATTGTCAAAGCTCGCGTATCTACCCCTTCGATACCTGGTATTTTCTCTTTCTTTAACCATCCGTCTAAATTCAATTTACCTTGATTGGGTTCTCTACACCATTCCTTTACGACACATCCTCTGATTTGTGCTTTTGAAGATTCGTTGCGCTCTTTTGCAAATCCGTAATTTCCAATTTGTGGAAAAGTAAACATAAGTGTCTGACCTGCATAACTAGGATCGGTCATAGCTTCTTGGTAGCCCGTCATTGATGTATTGAAAACTAGCTCACCCTCAATAGTAGATTTATGTCCAAAACCTCGACCGTGAATCACGGTGCCATCTTCTAGTGCCAGCCAACTCGACATCTAGGCACTGCCATAGCAATAGGAGCTTAAAACTGAAGCGGTCGCTCTTTACTAAATTAAAGCTGTTCAATAGCCTCTTTTTCAGCAAAATGAAGATCGCCAGGAATGATTATAGAATGGGGTGTTTCTCCGAATTTTAGATTGATTAAATCGCATATTTTACCGACGATAACTTTCGAATCATTATACCCTGCTCTTTCAATCACACAGGCTAAATTTTCATTATCAATTTCCTGCGATATCTGTTGTAAACCTTCAGTAGCACTCATAGTCTTTCCCTTTTCCTCTGGATTGTCCTTTTTAATATCTAATAGTACCAATGTGTGATATCCGTGCTCAATATTTGCCTTTATTTTTTCTAAAGGACTCTTAGGCTCGTAATTCCCTTCCCTCATTACTAATGTAGCAGTTGGACCGAATTTGTAATGCTGTAATCCTACTAAACCTGCAGCAATAGTCAATATAGAAGAACCATGAACTACATTAAATTCTATTTGATTCGATTTACATTGATTTTTTAATGAATTGTGAGTGGTGGCAGAAAGTGGATCCCCCTCTACTAATAGAACTACATCTGAATCTTTAGCTTTATCTAACAATAGGTTCGGTTCTTCTACTTCTTCTCGTGATAAAACTGTAATCTCACTATTTGCTTCATTTTGCAACCATTCTAATTTATTCGCTGATATTTCGGCCGTATAATTTTCAATAAATATATGTTTGGCATTTTTAATTAAATCTAAACCTTCAACAGCTATTGATTTGCCATCACCAATCCCCAGTCCAACTAAGGATAGCATTAGAATTCCTCGCCCAACGTCCTTCTAGTTTCACCCGGATCAATATATGGTAATATGAATGCGATAAAGAGTTGGCAAGTGCCTCCAATCATAATGGTAGATGTATATGTGAAATTAGTTTCGAAATAACCGGCCATTTTGGCACCGAACAAGCCACCAAAATTAAGCATAGCCATATACAGAGTGAATTGTGTTGCACCCACTTTTGGCCATGTTACATTCATAAATAGCGAAAATAGAGAGATGCCCATTGCTCCACCTAACATTGGATAAAGAACCAATAAGAAAGTCATAATTGTTCGATTACCCCAGAACGGTTCAGCCAATGCCATAGTAAAAATAGAAAGACCTGTTAAAACACAGAAAAGACTAGCAACTCGCCTAGCTCCGTATTTGTCTGCAATTAAACCTCC
>DAHL01000032.1 GCA_002509225.1 Euryarchaeota archaeon UBA102 | reverse complement strand
GATGTTCTAAATAAGATAAAAGTATTTCATCACCTTTATCGAGATACTTTTCACTAAAACTAGAAGCTACTAAATTAATTCCTTCAGTAGTTCCTCTTACAAATATTATCTCTTCCGCTTCTTTCGCTCCAAGTAAATCTCTTATTTTTTCTCTCGATTCATCATAATCATCACTGGCACGTTGACTAAGGGTATGAATTCCCCTATGTACATTAGAATTATCTTTCTCATAATATTCTGTAACACTCTTAATGACTGTGTCTGGTTTTTGAGTCGTTGCAGCATTATCTAAATAAATTAAAGGGTGACCATTCACTTCTTGATCCAATACAGGAAATCTCGCTCTTATCTCTTCAGGATTAATCATACTACCTCTATTGGTAAACTAGCCATAATTTCGGTTTCTAACATATTCTGTATTTTCTCATTCTCCACTCTTTCTATAATCTCACCTACATAAGCCTTAATCATAATTTCGCGCGCTTCTTTTTTCTCAATACCCCTACATCTCAAATAAAATAACGCATCTTCATCAATTTGCCCTATAGTTGCTCCATGCGTGCATTTTACATCATCTGCATATATCTCAAGTTCCGGTTTTGTATGTATAACTGCATCATCAGTCATTAGTAAATTTTCATTATTCTGTATAGCATCAGTTTTTTGAGCTTTTTCATGTACGTGTATTCTTCCATTAAACACCGCAGAACCCTTTCCACCAACAATTCCTTTGTAATGTTCTTTACTACTACAATGAGGTACTAAGTGCTCTACAGTAGTGTGGTTGTCTACATGCTCATCTCCATCTACCAAGTACAGTCCATTCATTTCACAATAAGATCCATTCCCTCTTAATGAAAAATTCAAATCATTTCTGATAACCTTCCCACCCATACAGAAATTATGGGTGTTGATTTTACTATCCCTTTCTTGGTATGCATTCACATTGCCTATATGCACCCCCCTTTCAGATAAATTAGTTTTCATAATATGTTCCACTAATCCATTTTCTTCTGTATATATCTGCGTTACAGAATTCGTTAGAGTATCTTTCTTTCCATTGTCAATATAATGCTCCATTACGGATAGTTTTCCACCCTTTTCAACTTCTATTATATTTCTAGGGTGACATATCGTAGGTGTTTCGTCTGAATTAGCTATATTAATTATCAAAACAGGTTCTGTTATCTGAATTCCATTCGGTATTCTAAGATATAAACCAGAATTCATAAACGCAGTATTCAATGCCCAAAACGGGTTTTCTTCCATTCTATTATCTTCAAATATTTCTCTTTTAAGAACTCCATTTTCAATTGCCTCGATAAGTGGCAAAATCTCTATTTTCTCAGGAAAAATCGACATCTCTTTAGAAAGACAACCGTTCACTAACACTATCCGGGGCTCATATTTTGTAAAATCGGATATGTTCAGTTTTTCTTGATTTTTAGATATTCTATATTCTTTATTCGCTATTTTTTTAATATTTGTGTATTTCCATTCTTCAATTTTGTTATCAGGGAAGCCTAACTCTATAAATTTCTCAAAACATTTTTCTCTCTGTTCTTTTAACCATTCAGTATTACACAAATCATTAGTTTCAAAATCACTTCTGAATGTATCTTGTAAATTCATCAATTCCCCGCACGTTCTTCTATATTGTCATATCCTTCTTCTTCTAGTCTCATCGCCAGTTCTTTTCCTCCCGATTCAACTATTTTTCCATCCATCAGTACGTGCACAAAATCTGGTATAATATAGTTCAAAAGTCGCTGATAGTGTGTAACAACTAATATTGCGTTGTTTTCATTTTTCATTTTATTGACTCCCTCTGCTACAATTTTCAATGCATCGATATCTAATCCCGAATCAGTTTCATCCATTATGGCCAATTTCGGTTCTAAAACAGCCATCTGCATTATTTCATTCTTTTTCTTTTCTCCACCTGAAAAACCATGATTCACAGGTCTTTTCAGCATCTCTTCTTTAAGTCCCAACATATTCATTTTTTCTTTTATAATTTCTAAGAAATCCATTGCGTCAATTTCATTTTTTTCATGGTATTTACGTTGAGCATTAAGTGCAGATTTCAAAAAATACATATTACTCACACCAGGAATTTCTATAGGATATTGAAAGGCCATAAACACACCTTCACAACTTCGTTCTTCAGGTTCCATTTCTAAAAGGTCTTTTCCCACATACTCTACAGTTCCATTGTCAATATCATAATCTTCATGACCAGCAATAACTTGAGCCAACGTCGATTTTCCAGATCCATTTGGACCCATTATGGCATGTACTTCTCCAGCATTGATTTCTAAATTCAATCCTTTCAATATTTTATTTCCATCTACACTTACTTCTAATTCTTTTATTTTTAGCATTATGTCTCCTTTATCCTACACTACCCTCTAATGACACTTCCAAAAGTCTTTGAGCTTCTACAGCAAATTCCATTGGTAATTCATTGAAAACTTCTTTACAAAATCCATTCACTATTAGATTTATCGCATCTTCCTCAGACAATCCTCTCTGTTTACAGTAGAAAATCTGGTCTTCACCGACCTTCGAAGTAGATGCTTCATGCTCTATGTGTGATTTGGTGTTCTTTACATCAATATATGGGAACGTATGTGCACCACATTCATCACCTATCAGTAAAGAATCACATTGGGAGTAATTCCTAGCACCTTTTGCACCTTTGTTAATCATTACTTGCCCACGATATGTGTTCTGACCGTGCTCAGCCGATATTCCTTTCGATATAATCGTACTTTTCGTGTTTTTCCCTATGTGAATCATTTTGGTCCCAGTATCTGCTTGTTGCCTCATAGCACTGAGAGCAACTGAATAAAATTCCCCTATTGAATTGTCTCCTTGTAGTATGCATGAAGGATATTTCCACGTTATAGCTGAACCAGTTTCAACTTGTGTCCAAGATATTTTTGAATTCCTACCTCTACATGCACCACGTTTTGTAACAAAATTGTAGATTCCACCAACTCCATCTTTATCTCCCGGATACCAGTTCTGTACAGTCGAATATTTTATCTCTGCATCATCAAGAGCTACCAATTCAACAACTGCAGCATGAAGTTGATTCTCATCTCTTTTTGGTGCTGTACAACCTTCTAAGTATGAAACGTAGGCCCCTTCATCTGCAATTATCAACGTTCTTTCAAATTGCCCTGTATTTTGAGCATTTATTCTAAAATAAGTGGAAAGTTCCATAGGACATCTAACTCCTTTCGGAACATAACAGAAAGATCCATCAGTAAAAACAGCTGAATTAAGTGCTGCAAAGAAATTATCAGCTTGAGGTACAACAGAACCTAAGTATTTCTTGATAAGTTCTGGATAATCTTGTACTGCTTCTGAGAATGAACAGAATATTACTCCCTTTTCAGCTAATTTATCCTTAAATGTTGTAGCAACCGACACAGAATCAAATACAGCATCCACCGCCACCCCTGCTAAAATTTCCTGTTCTTTGAGAGGTATTCCCAATTTATTATAAGTTTCAATCAATTCTGGATCAACTTCATCCAAACTCTTCGGTCCTTCAGATGCATCCTTAGGTGCCGAATAGTAAACTATAGATTGGTAATCAATACTAGGATATTCAATATTCGCCCACTTAGGCTCTTTCATTTTCTTCCACATTTCATATGCTTTTAATCTCCATTCCGTCAACCATTCAGGCTCTTTCTTTTTTGCAGATATGGCTCTTATTACGTCTTCATTTAGTCCGGGTGGAAGATTGTCTGCTTCAATTTCCGTTACGAAACCGTATTGGTATTCTTTCTCTGCGTATTCCTTTAGCATCTCTGTTTCTGTTTGTTGATTTTTCATTGAGATGCCTCCATTAGGTTTCCTATTTCGATAAGAGGATTTTTAATTTTATTTGCATTCATATCTTCCAAAGTCATCGCACTCAAAGCCATTTTTACAGCGTCATTTATTTTCTGCCACGGTTTTTGAGTTTCACAAGACGTTAATATTTCACAATCACAATCCCCTTCAGTTGAACACTCTGTTATTGCAACTGGACCTTCTAGCGCTTCTATCAAACCGTATATCGATATTTTATCTGGCGTCATAGCTAATGTATATCCTCCCATTGCACCTTGTTTAGATTCTAGAAAACCGGCATTGTTTATTTTTTTTAACAATGCAGTAACAGTAGGCAATGGAATTTTCGTACCCTCTGCTATATCTCTTGCAGTATGTGTATTTTCCATCTGCTCATTTGCTATTTGGGCCATTATCACAACCCCATAATCTGTTAGTTTGTTTATTCTCAACATTTTATCTAATAGTATTAAATTAATACTATTTAAAATCACTGTCATAAATCTACTAACATCATTCTTATATTTACTCAAATAAATCGTTAGTTGTGTTATCGGAGGGTACTTTGGTGAATCCATCTTTGGAAGGGGTCAAAAATTCTTTATATTCTCGTAAAGATCCCAATTTAACAGCCATAGATATCGAGGCTCACGCAGAAATTATTTACAATATTCTCAAACTAAAAACTAAGCATAATGTCTCAATGCTTGGACACAATTACATGGAACCTCTCGTGTTCGGTCTTTCAAACTCTAAAGAACAGGGCGATTCCTTAGGGTTGAGTATCGAGGCTTCGAAAACAGATTCCGATTATATCATTTTCAACGGTGTCCCCTTTATGGCGGAAACGGCTAAGATTATGAATCCTAAAAAAACTGTTTTAGTAGCAGATAAATCTGCAGGCTGTTCTCTGGCTGATAACTTTGGTGCAGATGAAGTAAAAGCACTGAAAGAGAAACATCCTAACATCCCCGTTATGATTTACATTAACAGTTATGCAGATGCTAAAGCAGAGTGCGATATCTGCTGTACTTCAGCTAACGCAGCTGAGGTGGCTGAAAGTATGCCTGGAGATGAGATTATTTTTGTTCCAGATATCTATTTCGCTGAGAATTTAGAAAGGGAGTTGAAAGGCAAAAAGAAAGTTATCTACCCGGGAAAAAACAATTCGGTAAAAGGTGCAATATGTGAAGTTCATGAACAGTTCACCTTAGACGATATTCTCGCAATTCGTAAATCTTTCGATATTCCAAAAGGGCACCCAAACAGAATGATGTATGTTCATTGGGAATGTAAACCCGAAGTACTCGAAGAATCAGATTATTATGGCAGCACTAGTCAAATTAGACTCAACATTGCAAACCGTGTCAAAGAAGGAACTATAGAACGGGTTTTCATAGCTTCAGAATGCGAACTCACTTCCAATTTAGCTCAAGAATTCCCAACAGTTCAATTTTCGACTGCTTGCTCCGTTAGATGTTCGCATATGGCCAAAGTTTCACTTTTCAAAATTCTAAGAATCTTAGAAGCTATCGATTCAGGTAAAGATCTTTCTGAATGGGAAGTCACACTCTCTCCTGAAACAATATCTACCGCTAAACGTCCAATTGAACGAATGTTATCGCTCTCTTCTTAGAATCTATTTCTAAGTGCTACAAGAGAAATAGTTACAACTGCTACAATTGTAGAGAATCCAGGTATTCCGCCACTTTCATCAGAAGACATGTCCGGATTTCCTCCAGGTAACGATGCAATCGTCAACGTTACGGGCGTTGCAGCAGATTCATTCGCTGCATATGAGAAAGAGATACTAGCTCCTTCATTGCTTTCAACAACCCAAGTTATCCTCTCTGAAGAAACTGCAGTACCGTTTATTTCATACTGTTCTCCAGCACTAACTGTCGCTTCCGTATTGTTGATTACTTCTCCACCAGCGGTCAAAACTATATATCCACCATCAAGCGCCATACCTAGGTCTGTTTTCCACGCTTGAACTAAATCTATTGAAATCTCAGTTTTACTATTCGAAACTCCACCTACAAATATCCCTTCAGCATCCCATGCCATACCTGAATCGAATGTTGCATTATCGTAATAGACATATATATTTTGAAATGACTGATATTCCACGGTAATCGAAATAGTCGTTCCTTCACTTAATGCAGTAGTAGAATTCTCTCCACCACCGAGATTAACCTGCCCAGTCCATTCACAAGGATCGCCACGATCTTGTTCACATGTATATTCATCACTATCTTCAAAAGAAGTCAATTCTTCTCCAGTATCAGTTTCTACAGTCCATCTCATTTGCATTCTAGCATTGTAGTCATCATCAGTTGGATCCTCAACCCACCACATATTGAACATTACAGTTCCTGAAAGATTAGTATCATATTTTACCGTATCAGAATTCCAGGTACCGATGGTCGTCCATTCTCTACTTCTCGTTAATCCAAATAAATTATTAGTGTATGAACTTGGAGGTTTTTCTTCCACAGCTTCTCTTGTATGGTCTGTTTCAGGCGACAGCTCAGCAGCTTCCTTTAGATTTAGATGTACAGTACTCATTTCTTTGCTCGCCATTCCTTCCTCTGAATGCACGACATTTGCAAACGGCAAACTCAACATGGCGATTACTGTTATCACAAATATGACTCTTTTCACGGAACGTTCCTATTCAAGACGTTTTTATATTATTATAGTCGGCGTCTGAAAAGCGA
>DAHL01000033.1:4164-4936 GCA_002509225.1 Euryarchaeota archaeon UBA102 | reverse complement strand
AGATGATGATGGAATCATAAGCTATCGTTGGATATCTACAATTGATGGAGAGCTAAGTACAGATGAGGATTTCAGTACTGACAGTCTCTCTTCAGGTAATCATAATATCATTTTCAGAGTTCAAGATACTAACGGTATCTGGTCTGATGACGCTCAAGAACAATTACAGATTTTTGCTCTACCTGTCGCAATCGCAGGTGATAATGTTACAGTAGAAGTCGGCGAGAGTCTACAATTCTTCGGTCAAGGGGAAGATGAAGATGGTAGCATAGATAATTACGAATGGGATTTCGATGGTGATGGAATTTATGATTGGTCATCCAATACAGCCTCCTCAGCTACCTACATTTATGATTCAGAAGGAATCTTCACCGCCATTCTACGTGTTACTGATAATGACGGTTACACCGCTACTGATACTCTCACTGTAACAGTTGACAGAGCTCCAGTAATCGAAGAAGAATCTGATTCGAATCTTATGCTTTATCTAATAGTAACTGGCTTAGTGGTCGCTGTCGGATTAGCAGTTGTATTCACTATCTCTAGACGCAAAGAATAATTATATACTGACATTGAATGGACAATCTATGGACACACTTCGATTATTGGTTATGGCTACTCTGATTTTCAGTGCTTTCACAACATTAACAGAAGCCGATGACAGTCAATTTTCGCTTCGTGGCTCCGATGTCGATTCTAAAGATGCCTACGATCGTGAAGAATATGAGCGTGACCGCGAGAGTAAAAATTGGGATGAGTACAAAAAAGATGA
>DAHL01000033.1:0-3824 GCA_002509225.1 Euryarchaeota archaeon UBA102 | reverse complement strand
CGCAAAAAAGATGACCGCGATTGTGACAAAGAAGAAGACGACAGAGAAGAAGAAAATGACGATACTGATGAAGCAACTGAGTAATTAGAACTCCTTATTCTCTCAGTTTTTCCCCTTCAATAGGTACAGGATAATGTTCATCTATACAACCTAGGCAGAGTTGTTTCTCCCCCTTTCCTATACAATCAACAAGTCCACTTATCGATACGTAGCCCATACTATCTGCACCGATTTCAGCCCTTATATCTTCCACCTCTTTTCCTGTTGCTACGAACTCTTCTCTGGTCGGCATATCTATTCCTAAGTAACACGGTGAAATAATGGGCGGACAACCAACACGGAAGTGTACTTCTTTTGCACCAGCTTCTCTTAGACGCGATACAATTTTTCTGGAAGTATTACCACGTACAACAGAATCATCAACAACTACAACACGTTTTCCATCAAGCAAATCTCCAACAGGATTCATTTTTTCGTTTACAGTTTTTTTTCTCTTTATATCATCAGGTTGAATGAAAGATCTGCCTACATACCTATTTTTTATGAAACCCTCACGATAAGGTATCTCTGATGCTTCAGAATAACCCAGAGCAAAAGCAGTTCCCGAATCTGGAACCGCAATAACAATATCTGCTTCTGCAGGATGTTCTTTCCAGAGTTGCTGACCCAATCTATGTCTAACACTATATGCTAAAATTCCATCCATCTTCGCATCAGCCCTTGCAAAATAGACATATTCAAACATACAGAATGCTTTTCTTTCAGTATCATCTATTCCATGTGACGTTATGCCGTCTGCATCCATCTCTACAATTTCACCCGGTTGAATATCTCTATCAAAACTAGCACCTAAGGTGTCCATTGCCGAACTTTCTGATGCAATAATGTATCCATCATCAAAACATCCAGCAGCTAATGGCTTTATTCCTAAAGGATCTCTAAATGCATACATCTTATCATCATGCATCATTGTTATCGAATAACTCCCAACCAAAATTTTCATAGTCTCTCTAATAGCATCAACAGTATTCATCCCATTTTCTATTTTTTGACTAATTATTTTTAGAACTATTTCCGAATCTGTATCAGATTTGAGAGTCTCTTCGTCAACCATCTTTCTTATCTCTTTATGATTCGATATAGTTCCATTATGTGCTAAACTAAATTCACCAGATTCCGTTTCTAGTAAAACAGGCTGAGCATTTCTAATTGTAGATCCTCCAGCAGTCGAATACCTTACATGACCTATTCCAGAATTACCTTTTCCAAATCCATTATTCATTTCTGAAAAAACCGAACTTACCAAACCCATTCCTTTATGGGTTTCATGTTTTCCATCAAACATAGTTATGCCTGCAGATTCCTGACCACGGTGCTGTAACGCTCTCAAAGCTATTTCTAAATCAGTTAACACCGGCGTTCTTCTAATTATCCCAACAACACCACAAGCTTCGTGTAGAGGCATTCAGCGTTTCTTTTTCCAATTATAGGAGCGTATTTTACTCGAGTTTCCATAGCCACACGAGGAGCAAGCACCCTTTCGGGCATGATATGAATGTCCACCACATCGTCTACACTGAATGTGGGTTTTTTTGTTACGTTTTCCGAATGATGGAGTACCTTTACTCATTTAAATCACTTAATTTTGTTGGTTTTACAGTAAATCTTCTCTTGAAGACGTATTATGAACCACATACCCCCGTATTAATAATTTTTCAGTTTCCAAGTCCGATTGCTACATACTCTACACCGGTGCCTGTAAAGTAACCATTATCGAACGTTCTTCTTCCATCTATAATTACCGGTTTTTTCATCAGATTACACAAAAATTCCGGTTTTATAGATTTATATTCATTCCATTCAGTCTGTATTATTGCACAATCTGCATCTCTCAGAGCTTCTTCTAAATCGTCGGTACAAGTTATTCCACTTTCCTCTGCAAAAGTTTCAGTAGCTTGCGGATCATGCCCAATCACTTCTACATTCTCATTTTTCAATTTTTCAACAATATTGAATGCCCTACTTTCTCTAATGTCATCAGTATCAGCTTTGAAAGCTAAGCCTAAAACTGCAATTTTCTTATTTTTCAATTCTCCTAACATCTCTCTCGCCATGTTCACAACTATTTCGGGTTGTTTTTCATTTACAGATAAAGTGGCATCAAGCATTTCAGAACTCAACCCATCATTTTTCGCAGCCCTTCTCAAAGCTTTCACATCTTTTGGAAAACAGGAACCACCAAAACCGACTCCAGCACGTAGGAATTGTTTAGATATTCTTGAATCCATCCCCATTCCTCCAGCTACCCTTTCAAAATCCATATTCCATTTATCACACATATTTGCTAATTCATTTACGAATGATATTTTTGCTGCTAAGAATGAATTTGATGAATATTTAATCATCTCAGCTGTTCTAGGATCGCAGTGCATTATTGGACAGGTATGACCTTCATATATTTTCATTAACGCAGTTTTCGATTTCTCATCCGTACAACCTAACACTATTCTATCAGGATTCAGAGCATCATCAACTGCCGACCCCTCTCTCAAGAATTCAGGATTCATCGCAATTCCAACAGTTTCGCGTCCCCTCCCACTCTCTTCTAATATTATTTTTTGAACAGTCTCTTCTGTAGTCAAAGGAACGACTGTCGATTTGACTACTACTACAATATCTTCTGCACTATCTTTAATCGATTTTCCTATGGTTTTAGATACATTTTCTATGTATTGAAGATCTATGCTTCCATCTTCATTTGAGGGAGTCCCTACGCATACGAAAACAACATCAGAATTTGCAATATGTTTTTCTAATTCTGTTGATGCATTCAAATTTCCACTATCTAAACCATTTCTAATTAGACGCTCTAAACCGGGTTCATAAATCGGTGAAATACCTCTTTTAATATCTGATATTTTTTCTTCAAGGATATCTAAACATGTTATTTTGAATCCTGCTTCAGCGAGCGTTGCACCCGTTACAATTCCAACATATCCTGAACCTATAACGCTAATTCTCATCAAACTCGCAGAGATAGGTGATAAAATAGTCTACTGTATCTCTATATTACGTGGTAGATGTAATTCTTAAGCACAGACATCCGATAGGAAAGAAAGAAGCCAAAAAATTGAATGAAGGTTTATTTCAATCACACGGTATGGAATTTTCATTTCACTACGGCAAAGTAGAATCTGCAGAGGCAGACTCATTACTCGTCTTTATAGAGGATGGATATATATTCGCTATTAAAAAAGAAGATGTCTATTTTCTTTCTTTGAGAGGTCTTTCAAAATACCCTCCAGATCAAGGTTGGGTTCAGGTAGATATGGGTGCAGTACCTTATCTTTGTAACGGTGCAGATACAATGTCTGCCGGTATCAACGATACTGCAAATTCTATTTCAGAAGGAGATATTGTTTGGATACGTGACGAAAACAATGCAAAACCATTAGCAGTTGGTGTTGCATTAATTTCAGGAGAAGATATGTTGTCTTCAACCCAAGGAAAAGCGATAAAAGTTATACATTATTTGAGTGACCCAATCTGGAATTTCACTTTTTCAACCTAGCACAACCTATATACAGAATATTCTTATCAGAGATTTCCAAATGCTCACCTATAGACCTTTTTTACTATCAGCAGTCTTGTTTTGTTTAGCACTCGTTACATTCAGTTCTAGTGCTATTTCAGAACCTCAGGACGTCTCTCTTTATCTTGATGGAGAGCCGGATGGTGATTTAGTTTTATCCGATCCCGATGATGAAAAAACCATCATCGTAGCTTCTAATGATACTTCACAAGGTCAAGAGCAAGTAATCGGC
>DAHL01000029.1:1251-5773 GCA_002509225.1 Euryarchaeota archaeon UBA102 | reverse complement strand
TCCGTTTCTAGGTCTTATGTCAACCGACGAAATATTTGATTTAATCGATTTAGAGCATCAACGTCAGAAAAATACTCTAGAATTGATAGCTAGTGAGAATCATGTTAGTGAATCGGTTATGCAGGCGGTCGGTTCTTGTCTGACTAACAAATATGCAGAAGGTTATCCCGGCAAAAGATACTACGGCGGTTGTCATTATTACGATGAGATAGAAGATTTAGCTATCGAGAGGGCCAAAAAATTATTCAACTGCAATTTCGCCAACGTACAACCACATTCTGGAGCTAATGCTAACACTGCAGCTTTCATGGCTTTCATGAATCCAGGTGACACATACGCAAGTCTAGTCCTTTCCGATGGTGGACATCTTAGTCACGGGCTAAAGATCAATATTTCTGGTAAATATTTCAATCCAGTTCATTACCCCTTAATTTACGATGAGGATAGTCCAAATTTCGAACATATCGATTATGACAAAATGATGGAGATATGCTTAGAACACAAACCCAAGATGTTACTCTGTGGTTATTCCGCCTATCCTAGAATTATAGATTTCAAAAAATTCAGAGAGGTTGCCGATGCTTGTGGTGCAATCCTAATGGCAGACATTGCTCACATATCTGGTCTCATCGCTGCAGGAGTTCATCCCTCTCCTTTCCCTCATGCTCACGTAGTAACTACAACGACTCACAAAACTTTGAGAGGGCCACGTGGAGGTCTGATAATGTGTAACGATGAAGAGATTTCAATCAAAGTAAATCGAGCAATTTTTCCAGGAACTCAAGGCGGTCCACTTATGCATATAATAGCGGGTAAAGCAGTCGCATTCGCCGAAGCTCTTACACCAGAATTCAACCAGTATTCTAAACAGATTGTATTGAATGCTCAGGCACTATCCTCAAAATTATCAAGTCTGGGTCATCGTCTCGTAAGCGGCGGTACTGATAATCATTTGATGCTCTTAGATCTTCGACCAGTCAATCCCGAACTTTACGGTAGCGATGCCGAAAAGATGCTCGAATCTATAGGAATAATAACTAACAAGAATGGAATTCCTAATGATCCAAGACCACCCGTCAAAACCAGTGGATTAAGGCTCGGCACTCCTGCAGTCACTACACGTGGTATGACTGAATCGGAAATGGATGAAATTGCCATAATTATTGATGAAGTGATAAGAGGGGACGGTTCCGAATCCGTTATCTCTTCCGCCTCTTCTAAAGTTGAAAACCTCTGTCAACGTTTCCCATTAGCTTAGCTTTTTCTTTTAAATCTCTATTATTTTTTTATAGGTTCAATATTTATTCTATCTGTTTCTCATACGTATTGGTGTTTTAATTGATATATTGGTTTACAGGTCAACCGGGTAGTGGAAAAACAACATTAGCTTTGGCATTGAAGAAAAGATTAGGAATAAGATTTCATATCGATGGGGATGATTTACGATTACTTTCTTCTAATAAAAATTATTCACGTGAAGGGAGGATGGACAATATCAGATTAGCACAAAATCTTGCCCATTTTCTTCAGAATAAGGGGGAAGATGTCATAGTTTCATTAGTTGCACCATACAAAGAATTACGAGAGGATTTTAAGAATCTCACAGATGTAACTGAGATATATTTACACACTACTGAAATTAGAGGTAGGGAGCATTATTTTGCTGAAGATTACGAAGCCCCATCTGATAATTTTATCGAGATCGATACTACAGATATTCCGATTTCCGATTGTTTAGATTTAATAGATTCAGGTCAAAATTTAGTTCCTACTGACGTCAAGAAAAGAACTATTGCAATAGATTTCGATGGCGTTATTCATAGATATTCCGAAGGTTTCAAAGGAAAAGATAATGCCTACGACCCTCCAAATGAAAATATCACAGAAGCTCTAGAATATTTCAAAAGTAGAGGTTATAGATTAGTAGTATTTTCAACACGTCCAAAGGAAGTGATTGCCGATTGGTTAAAGAATTATGATTTAGCAGATTATTTCGAAGATATAACTGATATCAAAATACCTGCAAAAATTTATATCGATGACAGAGGTTATAAATTCGAAAGTTGGAAGAAAACTTTAGAGGAGTTAGAACTGTGAAATACGCACTTTTCATCGGCAGATGGCAACCATTACACCCAGGTCATAAGTGGCTCTTCAGTCAAAAATTAGATAAGGGAATTCCAGTCTTAATTGCCGTAAGAGATACACCACAGGATGACAGTAATCCCTACAGTACAGATGATGTAATCTCAAATATCGAAGAAGAATATTCAGAAGAAGTTTCAAAGGGCATGGTGAAGGTGATGGCTATTTCAGATATAGAGAGTGTAAACTATGGTCGTGGCGTTGGCTACGAGATAAACGAATTTACTCCTCCATCAGATATAGGAAAGATTTCAGCTACTAAAATACGCAATGAAAACAAGAGGGACTAATTTTGAAAATAGGGGTATTGGGTTTCGGAGAAGTAGGCCAAGCAGTCTCTAAGTTGTACGATTCGCCCAGTATCAAAGATTTGGACAGAGATGACGGCCTCGATAATTCAAAGATACTGAATGTTTGTATTCCCTTCAGTGAAAAATTTGTTGAAATAGTTTCTAATGAAATTTCTGCAATTAAACCAGATTTAACTATAATTCATTCAACCGTCATGCCGGGTACGACCGAATCGATATCTAAAATTATCAATTCACCTATAGTTCATAGTCCGATAAGGGGGGTGCATCCAAATCTTTACGAAGGTATTCTAACGTTTGTAAAGTATGTCGGTTCAGACGATAAAAAGAGTTCAGATTTAGCAAAAAAGCATCTCGAATCTCTAGGTCTCTCTGTAAAGCTTCTATCCAGTTCTAGAAATTCAGAGATAGGCAAATTACTAGACACAACCTACTACGGTGTAGCAATTGCTTGGCATGGTGAAATGAAAAAATTATGTGATCAAATCGGAGCAGATTTCGATGAGGCAGTGACAGATTTCAATGAAACATATAATTCTGGATATGATAAATTAGGTAAGAAGAACGTCATCCGTCCTGTACTTTTCCCTCCAGATGGACCAATAGGTGGTCACTGCGTAATTCCAAATGCAAAATTATTGGAAAAAATATTCGAAAGTTTAGCTCTGGATCTGTTAAAAGAATACGAATAAAATTATCCAACTTTATCTTCTAATTCTATAGATAATTGTTCTAATAACTCTTCTAATGAATCACTCTTCAAGAGTATCACATTATTTGTTAAGCCTTCTATCTTTGCAGTAAAATCTCCGCCATCCCTCAATAGTTCAATGTCGCAGCTTAACTCCATATTTTTTGGCAAACTGAGGATTTTATAAAGGTTAGTATTTACGACTCATGGCCATTACCAGAGAAGATATCTCGATTTTGTTGAAAAATTATGATTGTGACAACTTGACAGTTGCAGCTCTCGGAGGTCATTCCTGTTTAGATGTTTGTCACGGCGCAAAGCAACACGGTTTCAATACATTAGCTTTAGTCAAGAAGGGGCGAGAAAAAACATATAACAAATATTATGCTACTTCAGAAGGCGAAGGATGTGTAGATGAAACTATAGTTCTAGATAATTTTTCTGACGTTACAAAGCCAGAAATAGTGTCGATTCTTCAAAAGAAAAATACCATCCTCACTTCTTCTCGTTATTGGTGGGTCTATTTCGATGATTTTTCTAAGGTAGAAAATGATTTACTCGTTCCAATACACGGGACTAGAGATATGGTAAAATTAGAAGAACGGGATTGCACTCCTGTAAATCAATATGATATTCTAAAACAGGCAGATATAAGAATTCCAAAGATATTCAAAGATTCATCAGAAATTGATTCTTTAGTGATAGTCAAAGCTAATGAATCAATTAGGGGTTATGAAAGAGCTTTCTTCTTCGCTTCAAGTCCAGAACAATATCAAGAAAGAGTCGATGAGTTATTGAAGAATGGAACCATCACAGAAGATTCTCTAAAAAATGCAGTCATCGAGGAATTTATTTTGGGCGCACAAGTAAATCTAAATTTTTTCTATTCACCTCTTACCGATCAATTGGAATTAATGGGTACTGACATGAGACGGCAAACCTCTCTTGATGGTTTTCTACGCCTACCTGCAGATTCCCAGTCTGAAATTTTAAAATTACAACAACCAAAACTTATCGAAACAGGACATGTTGCAGTGACTATGAAAGAATCTTTACTCGAAAAGGCGTTCGAATTAGGTGAAAATTTTGTTAAAACTAGTAAAGAAATGCACCCAGAAGGTATCATTGGAGCATTCGCTCTTCAAGGTGCAGTCGATGCTGGAAAAGGTCATGAAGATTTCGTAATCTTCGATGTCAGTATGAGAATTCCAGGTTCTCCAGGTACTCCCTTTACTCCATATTCTTCATATCTACACGGCTCTTCAATGAGTTTCGGTCAGAGAATAGGTTTAGAACTGAAACGCGCTGTTGAATCAAATCGTTTGAACGAAATAGTAACTTAATTAGATTCTAAAGCGTTACTAAAATCAGCAAT
>DAHL01000029.1:0-869 GCA_002509225.1 Euryarchaeota archaeon UBA102 | reverse complement strand
ATACCAATCTCCTTTCTCTCTTCTTCTGGTATATTCATATGGGAAGTATTTCCTGGCATTTCAATCAAACTCTCTACTCCACCTAATGATGTTGCTTCAAGTGGTATTTTACATTTTCTAACCATGTTCATTCCTTCTTCGTCACTATTACCAACAACAAATGAAATCATTCCACCACCCATTTTCAACATCTTTTTAGATAATTCATACTGTGGATGACTCTCTAAACTGGGATAGTAAACTTTACTTATTTTCGGATGTGCTTCTAACCATTTTGCTATTTTCAGAGCATTTTCGGCTGTTCTTTCCATCCTCACATGTAATGTTCTCATACCCCGTTCAAGAAGATAACATGCATGTGGATCTAAACATCCCCCAAAGTGAACTAACTTTTTCCATACTTCATTCATTAATTCATTAGAACCGACTACTGCACCACCGACCATGTCCGAATGTCCATTCAAATATTTCGTAACTGAATGAATAACTATGTCAGCTCCCAATTTTATTGGATTCAATGACATCGGCGTTGCGAATGTATTATCAACGACCAACAAGGCACCATATTCGTGTGCCATTTTTGCAGCACCCTCTATATCGAATATTTTAAGAGTCGGATTGGATATCGGTTCCAGATAGATTATTTTAGGTTTAATCTCTTCTTCTTCGAATACCCTTTTTGCATTTTCCAAATCGGTCAAATCAACAAATATACTTTCAATTCCAAGTTCTGTAAAATCTTCCTTAAACATTGCATAAGTTCCACCGTATATATCTGCAGTTGTAACCATCTTGTCTCCCTTTTTCATTAAAGCAGTAATTGTAGCATGTATTGCGGCTAAACCAGAAGAAAAAACAAGCCCCTTTTC
>DAHL01000042.1 GCA_002509225.1 Euryarchaeota archaeon UBA102 | reverse complement strand
CCCTTTTTTGCTCCCGCAGAGGCGTCGCCGTTGCCACCTACAGTTCCAGCACAATGCGTTCCGTGACCGCTAGATGTATCGGAGTTTTCGGTTTCGATCCAAGTTCGTGAAGCTCTATCGAATTTGTATGAGAGAGTTTTTCCTTCATCGTAGTCGAAATCGGGATGGCCTGCATCGACTCCTGTGTCGATAATTACTGCGGCTACGCCGGTTCCATCTATGTAATCATGTGCGTGAAACTGATCTTCAACGATATTCTCATCTTCATCAATAATTACTGAACGCCACGTTTCAACTGCATTGACAACTCTTGTAGTGTCTTGCATGAAATATTCCATTTGCGAATTATGTTCCATCCAGAAAATGTCATCTTGTCTACTTAGTAATTTTAATGCTTCAGCATCCCCTTTCCCATAGAATCCATCAATGAATTCAAAAATACTGATGACTTCGATGCCTAAATTTTCTGCTGTTTTGAGGTGTTGATCAGTTAATTCTGGTCTGTATTGCACGATAAATTCAATATTCTCGTTGTCTGCTTTGTTCATCTCTTCGAACAGAGTTGGATGGATTACTTTTTCATTAGGTACGTTTGAAGTAACCAATGGACTGGTAGTCAGAAATGCAATCATAAACAAAGCTATTAGTTTATTCATAGAAAGGCCTCACTCGTGTGTATTAAAAAAAGTTATTTTAGAGAAGATGGCGCCAGGGGAGGGATTTGAACCCCCGCGGGATTTCTCCCAGTGGCTTTCGAGGCCACCGCAATACCGGGCTATGCGACCCTGGCTTATTGGCTTAAGATGAAAGAGATTAAGAAGTGTTCTCAGATACAGTCGTATGGAATGGAATGTTAATGTTGACGGTGTGGATAAAAAAATTGAGTTGCCAAACGGTAGTACTTCTGAAGATTTATTGAAAGCTTTTGAGATTCATCCTGATGGAGCTTTAGTTCTTCAAGAAGGTGAAGTATTGGTTCCGGTTCCATTGAAAACAAAATTGCCCGATGCAGATATTAGAATTGTATTGGTTGCGTCTGGTGGATGAGTGCTTATAATGGGTTTTTAGTAACACATCGTGACAAAACAGATTCCGAGTAAAGAGGAGTTACTTGCGAATGAGCGTGCCGTCGCTTGGATTAAGTTTCTGACCCCTCTGATTCTAAGTGGAGTTGGTATTGGAGTAGTTTATTTTCTACTGCCGGGTTCAGAAGCGAAAATTGTAGTATCTGCCATGTTCGGCTCATTTGTTCCTCCAATCGGTAAAGGTGTAATTGCAATCGCGATTGCTAAAGGAATTGATCCTCTAGTTATATCGTTAGCAATCGGCTTTGTCGATTTAATGGTTGGAATATTTCTAGCTTGGAATTTCTACTTAGCTTTACGAATGCCCTTAATTGGAAAACCTTTGCAAAAAATTCAAGATAAAGGAAAAGAGATTATTGAAAAGAAGCCTTGGATAGGGAGATTGGCGTCGGTTGGCGTTGTTATTTTTGTAATTTTACCTTTCTCCGGTTCAGGAGCTATTGGGGGAACGATGGTTGGACGGGCTCTCGGTATGACGCCATTGAAGGTGTTGATTGCTGTTGCCGTTGGTGGATTTGGTGGTTCATTTGCTATAGCATATGGTGTAGCAGCGTTAGAGCCTACAGACCTATTGAGTCTTGGGCTTGCGTTCACATTCATAATTATCTTGATAGTGATTCGATATATGTTTGATAATTGGGAAGCTATTCAGAAAAATATGATAGAGAAGCCTTTCGATATGGCGGCAGATATAACAGATGCAGCAGGTTCAACTATGATTAAGGCCGTTGGAGGGACTGGAGAATTAATTTCAGATTCTATATCTACTGTCGTAGATGCTGTTGTTGGAGGAGGAGAGGAGGAAGAGGAAGAATGAAAGTAGTTGTTACGGGTGGTGCTGGATTCATAGGCTCGCATTTAGTGGATGCATTAGTTAAACGTGGGGATTCTGTAGTAGTTCTGGATAATTTTTGCTCAGGGGAACGGGGATTTTTGGAGCAATCTAGTAAGAAAATTGAGATACATGAAGTAGATCTTCTCAGTGATGATTTTAGTGAGCAATTAGAGGGAGTCGACCTCGTTTTCCATGCTGCGGCGAATCCAGAAGTAAGGATAGGAGAAACGCAGCCTGAAATAATGTTTGAACAGAATGTAAAAGTGACTGAAAGAGTATTGGAAACTATGCGCTGTGCTGGAGTTTCGAATATCTCATTTACTTCCACATCCACCGTGTATGGTGAAGCGACTATTATTCCAACTCCGGAAAATTATGGACCGTTAGAGCCTATATCTGAATATGGAAAAAGTAAGTTAGAAGCTGAAAGATTAATTGAAGAATATTGTGCAAAATTTGGATTTCGTGCTGTATCTTTGAGATTTGCTAACTGTGTGGGTGCTAGAAGTAATCACGGCGTAACGTTCGATTTTGTTAACAAACTAAGAGATAATGACAAGGAATTGACAATTCTAGGTGATGGTTCGCAGAGTAAATCCTACTTTCATGTAGAGGATTGTGTTTCGAGTATGCTTGCAGTATTACCTACTGATATCTGTTCGGAAGGGGAGTTTTGTGCATTCAATGTTGGATCTGAAGATGCAATAGATGTTGTTGCCGTTGCAGATACTGTTTGTAATGCTATGAAGCTTGAAGGTGTTGGATATGAATTCACTGGCGGAGTTGATGGAGGAAGAGGTTGGAAGGGTGATGTGAAAACGATGCTTCTCTCTGTAGAGCTTCTAAAATCTAAAGGATGGAAACCTAAATTTGACAGTCAAGAAGCGGTGCATAGTACGGCAATGTGGTTGGCAGAAAGATATTAATTTTATCGTTTGTGGAGAAGTAGCTCCTGTAGTGTAGTCCGGCCCATCATTCTGGCTTCTCGAGCCAGGGACTCGGGTTCGAATCCCGACGGGAGCACCATTGTTCATTACTTAGAGTAAAGAATAATAGACAGCTCTTATTTGGAAATTAAGAATGTCTAGGAAAATATTCGTCTTTGGCCTTTGCACATCTCTGCTTATGGGTATGCTGTTCGTAGCGCCGGTATACGAAGCAGAGGGAGAAGACGAGCATACTGTTATCCAAATAGGTCCTGAAGAGCGAACTGCAGAGCTTAGAATTCCTGGTGGTTATAATCCAGAAGAGGGATTGTTACCTCTTGTTGTAGCGCTGCATGGGTATGGTGAATATCCAGAATATATTACAGGATATTTTGAAACACAGGATAGTGTTCATGAGAATGGTCATCTGCTTTTGACACCTAAAGGAACTGAAAATCCAGACGATGATTGGTTCTGGAATGGAACAGATGCCTGTTGTGACTTTTATGACCAAAAACCGGACGATGTCGGTTGGTTAACTGGGCTTATCGATGAAGCGGTTGAAGAGTATGGAGCAGATCCAGATAGAGTGATGTTGATTGGGCATTCGAATGGGGGTTTCATGTCTCACCGAATGGCCTGTGATGCAGGCAACTATCTACATACAATTGTTAATTTTGCTGGATCGACATATGATGAATTTGATGAGTGTGCAGAGACCGGTTATCCGAATATTATCAATGTTCATGGCACTGATGATAATGTAATCTACTACAATGGAGGTTCCATCGGCAGCAATAGTTACCCTTCAGCTCCACAGAGTACCTCTTTCTGGGCGGAACGCTCCGGTTGTGAAGAGGAACGTACGTTTATTCGTAACTTGAATCTTGCAAACAATGATGAGGTGAATGAAACTGAGGACTTGGAACATCTGAATTGTGCTGAAGGTAATCGTGTTGCGTTATGGAAGGTTAATGATGAAGCGCACGCGCCTAATTTTTACAATGCTTCGCTAATTAATGCCTCTTTTGAATGGGCATTTTCAGATACTGATGGAGATGGTGTGAAAGATATTGATGATCAATGTCCCGATACGGTTGAAGGGGCAGAGGTTGATGAGGATGGTTGTGTTTTAGTTGAAATCATTACTGTGGATGTTGCGATAATCGACGTGCCACCTCATCCTGAATGGGAATGGAATTATAGTTACCAAGTTGAAGTTGATAACCTTCAAGAGGATACTAACTATACTGCCATAATCATTGTCCATGAACCAATCAATGATGAATGGGAGGGTCTCGATTGGTGGTGGGATACTGGTGATAGTGTAGGTTTTTGGAAAACGATTTCACTACAGAGAGGATGCTATCACATTAATGTTAATCTCTATGAGAGTGATGCTCTCCGTTCAGACGAAGAAAATGCTACAATCTTGGCTTTTGATCGATTAAACTTTACGGTTGGAAATGGCACATGTATCAATGGCATTTACTCGGAAAATGAAATGATAGAAATAGAAGATTCTGACAATGATGGTGTTGAAGATGTTGATGATCGATGCCCTGATACAGTTGAGGGGGCAGAGGTTGATGAAGATGGATGTGCTGCTTCATGTTGTATCCTAGATGAAAGTGACGAGAGGAGATGGATACCTGGTTTTGGAATATTTACTACAATGATAGCGGTTGCTCTTGCAATAGGGAATTTTAAGCGAAGAGATTGATTATCTAAAGATTAAGATACGATCCCTATACCTCTTCTGGAGATAATGGAGGATATATTTCTGTTATACAAAAGAGATATGAGAATATTCTAATTCCTTGTAGTTGGGTTTTCAAAATCACCCGCATAAATGATTCTGGATAGCTGCCCGTAAAGAGTACGGCTATCGGACCAAAAAAGAAAGCAAGACCGGCTACAATGCCATACACCCACAAAATAATTATTTGGGGTATCAATAGAATCATCTTACCTCCTAATATATTTCCATAAAATGTCAGCCATCTTGAACGGGAATCGTCCTCCAAATCATTAATTTCCAAACCAATTGGATACTCTGTTTCGGTATCGAAAGGAGGATAAGTATCGCAGAGGCCAATATACCAGGCACTCACTTTTAGATTCCATTTACTACTTTTCCAATATATATCTCTAATAAATTCAGGGTGTGTTCCCCCAAATAAAGCAGTTATAACACCAATCATACCTAATAGTGAAGAGACGAGTCCAAAAAGCCACAATATAATTGCATGTGGAAATAATAATAAATTCTTAATAAAAACCATTAAACAGACTGCTAGTAATCTAGAGCTCTCTTCAGGTATTGTGTATTCAAGAGTTATAGGATTGTCTACTTCCTTGTAACTTAATCGATATGACACCCATGGAAGAGAGATTAGTAACCCACTGAAGAAACTGATAGGGATAAGGATTTCAAAAAATCTATTATATTCGACCGAGAGATCGTCCCATTCCTCATATGTATAATTCTCATAAACGTAATTATCTACAGCAAACCATGTTGCACTCATAGTTATGGGAAACATAAAAACAAGGAAAATGGGTATGTATTTTTTCCAATCCAATTCTTCTCTTTCCACAGAATGTTATTTTTTACAAATATATAAGTATTGACGATAAGATGGAGAAAGAATTATTATCTTCTTTTCTTTGATTTTT
>DAHL01000001.1 GCA_002509225.1 Euryarchaeota archaeon UBA102 | reverse complement strand
AAAAAGTAAATGAATTGACCATTCTGAAACTATCGCATCATCACTTACTATCGTTATACCGACATAATCGGAAATTAAGTTGCCCGGTTCTATCTCATCTGAATCCCATGCATGATAGATATTCAAACCTACACCAGAATCAGAAGGTGTGACTGATAGAGAAACTGACTCCTTGACATTACCTAAATTCCGAATTATAAAATCAAATTTATTGTTCGCTCCAGCTACGGCTGAAAGGGAATTCTGATTAATGGTAAATTCTAAATCGTAGAATGGTAAAACTGTTAAACTGAGTGGTGTGGAAATTGATGAACCTCCATGTTCAATTATTAAAGAGAAATTGTATGTGCCGGCCAAAGCACCTTCTACTGGTGTAACTAAAATAGAAAGTAAATGAGATTCATCGGGTTGTAGTGTTTTTGATTCTGGATTCAATACATAAGACCAATCATTTGGAAGATATGCTAAAGAATAATTCAAAATATTATTACCATTTCCGTCATTAATAATTTCAATAGAATAGCTAGCCGTATCTCCAAGTTCTACCTCAAGACTTGAATTATCTACATTGATAGAAGTATCGTAAAATTGAAGAACCGAAATGAGAATTATTACAGATGAGATTGTGCCGTCATTTTCATCATAAGAGCTGATAGTTAGAGAATAATCTCCAGACAGTGCGTCTTCTGGTACGGTGACGACTAATGAGACATTATTTTGTTCACCCACTATTGTAGGAATTGTAAAACTAGTTTCGTTTTGTTCTGCATTGAGTATAGTTGCCCAATCAGCAATATCTCCAGAAAATTCGAAAGTTATATTTGTATCAGAAGGAGAATTATTGATTGAGAAGTTGCCAGATACTTCAGAGCCATCAGGAAATTCCAAATATAAGAGAACGTTATCAGTAGAGTCGAAAACTGTAACGTTGCCAGGAGAATCTTCAGAAGTAAAGGCCCAACCGTCACCATAACTATCGTAGAGATGTAAAGTATAGATGCCATTAGCTAAAGAAAGATTTTCATCATCATAAACATATTGACAATCTGATGAAGTGACATCGGAGGGGAAAAGAGAATTGTTTTCACTATCTATAATATCATACGAAGCTTCACTGTAAAAGTAGTCACCGCAGACTTGTAAATATATTGCAGAGTTTGGAGCATAATTAGAATCTAAAGCTACTGCGTGAAGAGGGAATGTGCTGCTTTCTTCTGGATACAGAGAATCGTTTTCACTTCCTGAAACAATTAAACCTGTGGCTGTTACTTCGATATCGTGTAATATTTCTACTAATTCTCCTGCGTTTTCTGAACGTTCTGAGGTGATATGTAAAGTTATGAAACTGGTAGAACCTGCACTAATAATTCCTGAATTTATTACAAACTCAAAATCTTGAGAACTGTTAGCTATGAAATCCACATCATCGGAAAAATCATCTAACCAATCGCCTGAGAAAGATATATCGAATGTATCATTTCCATTACCAGTATTAGAAACAGTGACTATAATGGAATGATTGACATTACCGAGTATTTCTAAATCGAAAGGAGCGGAGAGATTCAAGCCGAATAATTGATCTGTGCTTATTTCAGTTATCAAACTAATTGGTTCAAGGTTAGGATTATCGATTGGAGATGCTGTTAAATTTAGAGAGGTTGAAAATCCTGATTCTAAATCAGAAGGTGCGACTATGTGTACTTCAACGAAAGTATTGCTATTAGCAGCGAGGGATTTTTGCCATTCATTATCCCCGTCATTATAGTATACTTCCCAATCACTGGGTAAAGAAGAGGCGTCCAATCTTATTTCAGAATCCTCATCATCGTAATTGTAAACTTTGAAGCCGATTGGTAAATCTTCTCCAGGATTGATGTAGATTGGATCTGTTGTTTCATCAGTTCTTTTAATCCATAATCCAGATAAACCGCGTACTTCAAGAGTTAGATATACTGTATCTTTACGTCCGGAAATGTATGAATCTATAGCTATGGTTAATTCAGTTCCCCATACAGATTCGTCATCAGGTATTGTAATATTCAACCAAGCATTACCTATATCTCCAGAATAAATGTAATAATTATCAACACATGAATCGCCATCATATTCTAGAGTATATTCCCATCCTGGCCAATTAGAATCGGAATCGTCCATACAAAGACGATAGCTATGAGCAGAGCTGTCTTCTGCTAAATCGGTATATTGTAAATCGAAACTTGCAACGCTTCCTGCAAATTCAGTTAGATCTAATGTAAGAGCCATGAGTTGCCCTACTGTTGTTGTAACATCTTTAGTTGCACTTACAGAAGAATCGCCATCAGAAAAGGCATGAATTCCGAATACTTTGAAATCACCACGATCTGCATCCTCAGGAGTTTGTATAATAAAATCCAAATCGATGTATTCATCACTGTCCAATGTTACTTCGGAAATTTGTGAATTGTTTGAATGGATTTCAGGATCATCCCATTGCGAATCGCCGTTATCTGAGGAGAGTGAAAAAGTATCTTCATAATTTCCAGAATTACGAAGTCGTACAGTGTAACTAACTGTTGTATCTGGAAATACTGTTCTTTCATCGGAGCCTAAGACTTCGAGAGTAACGCCGTATGTTTGATTAACTGAAACTGTTAAGTTTAGAGAATCTGATTGACTATTATTCCCTTCAGATGTGATTGTAAAATTAAAACTGTAGTTTCCAATAGGAGTGGTGCTTTCTGGAGTTATACTCAAAATTATTTCTACCGTTTCATTTGCATCTAGATTGTTTAGAATGGCATCGTCATTTAGAGACCATGACCAATTGGATGGTTCGAGAGATGCTGTAAAGGAATCTTCATTGAGCCCTATATTTCTAATATCTATCGTAAAGTTGGCAGACTCATCGGAATTGGTATTTTGTATGATACTGTCGGTAGTTAGTTCAACACCATACTCTGGTCTGATGTCTATGGGTTTACTAACATTATTGTTATCATATCTTACTTCTTCATTATTATTCGGAACTACGACACACCAAATATCATGAGAACCTGTAATAGAGGGAGACCAAGTGATATCATCTAAAGTTATGAATGAGCCTGCATTAATATCTACAGAAATTGAATCTGTAATCAAGTCTCCTTCGTTTGGATCGTTGAGTCTAAGCTCTATATCAACGTCTTCAGCTTTGCTATTACCAGTATTGTAAACAGTTATACTAAAACTGAGATTTTGATGTTGTAAAGCACTCGATACTTCTTCTCCATTCTCATCCAAAATAGTGAAATCTTCAGGATTGATTTCTAACTCAGCTAAATCTGCAGATAGAATGGCAGCATCTATAACTAAATCCAAAATGCCATCATTATCTAAATCGCTTGCAGATGGAGAATTGAAAATACGATTATCGCTAAATCTATTAGGCAGAGTTACATTCCATATTTCAAAAGAATCACTAGCTTCTCCTGCGTATTCACCCATACCATCAATTGCATAACAGGTTGGAGTAACACAGAAAAAGACGTCATCATTTGAATCTTCTAGAGAATCTGCAGTATTTATTACAGCTACGATTGGTGAAGAAATTGAGTGTTCATCGTCATCGTTTCCCTCTTCTGAATTGGAATCGAAAGCTTCAGACCATCTTAATTGTTTATTGGGAGTTAAAGCCCAAACAAATGATTTTTCACTAGTAAAAGCACCCTCATCAACCCAACTGACTACGACTATATCTAATTCACCATCGCCATCTAAATCGCCAACTGCGGGCGTTGCATCTATATCGTTATTTCCACTAGAACTACCATCTAAAACGAATGGAGAGGACCATCCAGTAGCTGTAGAATTATCCAAATCTAATAAATGAAGACGAGCATTTTTTTCTTCATCGTCATCATCTTCAAAATCGCCTGCAAAGGGTTGTGCTACAATTAATTCCATATCACTATCGGAATCCATGTTAGCCAAAACGATACTAGGAATCATAGGGTGATAACTGGCATCATCATCTGGTGAATACGCGTAGCCGACAGTGTGAGGGGCCCAATCATTTAGAACTGAAATGCCATTACTCGTTTCCTGGATACCATAAACTGCTAATTGATTATTCTGTATAACTGAATTAAAAATAGTTGGATTGGAGCCTTCTGCTAAAACGACAGGTGATGATACCTCAGTTACATCGCATGGATTCTCTGGGTCTGGACAAGTAGGTTGGAAATCCCATATAAGAGAATGAGAAGCACCATCTATTGCCATTATATGTAAATCGTTGCCATCGATACCTGATACGACAATATCTGGTTTTGAATCCGAATCTATATCTGAAATAGCTGGATTACTACGAAATATTTCTAAATTAGTATTATATGATTGATTTGAAGTCCAAACAGATGGTTCAGATGAATAAGTTTGATTATTAGAATTGTAATGAATTTTGGGCTCGAAGAATTTTACAATACCATCTGGAGTAGGAATAGCGATTTCTAAATATCCATTTTGATCAAAATCGGCTAGAGAAGGAGTACCGTATGCGATTTCAAAATCCTCGAAGCCGTTTAGATATTGAGTTATATTTCCTAAAGAACCTCTCCACATTAAATTACCGGAATCGCCTCGATCACCTACTGGAGAACCTTCGCGTATGATGAGAAATCCTGTAAGATTGCTTCCATCATATTCTACTGTTGCATAAACAATATGAGAAACGTTTTTGTCATAATCACCAACTACGTTTGAAGAAAAATCACCGATAGTGGTGCTCCAAGAGAAGACCTCTTCACAATAAAAAGTATCAGAGATTGGAACGGAATCTGGAGTGCAGACATCATCTTCTTCAGATGCTTGATTGACATCCCCATAATCCCACATTAATACGGGACCTTTGGAACCTATAGATCTTTCATAATGATCTGAATGGCCTGTATGATTAGAATCATGAGCAAACATAGGCCACCCTCCAACTGAAGAAGGAAGGATGAAAATCAAAGCCAAGAGTACTGTCGCAAGACGACGCATAGAATACAGACAATTAGTCCGTACTTTAACCTTGACGTCTATAGGAGGCCGACCTTTTCCCATGTAAAGTCTGGATGTTCTCTGCCGAAATGACCGTATGCAGAAGTATTGGAATAGATTGGCCGTTTCAAATCGAAATTATCGATTATACCACTTGGAGTTAAGTCGAATACAGAGTTTATTTTTCCTAAAATTGAATCTTCAGATTCGGTATTAGTTCCGAAGGTATTGACATCTAATGAAACCGGTTTGTCAACACCTATACTATATGCTAAACTGAATTCGCACCTACTAGCTAAACCGGCAGCTACTACATTCTTGGCTACACATCTGGCTGCGTATGCTGCTGAACGATCTACCTTTGAAGGGTCTTTACCTGAAAAAGCACCGCCACCGTGCCTTGCATAACCGCCATAAGTATCTACTATTATTTTACGGCCAGTTAAACCGCAGTCACCATGTGGTCCACCCGTAACGAATCGGCCTGTTGCATTGATGTGTAAGTTTGGCATCGGATCGAGAAGATTACTAGGTATTACTTTCTTGATGACGTGTTCAATTATATCTTCTTTAATTTTATCGTGTTCAATTCCATCTGCATGCTGTTGTGCTATTACTATCGCATCTATGTGAGAAGGTTCATTATTCTCATCATAAGAGAGCGAAACTTGCGATTTGCCATCTGGATAGAAATAATCGACAATACCCTGTTTTCGAACATGGGATAATTGTTCTGTTAACTTATGAGCATAATAAATTGGAGCTGGCATCAGAGTTGGAGTCTCTGAACAAGCGAAACCGAACATCATACCTTGGTCACCAGCACCCTGTTGTGCATGTAATCCTTCACCTTCAGTAACACCTTGAGATATGTCTGCAGATTGAGAATGGATATGCGGTTGAACAGAGAAATTTTTCCAGTTGAAACCCATTTCTGATGAATTGTAACCTATATCCTTTACTGCATCTCTAGCAACTTTTTCCATATCAATATAACCCGTAGTAGTTATTTCTCCTGCGATAACGGCCAAATCTGTAGTTAGTAATGTTTCACAGGCTACTCTTGAATTTTTATCCTGTGAAAGAGCCGCATCTAGGACTGAATCCGAAATCCGATCAGCCATCTTATCTGGGTGCCCTTCGGTTACAGATTCTGATGTGAAAGATTTTCTAAATAACACAAAGGTCTAATGCGCTAGTATCTATAAGTCTCGTGCTTAAAGGGACCTGATACTGGAACGCCTATGTAATCTGCTTGTTCATTAGATAACTTAGTTAATTTTGCATCTAATTTATCTAGATGTAATCGAGCAACATCCTCATCTATTGATTTAGGTAATGTGTATAAATCAATAGAATAACTGTCTGAATCCTTATTTTTCCAAAGTTCTAATTGAGCTAAAACTTGATTGGTAAAACTTGCTGACATAACGAAACTAGGATGGCCTGTAGCATTTCCTAGATTCATCAATCTTCCTTCTGAAAGAACTATCACGCCGTGCCCATCGGGAAATATCCATCTATCCACTTCCGGTTTAATATTTTGATGAACGATGCCAGGATAATTTCCTAAATGTTCAACATCAATCTCATTATCGAAATGACCGATATTTGCAACTATGGCATTATTTTTCATTTGAGAGATATGGTTTGCAGTGATTACTGACTTATTTCCTGTAGCAGTTATGAAAATGTCAAAATCACTAACTACGTCGTTCAATCTTACCACTGAAAGTCCTTCCATACAGGCCTGTAGTGCACATATTGGATCAATTTCAGAAATAGAAACACGTGCGCCAGCAGATTTCATAGCTTGAGCACACCCCTTACCAACATCCCCATAACCACAAATTAAAACAGACTTACCCGCTAGCATAACATCTGTAGCTCTCATCAAGCCATCAGGTAATGAATGCCTACAACCGTAGATATTATCGAATTTTGATTTAGTTACCGAATCATTTACATTGATGGCAGAAAAAAGAAGATCGCCATTTTCAGACATTTGTCTAAGACGATTTACGCCTGTGGTAGTCTCCTCGCTAACGCCGATTACATTTTTAGAAATTTTATGCCATCTTTGTGAATCGGATGCTAAACTTTCTTTGAGTAACTTTAAAATTATAGAGAATTCTTCATTTTCAGCAGAAGAAGGGTCTGGCAATTCTCCCGTTTCTGAGTATTTTTTTTCGACTTTTACACCTTCGTGAATCAATAAAGTTGCATCCCCTCCATCGTCAACTATCATATCTGGACCTTCAGAATCTGGCCATGACAAAGCACGGAAAGTACAATCCCAATAATCTTCAAGAGACATTCTTTTCCATGCAAAAACATCTGCACTTTCGGATTTTGCAATAGCGGCCGCTGCGTGATCTTGGGTACTAAAAATGTTACATGAAGCCCATCTCAACTCCGCTCCTAATTCTTTTAATGTTTCAATCAAAACTGCCGTTTGTACAGTCATGTGTAAAGAGCCGGAAATTTTAGCGCCTTTCAATGGTTTATCTTTTCCATATTGAGCCCTACAAGCCATAAGACCGGGCATTTCAACTTCGGCGAGTTCGATTTCACGTCTACCGAAATCAGCAAGTGATATATCCGCAACTTTGGATTCAGACATAACTATGATTCATACAGTTAGAATATAAAGTTAATTTGATAAAAATACAATAAAATTGAATAAAAAACAAAAAAGAATAGAAATATTGTAAAATATACAAATATTTTTATAATAGACTTTAAATTATATAATGTGAAAATTGACCAAAAAGACCAAATTATTTTGACTTTACTTGAGCAAAATTCGAGAGCTTCGATACAACTTTTATCTAAAGCAACAGGTATGCCTGCTAGTACTGTCCATCATAGAGTAAAGAAATTGGAAAGGGAGGGTATAATCAAAAAATATACGATTGAATTAGATGAAGATAAAGTTGGAAGAGGCTTTACAGTCTATATGATGGTTACTGGGAGAAGCGATAATTACCTCGGTGAGGATTTTTTTAGAAAGAGTGAAGTAGCGGAAGTTTCAGCCATTACTGGTAATTTTGATTTGCTGATAAAATTGCAATTTTCAGATATGGAACATTTTGATAATTTCTTAATGAAATTTAGAGAAAGATACGGAAGTAACATAGATCGAACAGTCTCTATGGTTAGAATTGCTAAACTTAAATGAAAACGCCATCGTCGTTTTAAACTTGTACTAACATGCATTGATAATGTCTAAGTCTGATAAAACTAAAAATATGTCAAAAGAAACTAAGGCAGTGCATGCAGGAACCAATCCTTCGAAAAATGCAGTTAACACACCAGTTTATCTATCTAGTACTTTTTAC
>DAHL01000023.1:26964-28637 GCA_002509225.1 Euryarchaeota archaeon UBA102 | reverse complement strand
TTGATGTATAGTTGGTCTGGAATTATAATCCATTGATCTATAGTTACTTGATATTCTCTTGCTTTTAATGTTGCCACAAATTCATATTCATTATCTGAAAACTCTTCATCATCGTGACTTCTCACAGTTATCTCGACTCTGAAAGTATGATTTCTAGGTAATTCCCCACCGTGGAAGTTTTGAGTATCATCCCACCAAAGAATAACTGAAGCAGTTTCTTGATTGTCTAAATCATAAAGATAAACGACACACCCATCACTTTCACAAGGATGATTACTTCCATCCAAATAAAGTGCGACCTTTACATCTCCCTGATCATCGCAGCAGATACGGGATAGTTTATTTGTTAAAACAACAGACAGCTCTAAAACTTCACCTTCAAAAACTTCAGTAGGGTGATCTATGTCAACTATAGAAATGTCATAACGTGCAGGTAAGACGTTAATCCATTCTTTGTAAAGATTGTTAGTGATATTGTGATCATTTACCCCTTCATCCATTACTATTTTTCCTTTGGCCTGTGTAGGAGTTCTCTCCCAAACAAAAGAAGTGATGTAATAAGAAGAATCGCCTTCTTCTAAAACAATATCCCAAGAATATATTACTTCAGCGCGACCATCTACTAGAAATTGAAGAGTGAAACCATTAGAGGTTGCTGCACCGAGATTTGTAACATTGAGCCTGACATCCCCTTCTATTCCGGCCCTAGGTTCTTCATCAACTGAAGAGATGCCTGTTACTACTAAATCTGCTAATGCTTCGAAAACGATAACATCGAAACTTATTTCATTATTAGTTTCATTATATTCCTCTATGTCATTATCAGGGTCAACGACCAATCTAAATGTATAATTACCGAAAGAATCTGGATTCCAAACAAGATTGAGATTGGTATTTCCTGGTATAGCTTGTGTAGAATTTTCCTCTAAAGTTCCACTAGGAACACGTATACCTGTAAAATTGTGAAGTAGGATTTCATCATCTCCCTCTTTTGTTAGGTAAACGTGTATTGTAGCATTATCGACCTCTTCGTGATGGTCGAAGTTATTCACGTCGAATGAGAGGGTATTGTTGTGAAATTCGAATATATCAACTAGCCAATCATCTTCTTGCTCAAAAGAATGAGTTCCATTATTAATTCCGAGTTCGGGTAATCGATCACCTACAGAGACGTAGAAATATCCGTTGTTGTTGTCATCCTCATCATACTCATCGACGTCATCGTCTGAATCTACTTCTACAGAAATATTGTGTTCTCCAGGAGTTTCTGGCGTCCAATTAATGCTTAAAACGACAAATAATTCATCATTCTCAGTTATCTGAACAGAATAACTAGTTGGGTCTATTGAATCATCTGTTAAATCGCGAACGATTACTGTAAACGATAACTCGGCGTATAAATCTCCTTCATCTTTGATAGTTATGTTGATTGTTGCTTGATCGCCTTCGAGTAAATCAACTGGATCTACTTCAAAATCCTCAATTATTAAATCGTGTTTTTCACTATCATAAATGTAGACTTCTAATTCATCTTTATTATTAGTTTCATCAGTTTCAGCGACATCTCCATCACAATCTATCAGGATTGTGAGTAACTTCTCACCTGTATTTTCTCTGGGTGTAAAACTGAAGTTTTTCTGAAGTGTTTCACCTGCATCTATAGAAATGCCGAC
>DAHL01000023.1:26165-26546 GCA_002509225.1 Euryarchaeota archaeon UBA102 | reverse complement strand
GTTTCATTGGCATGATTTGTAATCAAAAAATAGCCATTGGCTTCTTTATCTTGAATTACACGTTCGTCTGTAATTGTTAAATTGGAAGCTTCCAAATCATAGGTAAGTTGCGCAGTAGCCTGGTTTGAAAGGAAAAAAATAGACAGTGCTATCACTGAAACGGCAAATGACCATCGTGCCATTTTACTGAAACTCATTAAAAATGATTAAAATATGGCTCTTTTTAAACTATGTTCATAAAATAATTGCGAAAATAGTGGAAAAACAAACGGAAATTTTAAAGAGGTAAATGTATACAGAAGATATGGACCCTCTAAGCGTTTTAGAACATCGATACGGCTGCGAAAAAATGCGCTCTATATTCAGAGCCAATTCATATCT
>DAHL01000023.1:0-25767 GCA_002509225.1 Euryarchaeota archaeon UBA102 | reverse complement strand
CATGGAAAAATGATAAGAGATGGGATTGAAAAAGTAGAACGTGAAAGAGTTGAAGAGATAGAATCTGAAATAAAACATGATGTAATGGCAGTAGTTAAAGCACTGGCCGAACAGGTTGGTGAGGCTGGTAAATCTATACACTTTGGTGCAACGAGTTATGATATTGTAGATACAGCAAGAGCATTGCAGCACAAAGAAGCGCTTACAATAGTTGAAAGTAATATTGAAAAACTGATTGATGTTTTGAAAACTTTAGCCAAAAAATACAGTGATGTTGTAATGTTGGGAAGAACCCATGGACAATGGGCAACACCGGTAACTTTTGGATTGAAAATGATTGTTTTTGCAACTGAAATGAATAGACATCTAGAGAGATTGCAAGAATTAAAACCTCGAATAGTTGTAGGTAAATTTCTCGGTGCAGTAGGAACTGGTGCAGCTATGGCGCCACATACCTTAGAAGTACAGAAAAAAGTAATGGAGAAATTGAAATTGGGAGAACCTTTAGCAACGACTCAGATACTCGGAAGAGATCGCTTAGCTGAATTGATAAACTGGGGTGCTAATTTAGCTACGAGTTTAGAGAAATTTACAATAGAAGTAAGAAATCTACAGAGAAGTGATATCGGAGAAGCGTCAGAAGCATTTGATGCAGAAAAACAGGTTGGATCATCAACGATGGCACAAAAGAAAAATCCAGTTACTTCAGAAAATATCGCTGGTCTTTCTAGAATGATTAGATCACTATCTGGGCCTGCTTTGGAGAATAATTTACAATGGCACGAACGAGATTTAGCAAATTCCAGTAGTGAACGGCTAATATTACCTCAATTTTATGTGATGTTAGAGGATGCAATAGCTAAAACCTCGAATGTTTTTGAAAATATATACGTAAATGAAGAGCGAATGAGAAGAAATCTTGAAGAGACAGGGGGGTTGCCTCTGGGTGAAGCTGTTATGATAGCGCTATCGAAAAAGGGGATGGGTAGACAAGAAGCGCATGAGTTCGTAAGAACTATAACAATGGAAGCCGAAAAAAATAGTGAAAGATTTGATAATGCTATTAAAAATAATGAAGAGGTACGTAATTTGATGAGCGAAGAAGAAATAGAGGCAGTACTAGAGCCATCTAATTACATTGGTCATTCTGTAGAAATAATAGAAAAGTGCTTGAAAGAGATGGACTAAAAATTGATTAATATTATTATTTTCTGTGATGATGAAGGTAACAAAATATATCCTAAAAATAGATATTTAGATACGATATTGAATCTTCTCGAAAAGAAAGGTGAGCTTGCAGTAATTGAAAAGATGCAAAATTATGTTTGTTTACATAATAAAAACGAATCAATAGAGCTTGGAGAGATTATAGAAAATAAAAATGTTAAAGAAATGATAAGAGTTGATGAAACCACATCTGATGTAGAATCCTTGAAAAAAAATGCCAAGAGATGGGCGAAGGAATTGAATGGAGAAACATTCGTAGTTCGGGTAGAGAGAAGAGGGAATCATCAATATACGTCAGTGGAGCTTGAAAGAGAACTTGGTGCAGAGATATGGAAAATATCTAAATCTGATGTAGATTTAAAAAATCCTCAGAAAACATATCGTGTTTTTATTCAAGATAGACGTGCATTTGTGAGAGTTTAACTATGAAAATATCGGTAATTGGATCTGGTGCAATGGGCATCCTCATTGCTATGAAATTAAATGAAATGAAAAATGATATTTCCCTCGTAGCAACAAGAGAAACCTCTGAAAAAATAAAGAAAAGGGGAATAGTTATTGTAGAAGGGATTACAGAAATAACAAATAGGATTAAAATTGAGGAGGAGATTTCTAACGCTGATTGGCATATCTTAGCAGTTAAGAATTATCATTTAGACGATATCATTCCAGAATTGAAAAAATATAATTCTAACATATTAACATGTCAAAATGGTTTGAAAGCTATAAGAAAATTATCAAAAGAAATAGATGAAAAGAGAGTTGTTGGTATGGTTACTAGTGTCGGATCTACTGTGATAGAGAGGGGGCATGTGAGACATACTGGAAAAGGATATACAAAGATAGGAGAAATGAACGGAGAGGTAACTGAACGAGTTTTGAGAATTATTGACAAATTCAATGATGCAGGAATAGAGACAGAAATAACGGAGAACTTAGAGGGTGAAATTTGGCTTAAAAGTATAGTTAATTCGGCGATTAATCCTGTAACAGCAATAACTGGTGAGAAAAATGGAGTCTTGATAGATGGGCCATTAAATAAAAGAGCTAGAATGATATGTGAAGAAGGAATGATGGTTGCTGAAAAATACGAAATAGAGTTACCTGAAAATCCGTGGAAAAAAACAATGGAGATAATTGCACTAACATCCGATAATGAATCTAGTATGTTACAGGATATAAAAAAAGGAAGAAAGACTGAGATAGATGCGATTAATGGAGAAATCTCTAGACTTGGAAAAAATAAAAATATAGAAACACCAGAAAACGATAAGATTATTGAAGAAATGTCAGTTTATGCCTAAAGCCTGATTAGTCTTGAGCATACTTTTCATATTATCCTTTTCTAATTCACACATTGCCCTTATGGCATCTATATTCTCTGGAATAACATCAGATTCTTGATGAATTGCTTGATAATAGTAAAGTAAACCATCGACCAGATGAACTCCATCTTTCCATACGGCAATTTCATTTAAATCGCTGAAGCCTCTACCGAGCCCTCGAGCGAATTCCATAATTTCTGCAGTGCCTGGCATACTTTTTACAGAGGTAGAAGAGGTATTGAAAACCCCATCTACTAAAGCTACTCTAGGTGTATTTCCCCATACTTCTAATATTGAATTAACATCATCTGGAATGTTTTTCATTTGGACGATATTACAGTGTACATGCATCAGAGTTGTTGGTACCTTGACTGCCATCGTTTGAATATTCATTCCTTTGATAACTGTTTTAACATCAGGACCATGATGGCTTGGAACATTCAGAACTGGCTCTATAGAATTGATAGGACCTCTCTTACTATCTCCTGGATCTGCACTTCTTCTAACCATTACAGCTTTGACATTATCAACACCCCAGTTAACTTCTAAAGGATAAAGAGTACGTGCAAGGCCTGTAGTGTTACAAGAGACTACACGGACAAAATCGGCACCGTATGAATCGTCATAATTTGTTAATGCATTGAAGCTTTTACCGATTGGCTCGTGCTTTTCGCCGCCTTGCCATATAGCTTTGACACCGGCGTTAGAATACATCTCTTTGTTATTTACGCCCAATTTACCAGGAGTACAATCAACTACAATATCTGCATCGGCCAACATATCTGCGACCGTGCCTGCTATTGGGATTCCTGCTTCATTGAATGCAGATTCTTGTTCTGCTTTAGCTACGAATAAAGGATAATTATTTTCTTGAGCTGCAAAAGCTTCGAAAGAAGGTTTAGTTTTTGAAACGCCAATAATCTGCATGTCGTCTTGACGAGAAACGGCATCAGCCACCCTCTTTCCTATCGTTCCATAACCATTGATTGCAACTTTTATGGACATGTTACTTCGAATTACGAATAAATGAGGGTGATAAAGTTTATCCCTGCAAAAGGCTAAAGGCTAAAGGTAACTGACTATCAGACAATATGGCAAAAAAAGAGTTGACTTTGAGAGAACTAAAAGTTCAAACAATCTCTGAAAGAAGAGAGGGGAGACTAGTTGAATTGCCAGAGAATTTTTTTGAAAAACTACACAATTTAGAAAAAATGTTATTGGAACTATTGGAGGAACATGGAAATGATGCAGAGAGAAAGGACCGTGTGAATGATGACCTGAGAAAATTGATGGATTTGAAAATAGATCTGATAAAACGTAGAGAGATGAAACTCGCAGATTTAGCTGTTGAGATAGTAAATAAACAGAATCCAGGAGAAAATGCAGTAGATAATTCTGAAAAAGAATTCTTGAAAGAGATGTGTAAAATTATAGAGAAGCATAGAGATGAAATGATACGCAATGAATCGTCTTTTGAAGAGAAGGTAGAAGAAGACGTTGAAGAGAAAGTAGAAGAGAAGGTAGAAGAAGACGTTGAAGAGAAGGTAGAAAAAGAAGTTGAAGATTATTTGCTTGTCAAGGTAACCGATTCAATACCCACATTCATAGGAATGGACTCGAAGAGTTACACATTGGAAAAGAATGATATTTTACATTTACCAAAATATAATGCTAGACTTTTAATGGATGCAGGAAAAATAGAACGGATGGAATAAAGATGAATAAAAAAGAGATGATAGCTGAAGATCTGAAAAAGAGAGGGAGAAATTCTCAAGATTATGAAATGAGAGGATATGGCTATGATGAAAATATCAACTTTGGAGAGATAATTGAAAGTACTAATGACAATGGACTACATGTAGGAATTGTTGATAATGAATTAGAAATAATATATTACAAAATAGATAAGCATGTTTGGGAACAAGGAAAATTTAAAGAGAGTAATAATGAGATTAGATTGGAAGATGATAATCACAAACGAGCATACGAACAGATGACTGCGATGGGATTGAAAGTTAATTCGGGATTTAAATTTGGAGCAGATTATAGAGTATACTCGGAAAATGAAGAGCATGCCCCTTGGATAGTTATAGTATGCAATAACGAAATGAGATGGTTAGAGATGGCGAGAGCCATTAGAGTTTCACATGCTGTGAAAAAGAACCTAGTATTTTGGGTAAATGATGCTTGGATTACAGTGAAGTGGATAAGATTGTAAAATTCACTGCGGACTGAGTGCTCCACAATCTGGACACTGATTGATTTCTTTAATATTATAAGAACAGCCACAAGCGGGACACTTATTCGGTAAAGATTTTTCTTTTTTAATTTTTGTAACTCGTTCTAAAGATAGTTTATTTTCCTCTACGTTGGAAACATTGAAACGTCCAGGTCCACCTAACTCAGCCATGACGTCAGGAGTTAACGATAACATGCCTGCATCATCGATTATAATTTCACGAGTTGATGCTAAACTATCGAAAGCGACATCAGTACCATGTTGTGCAACGAACCTACCATCACGCAATTCGAGAGACCGATCGGTGAAATCTGCCACCTCACGATTATGTGTGACTACAAGGAATGCCATATCGAATTTCTTATGTAGGTCATTGAAAAGTTGAACGACCATACGGCCTGTAACGGGATCCAGCGAACCTGTCGGTTCATCGGCTAAAATTAGTTTAGGTTTAGTTACCAATGCCCTAGCTATTGCGACCCTTTGAAGTTCACCACCAGAAAGCTGTTCTGGAATGGCGTGCATTCTTGAAGTGAGGCCTAATTCTTCTATTATCTCTTTTGCTCGAGTAGAAGCTTCTCGAGTAGGAATTTCAGCGTGCCTTAGAGGTTGAATGACATTATCTAAAGCGGAAAGATGAGGAAGGAGATTCCCCTCTTGGAAAACGAAAGAGATAGTGTTTCTACGGTGTTCTACCAGTTCTGAACCTTCCATCTGTGTTAGGTCCTTATCGTTCAGGAAAACCCGTCCCGCTGAAGGTCTTAGTAAACCTCCAAGAGCTTTCATGAGTGTAGATTTTCCAGAACCGGAAGGTCCGACAACTGCGATAGCTTCGCCCTCTTTAATTTCTAAGTTAAGACCTTTCAGTGCAACTACATTGCCCTCTTCCGCTTTAGACTCGTAAACATGATAAAGATCTGTTGCTTTTAGTAACATGATATCACTCCGTTTTCAAAACTCCCGCCAAATCGGCTTTGAGTGCACGTCTAGTTGTGGCCAGCAATGCTACTAAAACGGCTGAGAAAACAGCAAGTCCTACAAGGAAAAGGTTGAACCATGGCCAAACTAGAGTTCTTTCTATTGGAGTCTCACTACCTCCGAATGCTTGGAATACTTGACCGAATAGATCGAAAAGGCCATTGAAAGAATAAGTTATTCCCATTCCTAAAAGACCTCCTAAAAGCATACTTGCAACTACGATAGATAGAATTTCGAAAAGAATTAATTTAGTTACTTGAGCGTGGCTCCCACCTATTGCTTGAATTAGAGCTAATTCTCGTTTCTTCTGAGTCAGAACCAAAGAGAGAAAGACGAAACTAGTTACAACAGCAGCAGAAGATGCTACTAAGAATTGTAAAGATAATAGGCCAGGTGCACCGAATATCAAACCACCATTACGCTCTACATCTCTATGTTCATCTTCCCAATTGATAATGTCTGATACTGAACTCGAATAAGAAATTTGACGAGAGAGATCAACTAAATCATCTCCACTGTTCTGTGTAGATAAATCTCCGACATTTACCCACCAGGTAGCACTTCTCCATTCATCAACAACTACATCTGAAGTTAAGGTTCTGAATGAATCTTCACCAATCATCATTGAATTTAAAGAAGAAGAAGTGGACATTCCGGGCATCCATTGATGTTCTCCTGCAAAATTAAGTTCGACTTGTGAAAATGACGAGAGGTTGAATGTAAGACATTTACAATCGTGTGTAGCCAATTTTTGATTTTGTGGGCCATCATTCCAATCTGAATTAGTCAGTTGCCAAACGGAATGGTATTTGCCTAATGTGAAACCGTTCTTATTTTCAATACTATCTAGTGCAGCATCCATATCGCCTTGGAAAGATGGACAGAGAACTGAATCGGAAATTTCACAAGGTGCATTCCGACCAGAACCGCCTACGTTGAAGGAATCTGTATCCCAACGAAGAACATCGCGTGCACCGTCTAAAATAATCCAAGTTTCTATTAGATTGTCATCGTTTTCAGAAGGATGAAGATATAGAATTGGAATAGTAGTAATAGAGAAAGTAGAATCCGTATAACCTGCAACATCAAGTTGAGAACGGATGAAAGAATTGGCTTCAGTTTCGTTCAATTCTGAATCGAAAATTATTCTAATATCAGAACCGACAGAGAGTGAAACTGTACGTTCATCTACTTTAGAACCAGTATATCCTTGAGTTGCAGCCATTGTAACGATTGATAAAGTTAAAACGATAATCAGAGAGAGACGTCCTACACCTTCAGTGGAAGAAGATTTTTGAATCGCACGACCGACATCTCGAAGAAGATTCGTATTTCTGAGTGGTTTTTCAATGAAACTCGGTGCTGATGCTCCTAATCTAGACAATACTAACGCCCCACCTACCCACAAAAAGAATGGTCCAAAAAAACTGAAAATACCATCCAAAAGACGATTTGCAATTAAACCTTCATCGAACATCGTACTATTGAGATATGTGGATCTTTCCATCAATGTATCGAATAGGGCGAGAGCCCCTATGACGAATAGAGTCCAATGAAGCCAGTATCTCGGTTTTTTGACATTTTGAACCTTTCTAACACCCTCGGCTATTTCCTGTTCAAGGAAAGATTTAGTTCTAGAGCGTCCAAAAATAAGAGCCAGACCTAAAGTAGCAAAAGCAGTGAATAATGTAGCTATCAGGCCTAGACTTACACTGACATTAACGGGAGTACCGCTAGCGTGAAGGAACCCTTTGAAGTTTAGAACGTAAGGAATCAAGAACATTGCTAAAAGATAGCCTAACAGCCAAGCAACGAAACTCATGATCGCCAATTCAAGTATGACCATTCTGTGAAGGCCTTTTGCACTACCGCCTATTGTTCTGTGGATAGAGATTTCACGCCGTCTCTGTTCTAAAGAGAGAATTAAACCGTAAATTAAAACGGACATTGAAAGAATCACTATAGGAATCATGATGATGTAAACAAAAACTTGTACGAGATAGTTTTGAATTTCCAAAAAGGCGATTGTGTCATCTACAATATTCTTAACATTCAATCTAACTTCATTTTCTAACGGAATAGATTCTAAACTTTGTTCTATATCGTCAAGATAAGTTACAGTGTCGCCAACGTCAGTGGGGAAACTGGTACGATCTATAGCTATAGCGAGATATGAATGATCACCAGCAATGAGTGCAGATTTATCTTCTCCTGAAAGAATGCCCCATGGAATGTAAAGAGATTGTTGTGAATTAACTGGGCTTGCCCAGATAGTGTCATCGAAAACAGAGCTGATTGTTAGATTAGATAATGTAATATTACTGTAACAGAATTCGAAACCTCTATCTATTCCAGACCTGCCTGAACATTCACCATCTACAAGAGCAGTGTCGTGTTGGAACGTTACGTTTATTTTATCTCCTAACTCGGCATTGGCTTCACTAAATACCTTATTAGGGATTGAGATTAACCTATCAGATACAGCAACTTCATAACTTGATGGCCAAGAACCTTGGATTAAACGTTCTGAATGTCTGTCTGCTAAAACCCCCGTAAACATACCATCCCCCAACATACGAACGGGTCTGTAGGCACTAATGGGAGGGCCTCCCTGTTCATCTTCGTCAATAGTAAAACTGACATTACTCCAATCTTTACCATTTCCATCCCAGGAGATAACCTCTAAGGGTCGAGCTTTCAGATAATCATCTGAAAACCATCCAGCACCATGTTCACCCTGCCTACCTGCGGCAACAGAACAACCGGCCACCCCATCTACGGTTAGCATTTCTATACAATAAGATTCGTAAATTGAATAATCATCAGTACGATTTTCACCTCCTTTTTCAGTATAGAAATCCATTCTGAAATCGTAATATTCTGATTCTAAGGAATTTTGGAAAAAGAGTTGCATTAAACCTGAGCCGTAAACTAAAACTGATGAAATTACTAAAGAAGCTAGAAAAACACCGGCTATGACTGCAGCGCCTCTAGCTTTTCCTCTCCAAGCAGAAAGAGCAGCTATTCGAAAACTGTCGGGAGATCTGGCTATTCGGGATTTAATTCCAGCTATGCGTCCTTTTTTGGACATTACTTATCCTCCCAAGCAGTATCAACGTTAGAAGCAACGACTTTGCCTTCTTTGATTAACAGCATACGATCGGCTTTTGAAGCGAGATGTGGATCGTGTGTAACCATCAGAATAGAGATTGGATTCTTTTTGTCATGACAGAGTTCTTTGAAAAGTTCAAGTATGTCTTCAGCCGAAGACAGATCTAGATTTCCAGTTGGTTCGTCAGCTAAAATTAAATTTTTTTGACCAGAAATAGCCCTAGCAATAGCTACACGTTGTGATTGACCTCCAGATAGTTCATCTGGTTTGTGTTCAGCTCTATCGAAAATGCCAGTTCTCTTTAGAGAATCGGTTGCTCGTTTTTCCGATTCTTCAGCAGAAAAGCCGGAGAGATCTAAAGAGAATGCGACGTTGCCTAATGCAGTAATGTGATCGAGAAGATGAAAATCTTGAAAAATCCAGCCGATATGTTTTCTTCTTAATTCGACTACCTTACTAGGAGAATCCATTCCATATCTGAAATCATTCATAGAGATAGACCCCCCATCTGCCTCTAGTAATCCACCAACGATGTTTAGAAGTGTAGATTTGCCACTTCCAGATGGACCCATCAATGCCACTAATTCACCAGATTTAATCTCAAAGTCAACCCCTTTAAGAACTTCTAATCTAGTTTCACCACTGCCGAAACCTCGAGTGAGATTGCTAACTTTAAGCAGTGAATCGTGTTTCCCCATAAATTAACTCCATGGAGGTAGAGTTGTAGTTAAAATCTCTTTCGGTTTAATAATAAAATAATTTTAAATAGAAGTACCTTTCGATATGACCATGAATATAGAGTGTGATGGAGTCTTCAGTACTAGTACTACAGGAATATTAGACTGTGGTGAAAGTATATTGGAAATTAGTGTTATTAAGGCGATTCTGACATTAGTTATTGGATATCCTGTAATAATATTCGTATCGAAACAGATTGCTCGTTTATTTGATAGTGTAGATTTAGATGAAACTGTAGAGATATTTATTCAAAAAGTTGCAAAGGTGACTATGTGGATTCTTCTCCTGATAACCGTATCAGGTACAATGGGAGTAGATGTAAGTGCAATACTTGCTGGACTCGGTATAGCAGGTTTAGCACTAGCGTTTGCAGCTCAAGATACATTATCCAATGTCGTAGGTGGAGTTTTCATTATGATAGATCGACCATTCAAAGTGGGAGATAGAATTAAGCTTCCAACAAAAATAGGTAGTCTGTACAGTAGTTGGGGTGATGTAAAAGAGATAGGACTGAGAACTACAATTGTACGTTCTACAGACGGAGTTATCGTAACCGTACCTAACAAGAGTTTGATAGGTGGGCCAATTGTCAATTTCAGCCATGATAGAGATGCAGCCCTAAGAGTTAGACTTCGTTTGGGATTAACACCCATATGGTCTAATGTTCAGAAAGCAGAAGATGTAGTAAACGAAATTGTGAAAACACATCCAGACATTAATCAAGAAAAACCTAAACCTCCACAGGCAGTTCTGAGGGACTTTGGAGATCAGGACGTACTAATGGAGATTAGATTTTACGTAAAAGAACCAAGAAAGATGAGACCTACAAAATCTGACGTAGTTAAAGAAGTACTAAGAAGATTTGAAGAAGAGAAGATTAGTTTGGCATATCCTGTACGTGTAAATATGAACGCAGATGTTGACATTAAAGATCTCGGTTTTTAGGCAGAGAATTAAATAGATACTCTTGATAGCCAGATTAGTGATTAGCAATGAGTTTTGAACTACCTGATTTAACATATTCTTTCGACGCGCTAGAACCCCACATAGATGCAAAAACGATGCAGATACATCATGATAAGCATCATCAAGCATATGTCAATATGCTGAATGGAGCAGTAGAAGCTGCAGATGGGGCCTTGGATGGTAAAAATCTAGAAGAATTGATTGGAGATTTAGATGGAGTTCCTGAAGGTCAACGTATGGCTGTTAGAAATCACGGCGGTGGGCACTGGAATCATAGTCTTTTCTGGGAAATAATGGGTTCGGATAGTGGAACAATGTCTGATGAGTTATCGGTGGCAATAGATTCTGCTTTTGGATCAATGGATGAGATGAAAGAGGCGATGCATAAAGCTGCAATGACACGGTTCGGTTCAGGATGGGCTTGGTTATGTTCAGATAATGGAACATTATCAGTCTGCTCCACTAGTAATCAAGATAATCCTTTGATGGGTGCTGAAGTTTGTGGATGTGAATGTGGAACTCCTATAATGGGTGTAGATGTGTGGGAACATGCATATTATTTGAAATATCAAAACTTACGTGGAGACTACTTGAACGCATTCTTCAATGTAGTGAATTGGAGTGAAGTTTCACGCCGATATGCTGAAACTAAGTAAGAAATCAGTATCGCAAACAGCTAAATAATACAAGTTTGAGTCTCAAATAAGAGATTCTGGTATAATAAATGACAATGAGAAGCGATCAACAGGCACTAATCGTTGTAATGATTTTGGTATTTGCATCTCTATTTTTATCGCCTGATTTGATGGTTTCGTCATTCGCTATGCTGTTGACATTTTCCATATTATTTCCATTGACAAATGTATATGATAGAAGAAAAATGACCAGACATAGCATTCAAAAAATGGAACCGGTAGAACAGATTATGATGGGTCTTGTAGTGTTTTTCACATGGCCGTTGATTTTAGCATTCATAATATATCATCAACAAAAATCAGGCAGAGCTATTGAATACGTAGTAGAGAAGAACCAATGGATGTATCAAATTTGGTATGGACAGAGGCCTATGGTTATGTTGAATATATTCTGCTATGCAGAACTTATGTTGATTTTCTTTTATAATTATATTTAATCATCCCATGGGAATTTAAAATTCAAAAGACTATTGAAGACTTCTGTGATTGCATCTACTTTTTTCTCTTCGGGTATAGATACTTTCTGTTCTGATCTTAGATAAATATAGAAGAAACCTATAGAGCATGCTGTTAAGATGTGCCAAAGTGCATGACCTTGCATTAAGCTTGCAGGATCGCAAAGTAGGCCATCTTCCAAAGAAAGATTCCAGATAATAAAAGCTGAAATGTAGCTACCGAAACCTAACCAAAAAGCAGGAACGTATGAACGTTTAATTTCTATTTGTTTAAATTGAGCGAACCAGAAAGCCATAGCTATCCAAATTAATTGCGTCCAAGCCAAATCTCCACCCCTTAGAACCAAATCAAAAAGAGCGGGGACTCCAAAAACTATCCAAGATTTTTGTGGATACCTAATACCAGCTTCAGTACACATCCAACACACTGTTAGAATTGCAAATATGTAACTTCCATGACCAACAAACCAAATAAAAGCTGAAATGAGAATATTCAATCCGAGATATGACCAAAGAAATGTTTTATCATTCCATTTTAAAATTCTTGTGAAATTGTAAACAACTGGAAAAGAAACAAAAAGAACCATCCCAGTATTATCTAACCACCCACCCCAATCAGTCTTGGTAGCGTGCATAGCGAAACTGCCTATTCCCAGTATAACTGCAGAATAACCATAAAGAATAGTGTATTGACTGCGACCATCCATTGGATTATTTCGTGGACCCCCTAGATATCCTATATGCCAAAGAACTCCGAAACCGACTATAACGTAAGCTAGATTGGACCAAGTGTTTGCAGGTTCACGTATCAGACCATCTTGCATTAATTCACAAAAAGCTGAATTGAAACCTACTTTACTTTCAGACTCCGCGCCCCAGCCATCTGAGCCATAATGCACTCCTGCAGCTGCAGCGATTGCAACTAGGAAAATTGCAAAACCTAGTTCATAGTATGTATTTGTCTGGTTCACGAAATCTACAAGGCACCTTGTTTAAGTAAAGATACCCTTATTGATGAAAGATGAGAATACAACTGATACTTATTATGATGATATTGATTGTTGGTGGATGTTTAGAAGGAAACAATAGACCGGAAAACGAAGGAGAAGTAAACAGAGAAGAAACGGCAGAAAACGAAGGAGAGAGAGAAAGAACAAATGAAACTGAAGAAACTGAGTCTGGAACAATAGTATCTAGAATTATAGATGGTGATACTATAGAAATGGACGATGGTTCAATTGTAAGACTTCTGTGCGTAAATACAGCTGAAAGTGGAAAACCTTGGTATCAAGAAGGTAAGGATTTTCTCGAAAATGCATTACTGAACGAGACCGTAATATTGATGAATGAAACAGAAGAAGATGATACTGACAGTTTTGGAAGAATGTTAAGATGGGTTTATTTGAGAAATGATACAGAGATTAGTATCAATCAAGTGTTAGTCTCAGGTGGTTTAGCATTTGTGGATTATTGTGAAAATAGTAAAAAAGAAGAATTGTTAGACAGAGAAAATCAAGCTAGAGAGATAGGAGTAGGTTTATGGGAAAAATCTATATATTATAATCAAATAAATATTACATCTCTGGCTTACAATCCTGATGGCTCAGACAGAGACAACATGAATGGAGAGAATATGACTTTTCATAATGAGGGTAATGAAACGATAAATCTTACTGGATGGATTATACAGGATCGAGCAGGACATTCATACGAATTTTTGGAATACATAGTAGAACCAGAAGTCGGGTTTACAATATATTGCGGAAATGGAGAAGACAATCAAACTGAAGTTTATTGGGGTTCAAATTCACCAATATGGAATAATGACGGAGATAGGATGACACTTAGAGACATTGATGGATATCTAGTAAACGAATTCAAATATGGTACTGAATATGAATCTGGAGCTGAAATTGGATAAGCTATGAAAAAGAAACTGTTGTTTGTTTGTGTTGGTAATTCATGTAGATCTCAGATGGCAGAAGCTATTGCTCGTGACATGGGGTACGAAGCTGAAAGTGCAGGAACAAGGCCTGCAGAAATGGTACACCCCAATACAATAAAAGTATTGAAAATGAAGAATATAAATGCTGATGGCCTTAAACCAAAACATATTGACTCGATTGAAAAAATTAAAGAAAAAATGGTGATATCTATGGGATGTGGAGTAGAATGTCCAAATATAAAAATTGACAAAGATTTGGGTTTTGAAGATCCGAACAAAATAGAAGATTATGTGGAAATAGCTAGTAAAATTAAAAATTATTTGAGTAGTTTATGATTGAGTAACAGAAACTCTGGGCCTTTTGGTTTTGGTTACTTTTTTGGAGCCCCATCTCATTGGTTTCAATATTTTCTCTGCCAAATCCATATTGTCTGTTTTCAAAACAACACGACTTCTGTATTTTGAAGTAGTCGCATAAAGATATTGAATATTAACGGAAGCGTCAGATAGTTTTTGTGTTATCTGCATTAATGCTCCTGGGTAATCAGATACGTCGAAAATAAGAACTGGGGATAAAATTGTGTTGAAACCCATATGATCAAGGACGATACGCGTTTTCATTGCGTCGTTTGTAATCATGCGGATTACTGCATGATCAGAAGCATCGGTCATTGAAATTGCTCTGATATTGATACTGGCTTCATTCAACGTATCACAGACAGATTGTAACTCTCCTGGATTATTTTTACACATGAAAGAAATTTGACTATCTTTGTTATATTTTTCACTCATACGACATTCCCACTTACAAAAGATATTAAAATATTATGTTGAAATTAATGTTGACTTAACAGGCTAAAATATCGTTCTTGGCGATCGCAAAGAATAGAGACCACTATTCCATCTGGTTGATGTTTTTCGATATAACTTTCAGCGGCTAAAATATTTGCTCCAGAACTGATGCCGGCCATTAACCCCAAATCTTTGGTGAGTTTGCGAATTCGAGAGATTGAATCTTTAGAAGAAACTGCTACGACTTCATCCACTAAATTCATATCAACAATAGGAGGAATGAAACCATCACCAATTCCTTGTATCATATGTTCACCGGGTTCACCACCACTCATAACTGCAGATTCTGTTGGTTCAACTGCAACAATATGAACATCTGGAAATGATTCGATTAATGCTTCTCTGACACCCATAAGAGTTCCTCCAGTTCCGGTGCCTGCAACAAAGGCAGAGATATTCTGATTTAAATTTAAATCAGCTACTTGGCGAATTATTTCTTGACCTGTGGTGGAGTAATGGCAATCTACATTATCTATGTTTTCAAATTGATTAGGGCAATATGCATTCATCTCTTCAACTAGTTGATCTCTATATTCTAAAGCTCCTGCAAAATCATTATTTCCAACTTCAAAAATCTCCCCTCCGAAGGAACGAATCATGACCTTTCTCTCTTCACTCATATTCTTGGGCATAACTGCAATCATCCTATATCCACGTTCTGCAGCTAACATTGAAAAGGCAATTCCAGTATTCCCACTAGTTGCTTCGATTATCGTACCTGATTTTTTGATAGAGCCCCGTTCTTCAGCTAAATCTAAAAGATGTTTAGCCATACGATCTTTGATACTACCGCTGGGGTTTGAAGATTCTAATTTGGCATATAAATTCTTTGAAATTTTAACAAGAGAAGTATTTCCAACACAATTTGAAACAGAAGAAACAGCTTTAGATGAAGCCGGAACTTTAGAATTCAAATTTGCCTTAGCGGAAGCTAAATTATTCAAAAAATCACCTGATTATATTGCATGAGGAATGAGTTTATAAATTGACTTGAAGGAAGGAAAAATAATTATCTCGGAACTAAATCTGATTGACGAAAAATGCGAATGTTTTCTTTCTCAGCTAAAAGAATCATTTCTCTCAAAGCAGATTTTGGCATCCCTTTACGATGAAGATAGATGCCATCAGCAGAAGAGACGGATAATGCTTTTTTGAGTAAATTGGGAGTTATAGTTTTCAGTCCATAGTTTGCAACTATATGACCAAAAGAAACTTCATGAGAAAAAAGAGCTTCAGTGAACCTTGGAGCATAATGGCCACCGCCAATTCCCACCAATTTAGGGCCTTTTGATGGTTTAAAATTTAATATCGCTTTTGCAATTGCCTCTGCAGGTTCTTTCAACTCCCACCTATCTGGAGAAGAACCTATTTCAATGAAAAAAGTGGGCGTTTCAACATAGGGCCCATGGTGTGTTGCTTCTAAACAGATTTGATAACCATCAGGAGCAGTTTTATACAGTTCAAATAGAAGACCTGACATCTCAGAAGGGGATGTATGAGATACATCATTATCAGAACCCCCATATTCTGCTACACCCCAATTACCAATGGGGTGGACTGTTAAACTCGGAGTTCCACTAGCAGCTTTATGTCTTGATAAAAAAGCGAGAATATTTATTTTTTTATTTGTTTCTTTTTCCCAACGAACATCTATATTTTCAGCATTTATGTGTAAATCATCAATCATTGCCATCTGAGTGTTTATATTACAAAAGAAATTGTAATCTTTAGTAAGAGACCAAATGGGGTTTGAATCGAAAATACCTGTTTGCTCCCAAGAACCTAACTCCAATAAAGTATCATGCAGATTAACTGATGCAACGTCTGACTTTGATGCAAGAATTAAATTCATGTTAAATATTTTTATTTACTAAATCGACTTTGACGTCGTGCTCATTAGCTATTTGTTTGGCTTTATCGTAGCCCGCATCTACATGGCGCATAATTCCAGTACCTGGATCAGTAGTCAGAACAGTTTCTAATCTTTTATCGGCATCTTCAGTACCATCGGCAACAACGACCATACCTGCATGTAATGAATAGCCAATTCCTACACCCCCTCCGTGATGAAAGCTAACCCAAGTCGCGCCTGCTGCTACATTTAACAATGCATTCAAAAGCGGCCAATCTGCAATAGCGTCGGAACCATCAAGCATATCTTCAGTTTCACGATTAGGAGAGGCGACTGAGCCGCAATCTAAATGATCTCTGCCGATAACAATAGGTGCTTTCACTTTACCATCTCTAACTAATTTATTAAATGCGAGACCGGCTTTTGCTCTTTCACCATAACCTAACCAACAAATTCGTGCTGGAAGACCTTGGAACTGGACAGTATCTCGTGCCAACTCAATCCAACGTTTTAATGGTTCATTATCAGGAAATAAATCTAGAATGACTTTATCAGTTTCATAAATATCATTCGGATCTCCTGACAAAGCAGCCCATCTAAATGGACCTTTACCTTCACAAAAGAGTGGTCGTATATATGCAGGAACAAAACCTGGAAAATCGAAGGCATTTTTTACGCCGGCTTTTTCAGCTCCAGCGCGTAAATTATTACCGTAATCAAAAGTATGCGCTCCTTTTTTCATAAGACTGAGCATAGCTTTGACGTGGTCGCCCATCGTCTCTATGCTTCTCTCTGTGTATTTTTTAGGGGATTCAAATCTTAATTTTTCTGCATCAATCACATCCAACCCTCTTGGAATATACCCATTCAGAGGATCGTGTGCAGAAGTTTGATCTGTGAGAATATCTGGAATGACGTTTCTAGCTAATAGTCGTTCTAGTAAATCCACTGCGTTTGCAACTACGCCTATCGATTTTGCTACTTTATTTTCTTTCCATTCTAAAGCAGTATCTATTGCTTCATCGATATCTGTTAAAAGTAAATCGCAGTATTTTGTTTCTATACGTTTTTGGATACGAGATTCATCGACATCTGCTGCTAAAAATGTACCTTCGTTCATAGTAGTAGCTAAAGGTTGAGCCCCTCCCATACCACCTAAACCACTACTGACCACTAATCGGCCAGATAAACTACTGTTGAAGTGTTGCTTTGCGGCTTCTGCAAAAGTTTCGTATGTTCCTTGAAGAATGCCTTGCGTACCTATGTATATCCAAGAACCTGCAGTCATCTGCCCATACATAATCAAACCTTTCTTTTCTAAATCATGAAAATGATCCCATGTTGCCCAGTTTCCAACTAAATTGGAATTTGCAATTAGAACTCTAGGTGCGTTTGGTTGTGTTCTAAAAATACCGACTGGTTTACCGCTCTGTACTAATAATGTTTCATCATCTTCTAAATTTGTTAAACAGTCAACGATAGAATGATAACATTGTTCATTTCGTGCTGCTTTACCTCTACCACCGTATACGATCAATTCATCTGGATTTTCAGCGACTTCTGGATCTAAATTATTCATTAACATTCTAAGAGCTGCTTCTTGTTGCCAACCCTTACAGGTGAGTGTGGTGCCTCTAGGTGATTTGATTGATACCATTTAACTTAGAATTTCATCGAGTCTATCTAGTTCGATACCTCTTTTCAATTCTTGTGCTATTCTTCTTCCAGTACTGAGACCTGGAGCTACAAAATCAGAATAAGGTGAACCTGAAGGGAATGGATTTGTACCTGCGACGATCCGTGCTGAAATTTCGAAAACCCGTATATCTAATTGATCTGTTACGACTGTTTCTAAACAGAATGCACCGACCATTCCTCCAAACTTTTCAAAGGAACCTTTGATAGCATTAGCGCCCATTTCCAAAACCCTAGGAACTAGGGATTCTCTCAAAATTACAGGTATATTTCCAGTTACAACAAAAGAAGGATACATGCCTACGGATTTTAATTTTTCTTGGGAACCTAATTTGTAGATTTCATCAATATTAGATTCGTCTCTTCTATCTGCAGAGAGCATTTCAAGATTGCCATTTTGAACTGTATAGCCATCGTTGCTGAATGGCGTGTAAAAATAATGTATATAGTATCGCGTTCCTAAAACATACTCTTGAATGGTGAATTTGACACCTTCTTGGATATTCTCTTCGAATTCAGCGACCGATCTAGCTATGAAATAACCTCTACCTCCGCTAGCCCCGTGATATTTTACTAAAACAGGCCCTGAAATATCATTAGCATCTAAAATCTCTGTAGGCATTTTGAGTCCTGCCCCTTCTAACCATTTTCTTTCGAGATTTCTATCAGACTCCCACCTCAAGGCAAGTCTGTTTCCAAAAGTTAAGACATTCCATTCTTCAAAGGCGTCGACACCTAGATATTGAACTACTGAGCCGTGTGGTACGACTACGCAATTTCTTTTTCTTAATTCATCCGAAATATTGGCGAGATCTGAGTATTTTTCTATTGATATAAATTCATCCGGTTTGGCTAACGGGAAAGCATCGTAATATTTCGGTGGTTCTCCTACCGATATTCCTAATGTTTTGAAACCTTCTAATTTAGCGCCATGAAAAATCTGTAAAGAAGAATGAGAGCAAACTGTGGCTATTGTGATGTTATCTTTATCAAGATCTGAAATAAGTTTGGCTGAATCGATGCCCGATACCATTACCCCTTACTTCGGGGGGGATAATTACTGTTTTTGTTTAGAACTAATGCTAAACTTCGAAATTTTTACCTATAGTTTTATTCCAAATCCACTTTAGAGGATCGTAATATTCATCAACAACCCTCTCTTTTAATGGAATAATTGCATTATCCGTAATAGTAATATTCTCTGGACAGACTGTTGTGCAACATTTAGTTATATTACAAAAACCGACGCCGTGCTTTTCTCTAATATCAGATAATCTATCACCTTCATCCAAAGGATTCATTTCAAGACCTGCGAGGCGTACCATAAAACGAGGACCGGCGAATTCATCTTTCAAATCGTGATCCCTTAATACGTGACAAACATCTTGGCATAGAAAACATTCGATACATTTACGGAATTCCTGGGTACGGTTGATTTCCTCTTGGAACATGCGGGGATCTGAATCTTTTGTATGTTGATGTGGGGCTATTCTTTTGTTTACTTCATAATTCCAAGAAACATCCGTTACTAAGTCTTTGATTACTGGGAATGTTTTCATAGGTTGTACTGTGATTGATTCTTCTTCAGGAAAGTCAGAAATTCGAGTCATGCAGGTGAGACCTGGATGGCCGTTTATTTCAGCTGAACAAGAACCGCATTTTCCTGCTTTACAATTCCATCTAACCGCTAAATCAGGAGCTTCTGTTGATTGTATTCTGTGTATTGCATCTAAAACCACCATACCAGCCTCTACTTCAACATCAAAAGACTCCATGCGAAGATTGTCGTCATCATCTCCTCTTTGAATTATGAATTTTCTTTTAATTATACCACCTCCTTTTGAACGAAATCAGATAAATCGCTTGGCATCTTTGTAAGAGGAGATCTAACTACAGACATCGAATCTGGACTTTTTCTTATTATTATATTTATAGTTTCAAAAACATCATCATAATTGGGATAATCTAAACGGGTGTGCGCACCTCTACTCTCTGTGCGTTCCAGAGCAGCAGATGCTACTGCTTTACTTGCGATTATCATATTATGTAAATCTAAACAGAGGTGCCATCCTGGATTATACTTTCTGCTTCCAGTGGTTCTTAAATTAGTTAATTTTTTACTTAGTACGTTTAATTCATCGATGCCTTTCTGTAAACCTTCTTCTGATCTAACTATGCCTACATTTTGCTCCATTATTTCTTGGAGTTCTTCTTGTAATTTATATGGAGAGATACCCTCTTCTCCATTTAATGGTCTCAATAAATCATCTAAAGCAGTTTGAACGTCCTTAGGTTCAGGAGGTGTAAAATCTGTAGAGCTAGCATGATTCGATGCTGCTTGTCCTGCTAATTTACCAAAAACTAATAAATCAGAAAGAGAATTTCCGCCCAATCTATTAGCCCCATGCATTCCTGCTGCAGCTTCACCGGCTGCGAAAAGGCCATCTATAGTGGATGAACCGGTAGTTGCATCTACTTTTACGCCCCCCATCATATAATGTGTAGTTGGACCAACTTCCATACGAGTGGTAGTAATATCCAAAACGGCTAATTCCTTGAACTGGTGATACATTGAAGGTAGCTTTTGCTTAATATATTCTGGAGACCTTCTTGAGGCTATATCTAAGAATACGCCACCGTGAGGAGAACCTCTTCCTTCTTTGACTTCATTCATAATAGCTCTTGCAACTACGTCCCTAGTCAATAATTCAGGAGGTCTCATTGCACCCTCTTTTCCATCTAGCCAATCATTGGCTTCATCTTCATCTTTAGCCGTTTCAGCGGCAAAAACTTCTGGTATGTAATTAAACATAAAACGTTCTCCTTCTGAATTTACCAATATACCGCCTTCACCACGTACACCTTCTGTGACTAATGTGCCCTTAACACTTGGTGGCCAAACCATACCAGTTGGGTGGAATTGTACAAATTCCATATCTATCAAATCTGCACCCATCAAATAAGCCAATGAATGTCCATCGCCAGTATATTCCCAAGAATTAGAAGTGATACGATATGCCTTGCCTATCCCTCCGGTAGCCAGTATGATTGCTTTGGTTTCAAAGATTACGATCTCACCAGTTGCACGATCATAAGCCATGGCGCCTACTGCCTTTCCATTCTTTTTGAATAATCTAAAAACAGTATATTCCATAAACATGTTGATATTTTTTTGATGAACTGCATGATCTTGTAAAGTTCGAATGATTTCAAGACCTGTGCGATCACCTACATGGGCTAATCGTGGATATCTATGCCCACCGAAATTACGTTGGTTTATCCTGCCATCTTCAGTTCTATCAAAAACTGCACCCCATGTTTCCAACTCGCGCACCCTCTCTGGAGCTTCTTCTGCATGAATTTTGGCCATTTCCCAGTTTGAGAGATTTTTCCCACCCCTCATAGTATCTCTGAAATGAACTTTCCAATTATCTCTAGAATCTGCATGACCTAATGATGCAGCTATGCCCCCTTCTGCCATTACTGTATGTGCTTTACCTAAAAGTGATTTAGAAACAATAGATACAGACATATCTGCGTCTGCTGCAGCTATAGCTGCACGTAATCCTGCACCGCCAGCACCGACGATCAAAATATCGCAAGATTCTTTTCTGATATCTTCACTCATAATCCAATTAACCACCTAATATTATGAAATCTAATTTTACAGCGAGAAACCTTACATAAACATCTGTAAAACAGACCCAAAAGAGTGAGAACCATGCCCATTTCATATGATCTTTATTGAGGCAACTCACACAATCATAAGCCTTTTGCTGAATCTTTGGTTTCTTGACTATTCTATCTGCATACCCTCCAATTAAATGTCTTAATGAATGGCACCCAAATGTATAACCTCCTAATAAAATCACATTGAGAGAGAGAACTAAAGTACCGAGACCTATGCCGAATTTTCCTTCAAAGGGTTTACCACCAAACCACATAGAAAGCCATGCATCGTAAGCTAAAATGAAGATAAAAATAATTGCGAAATAAAGCATATATCTATGAACATTTTGAAGAATGAGGGGCATTGAATTTTCACCCCAATAACTATTTCTAGGTTCGCCAACAGAACAAGCTGGTGGATCTGCCCAAAAAGCCTTGTAGTAAGTGCCCCGGTAATAGTAACAAGTAAGTCTGAAACCGGCCGGTGCCCATAATATTAGAAAGGCGGGAGAAAAAGGAAGAAAATCTGGCCAAAATGATGGCTTTTCAGCATGAAAAAGGGGTTCGTGTGCACCGTAGAATTCTGGAGAATAAAGCGGTGAAAGATAATTGGCCTCATGATCACCTTCGTAATAATAATGAGAATCGACTCCTAAAAAAGCTGCCCAAGTCATGTAGATTACTGCAGTACCTAAACCTAAAGCCACCAGTAATGGTTGAACCCACCACCAATCAGTTCTACGTGTGGCAAAAATACCCTCATCACCAGGTATAGCACAAGGAGGATTATTGGAGATTTTATCTTCCATATTAGTCCATAATAAAGGCAGTATATATCAAGAATGCATAAAAATAATTACTGAGAAACAAATTCATTCAAACGTTGATAGCCGTTCCTTATTGTTAATTCAGAAACACCCACTACTTTTGAAATGGTAGATTGGCTTCTTTTATCCTTTTCAATTTTTGAAGCGAGATAAATGACAGCTCCTATAACTGTATTAGGTGAAAGGCCGTCGCTGAAATTATTTGTTGATGCGATTTGTAAAATATCTTCGCATCTTTCAAATGTACGCCGATCTAATCTTAAATCAGAACTGAAACGCTTTAAGAAGACGAATAAATCGTGTTGTGGAAGTTTAAAATGCAATGATTTAGAGTAAAATTTCTGAAGTCTAATAATTTCTTTTTTGGGAACGCCTGAAGCAGTTGCAATTTCATCTAATGTGATTGCAAGATTATTCATTCGACAAACAATATACACGATAGTTGTTGCGACTTTTTCGGTATCTCTGCCTTTGATAAGGCCTTTTTTATGAACGTCATAAAAGATATCTGTTGAAGAAGAAATGAATTCTTTATGAATCTTGGGTGAAAGTGGGAGAATTTTAGAAATACTTCTTATAATTTCAATAGCTTTTGATGTTGTTTTATTTTTCGGTTGTTTCGGTATAATGGAAACATCTGATTTTGGTTTATAATTTTTCCATTCAGGGCCACTATTGGAAATCATTTACAATATATCTCCTTACCTATTAATTCTGTAACCCTTATACCTTTTTTAGGGGCAATTAACAGATATGGTTTTTTAACAGAACCAAAAACATCTATTACTTTTCCAATTTCTTTACCCTTGTAATTATAAACACGAGAATGGACATCTACTTTAGTTGTTGTAGGTACAACGACTGTGTTTTTTGCAGTGGCGTGTAATACATTACCTATAATTTTCATAATAGATTTACCTACCTAATACTTTGGATAATGTTTGCCCTATTAAAGCTGGATTTTCTGCAACAGTAATGCCTGCATTTTTCATAGCTTCAACTTTGGCATCTGCAGTACCCATACCTCCTGAGATTATAGCACCTGCATGACCCATGCGTTTGCCAGGAGGTGCAGTTCTGCCAGCGATAAACCCTACTACTGGTTTTGTAACAGTTGTTTTTACAAACTCGGCAGCTTTCTCTTCTGCGTTACCTCCTATTTCACCAATCATAATTATAGCATCAGTTTCTGAATCCTTTTCAAAAGCATCTAAACAATCTATGAATGTAGTGCCTATTACTGGATCACCCCCAATACCTAAACAAGTAGATTGGCCTAGACCTATTTCACTGACTTGATTGACCGCCTCATATGTTAAGGTTCCGGAACGTGATACAATACCTATTCTGCCTTTTTTGTGAATATGGCCTGGCATTATTCCTACTTTACCAACTCCTGGAGTTATGATTCCTGGACAGTTCGGTCCAATTATGCGTACGTTTTTATTTTTAGAATAATCTTTCAACTTAACCATATCTAATGCTGGTATCCCTTCTGTTATTACTATAATTAATTCAATATTGGAATCTATACTCTCTTTGATTGCAGAATAAGCAAATGCTGGTGGAACAAAAATACAGGAAACGTTGGCACCTAATATTTTGGCATCTGAAATAGTATTGAACACAGGTACGCCAAAAACATCGGAGCCCCCTTTTCCTGGTGTAACGCCTGCTACAATATTCGTTCCATAATCGAGCATGTGTTCAGTGTGGAATTGTCCATTTTTTCCAGTTATACCTTGAATTAGGATTTTACTTTCTTCGTTAAGCCAAATACTCATTCAGAACCCTCCAAAGAAGAAATAGATACACGAGCGCCTTCATCCATGTCAGATACGGCCGTTAATTGTAACTCTGATTGATTTAGTAAATCCCTACCTAATTCTGAATTTGTTCCAGATAGACGGACTATGAGTGGTATATTCAAATCTACATCTTGAGCTGCTGAAATGATACCTTCAGCTACGAAATCGCATCTCATGATCCCTCCGAAAATATTTACAAAAATTGCTTTTACTTCTGGATCTGAAAGTATCACTCTGAAACCTTCAGATATTTGATCCGGTGTAGCTCCACCACCGACGTCCAAAAAATTAGCTGGTTCACCTCCGTGTAATTTGATAATATCCATCGTAGCCATCGCTAAACCAGCACCATTCACCATGCAGCCGATTTCTCCATCTAATTTGATATAATTCAAACCTGCAGAATTGGCACGAGTTTCTAATGGGTTGTCTTCTGAAGAATCTCTTAATTCAGATATAGAAGGATGTCTGAATAATGCTGAATCATCGAAATTGACTTTGGCATCTAATGCAATGATTTCATCGGAAGTTGTGACAACTAAAGGATTTATTTCCACTAATGAACAATCGAAATCATAAGCCATTTTAGATAATTTTTGCATTAAATCAATCATAATTGGTATTTGGTTTTTTGTTAGTCCTAAATTAATAGAAATATTTTCAGCTTCTTGTAAATCAATAGAACCATTCGATTCTATATATAATTTCAAAATTTTCTCAGGTGTTTCTTTTGCAACTTCCTCTATTTCAACTCCACCTTCAGTTGAGATCATAAAAACTAATTTTTCAGATTCCCTATCTAAAACCAAACCTAAATACAGTTCATTAGAAATTTGACAACCTTCTTCTAAATAGACTTTTCGAACTAAGACTCCTTCTTTGTCTGTTTGGGGAGTTATAAGTCTAGAACCTAATAAATTATTACAAGCAGATGAAACTTCATCTTGACTTTTACAGAGAACTATTCCACCACCCTTGCCCCTTCCTCCTGCATGAACCTGAGCTTTAACAACCCACAAATCACCACCTAAAGAATTACAAGCAGAGAGACTGTCTGAAGATTCTTCAATGAGAATACCTCTAAGGGTGGGAATTTCGTATTTTCTAAATAGCTCCTTAGCTTGGTATTCATGAATATTCATACGGGTCTAACTGTAAGACTGTATAAGAGAAATCGCATCATCAAAAAATAAGTAAAAACTTAAATACACAAATGCTACCCGCGTGCCTGTCGATAGTTATGGCAAAGAAAACTAATGCAAATATGTATCGCAATATGAAAGTAGCATACACTCGTAGAAAATATATGGGAGGTGTGCCTGCCAGTAGAATAACTAATTTTGATACAGGCAATACTTCAGAAAACTTTCCAGTAACGGTACAC
>DAHL01000005.1 GCA_002509225.1 Euryarchaeota archaeon UBA102 | reverse complement strand
CTGATTGAAATTCCTTTAGTTTTGAAATCTTCAATAATGCGATTAATGATACTTGAATTTGTACCGAAATATTCAGGCATAAAGACGCCCGTATCTTTAATAGTTTGATCCAATATCATCTTACAGAATGAAACCGTTGGTAAACCTGTTGTTCGAGACATGCTGGACCAACCATCTAAACCTTCATCATGTATTTGCCATCCGTAGACAGCTCCATCGTTATCAGTTCCTGAAATTATTAAATGCGTGAATTCCGGTTCACCTGGAATAAGTTTCCATTGTTCGAAAAGTTCGAGAGAGGTTAATTTCAATTTAGTCATTGGAACGCCATCTATCTCAATTATTTCATCAGAAAGGAGATTCTGATTTTTCAGTTTTGTTATTTTTTCAGCGTGACCTGGATATCTAAGAGTGTATTCTTTCATATTCGGAACATTCAAATCTAAAAGAGAGCGAAGACCGTCAGTAAGGAAGGCCTCTAGAGTTCCTATTCCTTCTATATCAAGATGTTTTAAACCAGATAATGCAGGTCTAGTTTCTAATTTATTATTAATTTTTATTCGAGCAGGTCTTGTATATTCAGCAATCACATCTATGGGAGAAAATGGTGCTGCATATTCCCAAGGTGGAGTTCTACGAAAAGGAAGACCTCCTACGAAAATTTCTAAAGTTTGAATTTTTTTATTAGTAACTAAATCGGCAGAGAGAAGGTTGCTAAGTCCTGGAGCAATGCCTGTGTCTGCAATAACTAAAGAATTGGATTTAATCACTTTATCTTTTAAAATTCGTGGATCTTCGGAAGTGAAGGAAACGTCTACACATGGCAATCCTAAATTAACTATATTTTGTAAAGCCAAATGACCGATTGGTCCAGGTAATGCATTAACAACCAAAGTGGAATCTGATAATTTTGATTCATAATCATTCACATTAGTTGCATCAAAAGTTGAAATGGAAACATTTGGTGTTAGAGATTTACAGAGATTTAAACATTCAAGAGAAGAATCTAAAATAGATACATCAAAACCATCAGATACGAGTTCGTTGGCTACGAAAGAGCCAATGTTTCCACCTCCTAAAATTACAACTTGAGGAGGGCTCAAAGAACTAGAGTTTTTGTCTTGCAATTCGGATATTTGTAGGGGCTACGACTATCCATTTATTGCTTATACCTACTAAATCGCCATCGATATCGGCAACTGCTCTTTCTAAATCAGCAATTACTTTATTGAGTGTTTGCTGATCTGAAGCCATTGGCGTAAAATCGACCAATACTACATTTCCTTCGTAAAGTTCATTGGAAATTTTGCCTACTTGTTCGGGACTTTTCAATATTATAGTTTGAACTTGCATTTTGGGTTTGCCGCCATAATCTTCCGATCTATCAGAAGTCCAACGTCTTAAATCTAAGAAATTCTCATCAGAAACGCGACGCATGGATGGTTGTTCAGAATTCATTGAATAAAGTCACCAACTAAGCCTTAATTAGCTTTCTTGAACCGAACAAAGCAACTAAAACGACTAAAGAAACGGAAACTAGTAATGAAATAGATGGTAGGCCTTTCTTCTGTATTTCGAATGTGAGTTCTGCATTATTATTGGTTAAATCTGATTCACCTACTCTACCATTTATTGCATCTAGCGTTATTAATTCAGCTTGGAAAGTATGGAAGCCTTCTTCAGCAGTCCATTCATAAGAGAATGTTGAATCAGATGATGGTGATAAAACTACATCCCATTCGGAGACTTGGCGACCGTTTTGTGTTAAATACAATTTACCTTCAAACTCTCCTGCACCCCTATTAGCTACAGAAACTTGAACTACGCCCGAATCGCCTTCTGTATCTCCACCAAACCAATTCATGTTTCCAACTTCACCATCTGGCCATTCGGTTACAGAATATTCGAAAGTTATTTGCAGATTGCTATGACTATCGTGAAATGTAACAGTTACTTCGCCGTCACCAGGAGTATCACGAAATAGACTTAGAGATAAACTCGAATCTCCGATGTTACCGTTAGAATATCCGAGATTATCGAAACCAGATACTTCGATATGTGATATTGATGCTGATACATCTTCAAAATCACTTGCAAGGAAATGGAGTACAAACGTTTCTCCAACTCGCGGATTAGGAGTATCTATTGTGACCTCGAGAGTAGGTAACCAATCAATATAGAAAGTTTCTTCAGATGTACTCTCTCCGATTGGATTTTGTGTAACAGTCAATGTAATATGATGGTTGCCTCCTGTTTCCATAATCTTCGAAAATGAAACGGTGTCGTATTCTTGACCGTCTAAAATCCATGAATATGATAAGTCTGTACCAGTAGAATCAGAACCATCGAAAAGGAGAGTCTTTCCCTCAACATAAAGTCCTGCAATATCCATTCTAGATACTGGTGGATTGTAAACTGCAATAGTTATTTCATGAGTGTCCGTGGTCAAACCTGAGGAATGGTGACCTGTAACAGATATTAGATACTGTCCTGCTTCAGATGGAGTGAAATCTATAGTTTCTATTGTTGTTCCAATGATGCCTCCATTAAGAGTCCACTCGTAACTGTCGATATCGGTAGTAGTGCTATTAGAAGCTGTGATTGATAATGAATCTCCAACCAAGATATTAGTAAATTCTACATTCAAAGAAGTCGTTGGCCTATCTATAACTTCAATAACACGTGAAACAGAAACTTGGGCACCGTGATAATCCGTAACTGTTAATTCCAAATTATAAGTGCCTGAATCTAAGGCAATATTTACTGCGGCACCGTCATAATTTTCATCATTAACAGACCAACTATAATCCAATGAAAGTCCTTCGTGATCTGTACTTTCCTCTGCAGATATTAACACATCTTCCCCTGAAGGTATAGTCCAACCATCATCAATAGGGATTCCGTTAGGAATATCTATAATGGCTATTGGTAAGGAATTGTCTACTGTAAATTGTTTTGTTGTTGTATTTGAGCCGTCGTGTTCATCTTCAACTATTAAAATTATATCGTAAGTGTCTGGCATACTGTATGTATGGTAAACGATAGAATCTGTAGTTGTGAGTGAGCTGCCATCACCGAAGTCCCACGTTCTTGTTAGATATTCATAATCTGTTTCAAAATCGGTAGAGAGATCTTCGAATTGGAAAGAGATGGAAGTATTGCCTGATTCTGGAGCGATTCTAAAATCAACTTCAGGATCTTCATTCCGTACTAAAATATCTATCGTTACTTCTGAGACTGCACCCCAAGTATCTGTTACAATTAATGTTGCACTGCATTCTCCTATCTCTTCATAGCTGAATGTCCAATTTGTAATTTCGGAAAAATCAAAATTTTGGCTGATAACTCCACAATCCAGATTCTTATATCTCCAGAAATCTACAACATCCTCCCAACCATCTTCATCGTCATGTGAGGAGCTGACATCTACAGTTATCTCTTCATTCATGGAAACTTCAGTTTTCGTTATTGTGTAACCTATTGTCGGCCTGCCGTGAACAATTATACTTACAGAGGTTGTATGAGTCATGTCATCTGTATCTTCAACTGTTAGATATACATCGCATTCTTGATAACTGTTGAAACTTAGAGTGAATGATTCTTGAGAGAGAGAAGTGCCACAAACATCCCAATCGAAAGATAAGTCATCACCATCCTGATCTACTGAAGAACTTGCATCGAAATAAACATCATCTCCTTTTATTACTTTGATTGGAAAATTAGGATCAGTTTCCGTACCATCTATAGATATGATTGCAGTTGGTTCACCTACCATGTTGATATCTAAATTTATAGCACTGCCGACCTGTTTTATATTCAATAATCTCCATAAAGAATCTTCGCCATCATAAGAATTGGAACTGGGGTAGCTCGAATTTGTAAAATCTCTATCTCCAAACCAAGGATCTCCAGATTGACCGCCTGCACCACCGTCTGTATCTAATTCGTCATTACCATCGGCTTCTTCGACTGCTACGCACCTATGACTAGCATCATTTTGAACGGAATTGGAATTCCATTTTTGATAACAAACAGACATATCTATATGCCAAATCAACAAACCATCACCAGGTAATGCAGAATCATATGATTCTTTTTGCCTATTTTCGATTAAAAAATATTCATCAGAATCTGGATCTGAAGCAGGTATTGGTAATTTGTAAACAACGCCATTGGAATAAATCGGTTGTATATCTAAATCTTCTTCGCCGCTTGTAAGAATAACCAATTCACCCTCATCATCTAACCAATCTGCCATATATCTTACCCAAGCTGAAAAATACGCAGGAGTTTCGCCACAGTCATTCCAAGAACCGCCGGCCATTACCCCCCAAGCACCTATCCCATCATTGGAATAATCTGTTGAATATAAATCAGGAACAAATTTATCACCATCGCCATCGCCATCAGTATCTAAATCAATCATGTGACCGAATTCGTGAATAGCGACACCCAATGGACTAGCCCTTCCACCACAATTCTGATATTCGGGAAAGGTTTCAGATTGATAAAATGTTTTTTCACCGGTTTGCCAATTACCGCCTCGTTGATGAGACCAAATGGCACAATCATCACCTCCACTTTCATAACCCTGACCTGCGTGAATAACAATAAATGCATCATAAGGGCCGAAATTGACACTAGGGTCTGCTTCATCTATTGTATCATCAAAAACATCCCTATTGCCGTTTTCTCCATAATCACATTTATCACCGGGTAAAGTGAATGGGCCATAAACATCCCCTAGAAGATTTAGATCGCCTCCGGAGTTTTCATAGAAGAAATCATACATAGAATCCTGAGAACCAAACATTAAGTCCTCGACCCCTGTATTATCTAATTCTTGAAAACTATAATCATCATATTGTGCCATCAATACTGCAACTTCTATAGTTCCGTGTGATTCTACTGCTTCTGCATTATCGGAGACTATTGAAACAATTGCAATGAATATTGGAATTGCTAAAAGGAGATGTTTCTTCATAGATACATTCAGAAAGACGATATTTTAAGTGTTTTTCAAGAAAAGATTTTGAATGAACTATACGTAACCCAATGGATCTTCGAGGATTTCATCACGAACTTCATGAGTTATTTTAACTGGTGCATCACCGTAAAATAAATCCGGATTGCCATTTACTGCATGCAATGTAGCAACCCCCATAGAGAAATTTATTGCAGCCCCTGTCCTATAACCGGAATATTCATCTGGAATTGCATGTAGATAATCCTTTACGGGCTTAACGTGCTTTTGTGCATTATCTAACATAGCATCTAGAATAATCATTGCTGCACTTTTGTTACCTTCATCCAATAATTCTGCTGGACGTAATTCATGCTCATCGAAAAGATTACGTGGCCAAAATATTTTTTCATGTTGTAAGATGTCTTCTCTGAAATCACGAATAATGTTAACTTTTTGTAGGAATAGGCCGAAATCTCTTTCATTTTTAGTAAGAATATCGTTTTGTTCTGAAGATATTTTTTCTGATTTTGTTCTTATTAATTCTGTAAGAAAACCTGAAGGCGTTCCTGCGACATAATAGCAATATTCGTCTAAATCATCAAATGAATTTACAGGTTGTCTCAAGAATTTTTGCATTCCATCGTTCATCTCGTGTAACCATCGTACCATTGATTCACGTGTTTGCTCATCGAGACTTCTATGAACTGTGAGAACTCTGTCTATATTTTGACATAATTCGCGGTAATGATCGTTTTTAACAAAATAACCGGCTGTTTTGGCGATTTCTTTTGCTTTCTCATCCGATTCGGAATCGTATGGTTTTTCCAAAATCTCCATTATGAGATTCATACTTCTAATTCTATCTTCAATATTTATTTTTCTTTTACCTTTGTCATCCTCGAATGTATCTAAAATTCGAGCTTCGAGATAGCCGACCATAATTGGAGCTAGGATGCTCTCCTCAACTAGAGGAATTGTTAATGAAAAAGATCTAGAAACAGATTGTAGGGCGCCTTTGCAATATTCCAAACTATCATTGAGAACTTTGCTCGTCTTGCTTTTGACAGACCCGTATAATGATGGCGTCACCTTTTCACCCCTTCCTGCAAAGCAGGAGCGGACGGACCTAATGCGGTCTATAATAAGGTCTCGTTTAAACGAAAAGTAGAATTATTTATCTTTAGACCAAGTGACTCCACTTTGATTTTGATAATTACCGCTTCTTTCTCCATAATCCATTTCTGCTTTTTCTGATAGAGTTTCAAATACAATTTGAGCATATGTTTCTCCAATAGAAATTGTGACATCTTCAGTATCTGTATTGAATGAAGCTAGTGTCAATGTACCGTCAAAACCAGCATCGACCTTACCAAAAGTAGCCATGATTCCTTTGCGAGCCCAAGAAGTTCTTAGCCAAAGTTGAGCAGTAATATTGGGAGCGCATGCTATCCTTTCTAAAGTTGAAACTGCAAAACGAGTGTTAGATGGAATAGAAATAGAGCCCGTAGTGATGGCTGGTGTATTTGGAAGTGCAATTTCAGAAATAGTTAAATCATATCCATTCGGCGTTAGATTGTCTGGACTAAATGGCTCTATTTTGAGAAGCTCATTATCCAAAGCAGATAGTATATTCTTATCTGAGAGAACTGACATTATTGTTCACGGAGCTCTTTCAGGTATGCTTCTGCCATATCTGCACGTACTTTACCTTCACGTTTCATTCTTTCGGAGACTTTACCTATCTCATCGTCCTTCGCACCAACTTGAATAGCTAGATTTCTTGCGTGCAGACCCATGTGTCCTCTCTGTATTCCTTCTGAAGCTAATGCCCTTAGAGCTCCTAAATTTTGACATAGGCCGACAGCACAGATGATTTGAGATAATTTCTCTGCACCTCCTGGGATTTCTAAACCTAGAATTTTAACACAGGCTTTGGCTGTAGGATGAGTAGCAGTGGCGCCGCCGACCAAACCTACTGCCATAGGAATCTCTATTTCACCCAGTAAATCACCATCCTCTGATTTACTCCAAGTAGTGAAAGAGCTATGACCATCTTTGTATGCCCCATATGAATGAGCGCCGGCCTCTATGGCTCTCCAATCGTTTCCCGTAGCTATAACTACAGGATCTATGCCATTCATAATTCCTTTATTATGTGTGGATGTTCTAAATGGATCGGCCGCTGCGAAAGCGAATGCTTCCAAAATTCCATCCACTACTTCTTCACCACCTAAGAAATCTTTGGGCCATCTTGCTTGTGCCTTAGTCATTCTATAAATAGCTAAATTAGAAATAATTCTAAGATAAACCCTACCGCCAGTTATTGTTTCCAATCTTGGAGCAACTGCTTCTGCCATAGTATTAACTGCATTAGCACCCATTGCATCACGGCAATCTACTAAGAGGTGAGTAATCACCATAGGCCCTCTTTCGGTTTCAATAACTCTTGGTTTTACTCCCTTGCAACCTCCTCCAAATTTTACCAGTATTGGATCTTGTTCATTTGCTAAATCTATAATTTCTTGTTCTTTTTCTAATATTTTTTCTTTTGCTTGGAAAGGATCTTCAAGATTAACTAGCTGAATCTGTCCAATCATTATAGGATCCATTGATGTTGCAGTGATTCCAGTAGGTAAAGTTCCCTTAGCCATGTTTGATGCAGCAGCAACTACAGATGGCTCTTCCAAAGCCATAGGAACTACAAAAGATTCGCCATTAACTTTGAAATTAACTGCGAACCCGAGTGGCATGGGAAAAGTTCCGGCGACGTTCTCTATCATTCTATTTGCAGTTTCCTCGCCTAAAGCTCCGTAATTGCCTATTGCCGATGTTTCGTCGTCAGAAAGATTAGCGAAATTTTTGATTAAATCCAATCTTTCAGCTGGGCTTAATTTATAGAAACCCGGAAATTCGGATGTTTTACTCATGGATAACTTATAGAAGGGGACTCAAAAACAATTAGGTGCTCAAAATGGAATAATTTTATCACCAAAAATATAAACCCACTTCTCACTAAGTGATTGGAGTAATACGTGCCATCAAAAGACCGTTCTGGTTGGAGAAAGATTGTTGACCGTTTTTTCGATGTTCAAGCAAGGAAGAAACAGGAAGTCATAGAGAAAGAATTAACTGGTGAAAAAATAACAGAAAGATGGGGCGATTTAAAGAAGAATATAAGTATAAAATCTCAAAGTGGTATAGAATTGGCTAAGGGGGCATTACCGGAAAGCGCTAGAAAGAAGATTGAAGAATATGAAACGAAGGAAGAGATACAAGAAGAAGAAATAGAAATAGTTGAAAGTGAGGAGGTGGCCCCTGAAGAAGTAGAGATAGGTGCTTGGTCTAGAGGATTTGTAAGACTTACTACAGATTACCCTCCGATAACTCTAGGAATTATGACAGCATTTATGTTGGTTATGCTAGCAGGAATACCTCAAACACAAGTAAATGGAGCAATGGAAGTTTATTTACCTAAGGGCTCTCCAGAAGAAGCTTTACTACTAGAAGTGAGAGAATATTGGTCGACAGACGTAGTCGTCATATATGTTGAAACGGAAAATGCATATGATTCTGATGTGTCTGTAAACATTACTTCTCGATCGGTTCTAGAAGAGATGGAATATATTGAATGGAGTATTGATGAATTTGGACAACGAGAAACTGAAGGTGAAGCCGGAATAGTGCCTGATGATAATGGTGAAACTGATAATATTATATTTACACTGAGTATTTCAACGATTATTAAAGAATTGAATAGTAGCAACACTAGAGCTTATGATGCGATTGCAGATAATATTTGTCAGTGGTCTGAAGCAGAAGCGGGTGTATTAGCAGGAGGAGCATGTGGAGTGGCACAAGGCTGGGCGCAGGGTATGAAAGACCCCTTAGTCAATACAGACACTGAATTAGGAACTTATGAGATACCTGACAATCAACAAGAGATTAATGATAAAGTAGATGATATTCCACCATCCGTTATTAAGAAAGTTGTAAGGGATGTTAATGGGGATGGAATATACGATACGGCAGTAATTGTTTTTGGAGTATCTAGCAATGTAGCTCCGCCAGTTATTTTAGATAAAATACAGAATATATTAGATAATAGAGCGGTAGACATGCCTGGAAGATCTGCAGATGAAATGGATTCTAGAATGGATTTGACTGGTCCTGTGCCTGTAACTCAAGCGATAACTGAGCGATCATTTCAAGAATTTTGGAATGTTTTTCCAATTGGAATTGTTTTGTGTGCTAGTATGATATTTGCATTGCATAGAAGAATACGTGCAGTATTGATATGCGGTCTCCCGACCTTATATGGAATATTCATAACATATGGATTCATAGGGTGGTGGGGCAGAGAAGTTACTCCTACAATTATTGCATTAGGTCCTATTTTAATGGCTTTAGGAGTTGCCTATGGATTGCATCTTACAAATCGATATACAGAAGAAGAAGGACCGTTACAGATTAGGATGATGAAAGCTATATCTACCACTGGAAGGGCTATTTTACTTTCTGCATTAACGACTATGATTGGATTTGGAAGTTTAATGTATACAAATTTAGACCCTGTTTTCACAGTTGGATTAAGCTTAACATTGGGAATATTTGTATGCTTAGTCACTACATTTGTAATGTCGCCTGCGTTGGCAGTATGGACTAGGTACGATCATAAAAAAGTTGAAAGTGAATGGCATGGCGTAGCTAGATTGGTTACGAAGAGAAGTAGCTCTGTTTTGGCAGGCTGTATCGTATTGATGTTGATATCATTAGTTATTGCACTTCCTTTGATTAAAACAAATATTGATTATTTAGAAATGGTACCTAATGATGAACCTTCACTAATTGGTATTGTTAAGTATTCAAGAGATTTTAATTCTGGAGCATTGGGCATGGTGCTCGTAACGGCAGAATTTAGAAATGATTATAATAGTACAAGAATAAATGCAGTAGACAATCTTGATGAAGTTGATTTATTAGTAAACGGAAATGAAGCGGGGAGGCCTGGTTTTAATAGCGTAGAAAATGTAAATGCAATATCAATAACAGACCTTATGCGTACAGTGAAACTGGATGCTAGTGTAACGACATTTTTAGAAAATGTAACAGATGATGAAGATATTAGTTTTGAGAGAACGTTTTGGGAGCTTTTACATGATGATCAAATTTCAGATAATGAAGATTTACAAACATTCATATTGAATGTATTCTATGATAGCATAACACCTCAAGCTTTGAGTATGTTAATGAAAACGGATGATTTTGGAAAAACACTAATTTACGTTGATATGCCATTGAAAGACATTCAAGCAATGGAATTGGCTGTTGATGGAGTGAATGATATAATAAACAAATATCCGCATGGAAATGTTCATGTTTCCGTATTAACTGGAGTTGCTGCAATAGGAACCCGTGTTAATGCTCAATTAATTTCATCTCAATTAAAAACCCTTGCTATTTGTTTAGTATTAGTATTTACAGTTTTGAGTATAACCTTTAGAAATTGGAAAGTTGGACTAGTTACGTCGTTGCCGGTTATTTGGGTCGTTGCATTAGAGCCGTTGACCATGGTTGGTTTGGGTCAAGCTTTGAGTTTGATTACTGTAATGATAGGATCTATAGTAATAGGGGTGGGGATAGATTTCTCAATACATATAACTCAAAGAGTTATGGAAAGGGGAATGAATATACCGAGTGTATTTAGGGCCGCAGGTTCTACTGCTCAGACTTTGTGTGAGGCGACTATTGTAACTATATTTGGATTGATGTGTACCTTTGCTATTAAGATTACAGCACTTTGGTGGTTTGTTTTCATTATAATGGTTCTTTTATTCTTCTCATTGATATCTGCTATGTTCTTATTGCCTGCAATTTATGCTACAATCATAAAAGGTGGAGGAACTTTAGGAGAATAATGTCCATAACTGCAATAATTGGATCTCAATGGGGAGATGAAGGAAAAGGAAAAATTACAGATTATCTAGCTGAAAAGGCCAAGGTTGTTTCCAGATCTCAAGGAGGAAACAATGCAGGACATACAGTAATCGTAGATGATGAAACTTACAAATTACATTTATTGCCTTCTGGAATATTACGTCCAGATGTTTTATCATTAATAGGAAATGGAGTAGTTATAGATCCGGAAGTTCTTCTTAATGAATTGGAACAACTGGGAACTAAAAGAGGCAAATTGATGATTTCTGAAAGAGCGCACATAATTATGCCATATCATAAATTACTTGATGGGGCTGAAGAGAGTTCAAGAGGAGATGCAACTGTAGGCACCACTGGTAGAGGTATTGGACCGTGTTATGGAGATAAAGTATTACGATTTGGAATAAGGGTTGGAGATTTAGTGGAACCTCAAATTTTGAGAGAGAAAATTGAAGCTAATGTTGAACGATCGAATGCGATGTTGAAATATTACTCTAAAGACTCAGAACTCAATGTAAAGGATATCTTTGAGCAAGCAAAAAAATGGGGCGAAATTCTCAAAAATATGATTGGTGACACTTCTTTGATTCTAAAAAATAAGATAGATGCGAATAGCGAGATTTTACTCGAGGGCGCACAAGGTGTACATATTGATCTAGATTACGGAACATACCCTTACACCACATCTTCAAACCCGACTACGGCAGGATTAGCTCTCGGATCTGGCGTTTCCCCACTTGAAATAAAGAATGTTGTTGGAGTAGTTAAAGCGTACTTGACTAGAGTGGGCAGTGGCCCATTTCCTGGTGAATTGAATAATGAAGAAGCAGAAATGATAAGAGAAAGGGGCAATGAATACGGAACTACAACTGGCAGACCTAGACGTTGTGGTTGGTTAGATTTAGTAATGTTAAAACTTTCTCAAAGAATTTGTGGTTTTACATCTTTAGCAGTAACGAAACTAGATGTTTTAGCTGGGATGAAAAGAGTGAAAGTTTGTGTGGCCTATGAGACTCCTAGTGGAAGAATCGAAGAAATGCCTGCGTCCATAAACAAATTGGAAAATTGTAAACCAATTTATGAAGTGTTTGAAGGGTGGCCTGATATGAATAAAGAAGAATGGAAAGAAGCTATTGAAAATGACAGCCTACCAAAACAGTTAGAAACATATTTAGAATTTATATCAGAATATATGGGAACCAAAATAGGTATAATATCACTAGGCCCTGAAAGAAATGAAACCATTATTAGATGATTAATCTTTATTCTTTTTTTTGATTTCTTTTGAAACGTTATCGATGAATTCATCGCCTTTTTCTCTGATACCTGCACCTGCTTTCTTGCCCTTTTCTGCAGTTGCTTTGGCAGCTTCACCTACAGCTTCTATAACGCTACCACCTGCGGAAACTGCAGAGCTTGCTGCTTCAACAGCGGCGCCGCTTGCTGAAACCCCCATGCCAATAGCAGTTTCTACACCTGCTTTAGTTTTTGAACCGATTTTTGTACCTGTGCTTTGATCTGTAAAATCGGCAGCAGAGGTAGCAGATTGAGAAGCGATTTCGCTGGCCTTTTCAGTAGCAGATGTAGCTGTTTTTTTAGCCATATCTGCAGCAACTTTAGCAGATGCAGAAGCTATTCCTGCAATTGTGCCAGCAGCGCTTTTGATATCATCAGCAACTTCCTCTAAACCGAGGCTGTCGATTTTATCCTTTTTTTTATCGCCCATTGATAAACTCTACAGTATAGTCTATTTATTTCTATCTTCAAATAGTATTATTTAATCTTTTGAGATAAGGATATTAGAAAATGGATATTAAATCTATTAAAGCAGTAGCATTCGATGCAGTAGGAACGTTAATCTATCCAATTCCAGCAGTTACTGAAAGCTACTATTTATTTGGAAAAAAATATGGCAGTTCATTAACTAGAGATGAAGTGAAAAGGAGATTTAAAGAAGCAAATATTCTACAGAAAAAAATAGATGTAGAGAATGGCTTTCTAACTAGTGAAGATAGGGAAATGGAAAGATGGAGGGGGATTGTAACCTATGTTTTTGATGATGTAGAAAATTTTGAAAAATGTTTTAATGAATTACATAACTATTTTTCATTTTCAGAATCCTGGCCATTGTGTTCAGGTACTAAAGAACTATTAGAATATTTGAATGAAAGGGGGGTGAGGACTATAGTTGCCTCGAACTTTGATTATAGACTCAAAAATATTGTAAAGGAAACTGTTATTGGAAAAATGTGTGAAACAATATTAGTGTCATCAAAGCTTGGATGTAGAAAGCCCCATTCTGACTTTTTTATTTCGATATGTAATGAATTAAAATTACCTAAAGAAAATATCTTATATGTTGGAGATGATTTTGAAAATGATTATCAAGGAGCACAGACAATTGGAATGCCTGCCGTATTATTAGATAAAAAAAATAAGGGAAAAAACGTTTTTGAATCGTTGGAAGCTTTGAGCGAAGAGATAAAAACGGCGTATAATTAAAGAGAGTAAGTATGGCAGACTTTGAAGAACATATTCAGAATTTGAATATTAGGGCTATAATTCTTTCATCCGTTATGACTGCGTTTGGTTTAGTTATTGCATTGGTTTGGAAAGAGGCGATAATAGAAGCAGTCGAGTATTTTATACAAGAAACAGGTATGGTATCTGAAAGTTCAGCTGGTTTAACAAGCACTTTTATTTCTGCTATGGCTGTAACAATATTGGTAACGATATTGGCGTATTTAGTCATTAAAGCAAATAAGCAATTCGATCAACAGATGGAAATGATGAATGAGAAAATGAAGCAAATACGCGATGCTTTTGATGATGAAGATGAAAAAGAATGATTTTTTATTGAGCGATAAAAGCGGTTTACGTTTACGTGTTCAAGCGTTTTTTACAGTTGCAACAATAGAATATACTGGATATTTGATAATCAATCATTTTAGTGAATGGCGTGGAGAGAAATATGGACATTACCTTGAGCCGTGGACTTCGATAGATCATGCGATACCTTTTGTACCTTTTTTTGTAATACCTTATCTTTTACTTTTGACATTGTTAGTTGTACCACTTATTGTGGTAAAGTCTGATGAACGAATCAGAAAAGGTGTGGAAGCGTATTTTGGTATAATACTGACATCATTTGCTATGTTCATTTTAGTTCCTATGAAGATGGATAGGGGCGATTATATTTCAGAAGTTCCTGAAACAGGAATAATTGGTGGACTAGTGGAATGGTTGTGGACTGTTGATCCGCCTTACAATACGTTTCCCAGTTTACATGTGTCGCTAGTATGTATGGCAACCATGATAATATATAATGAAAATAAAAAATATGGGATACTGATGATTCTTGGGGCGGCAATGCTTACTCTTTCTACATTCCTAGCCAAGCAACACTTCATTGTAGATGCAATAGGCGGTTGTATTCTTGCATGGATATGGTTTAAGTATTATTTTTTGAATAAAATAGAAAGCATCTAAAATAGATATCCACATACGCTAGTATGCATCAAGATTCTGTAATTGGAATTGATATTGGACTTCCTACTGATTTAGTAGAGATTGAGAAATGGAAATGGGCAGAATATGAAAAGTATTTTAGTAAATTAAATGATATAGATATTGATAAGGAAAATGTAGATAGATGGTTGAAAACTTGGTCATCATTAAATGAGATAATAGGAGAACTTGGAACAGAGTTGTATATTGGAACAACGGTAGATACTACAGACAATGAAACCAGAGATAAGTATTATGAATTCTTAGAAGAAATAAGTGAGCCTGCTAGCACATATAATCAAAATCTTAAAAAGAAATTTCTAGAAACTGGATTGAGTCTAAAGGAGTTTGAAGTTCCTCTTCGTGCTATGAAATCGGAAGTTGAACTTTTTGAAGAAGAAAACTTATCATTGATTACAAAGGATAAAAAACTTGCAAAAGAATATGATGAGATAATAGGAAATCAAACAGTGATGTGGGAAGGAAAAGAAGTAACATTAACACAATTACAGCCCGTATTATTAGAAACTGATAGAGAAAAACGCGAAAAAGTTTTTAGATTAGTAACGAACAGAAGATTAGAAGATAGAGAGGCGATAAATGAAGTATGGATAAAGATGTTAGAAGTAAGAGAGAAGATAGCAAAAAATGCAGGATATGGAAACTATCGTGATTGGAGATGGGAATATTTACAAAGGTTTGACTACAGTCCAGAAGATTGTTTAGAATTTCATGAAGCAATAAGAGAAACGGTTGTGCCTGCATGTGCAAGCTTGTTGGAAAGTAGAAAGAAAAAAATGAATATAGATAGCTTGATGCCTTGGGATATTAGTGTAGATCCTTTAGGAAGGGGAGCATTGAAACCGTTCTCTACCATAAAAGAATTAGAGGATGGATGTCAAAATATTTTTAATAAAGTTGATGAAAAATTGGGAGAATACTTTAATCAAATGAGAGAGAAAAAACTTTTAGATTTAGAAAATAGAAAGGGTAAAGCTCCGGGGGCATATTGTGCAGAATATGGTTATAGAAGACTGCCATTTATTTTTCATAATGCAGTAGGAACACATAATGATGTGCAAACTCTGTTACATGAGGGGGGGCATGCATTTCATTGTTACGAATCAGCACACCTCCCGTACACCTATCAACGTGAAGTAGGTATGGAATTTGCAGAAGTTGCATCCATGTCCATGGAACTGCTTGGAGCTCCTTACTTTGAAGAGAAAAATGGAGGATTTTACAATGAGAAAAATGCTAAAAGAGCCATTTCTGAACATCTTGAAAAATTAATTCTTTTTTGGCCATATATGGCAGTTGTAGATGCATTTCAACATTGGACATACATGAACATAGAAGATGCAAAAGAACCTACTAAATGTGATAAGAAGTGGTCAGAATTATGGCATAGGTATAATCCGATTGTAGAATGGGATGAATTTCAAGACGTAGTAGCTACCGGTTGGCACAACAAATTGCATTTGTATCATGTGCCATTTTATTATGTTGAATACGGAATTGCACAGTTAGGAGCAATACAGATATGGGAACAAGCAATAGAAAACCAAGAAGAAGCGGTTCAAAAATATAGAAATGCTTTGAGTTTAGGTGGGAATAAACCATTACCTCAATTATTTTCTGCAACAGGAGGTAAATTCGCATTTGATAAAGAAATATTAGGGCATGCTGTTGACCTTGTACTTAGAAAGATAGAGGAACTGAAATGAAAGGACTCTCTGTACAAGATGAATATGCTCCAAAATCAATATGTTTTGGATGTGGCCCGGCTAATGAAAAGGGTTTGAAAATAAAATCATATAGAAAAGAAGAAGGTCTCGAAATGGAGTTTGAAACTAGCAAAGAACATATGGCATTCGAGGGTGTAATAAATGGAGGAATTATTGGAACGTTAATAGACTGTCATGGTAATTGGACGGCTGCTGTAGCGCTGATGGATAAATTGGATCTCAAAGAAGCACCTTGTACGGTTACAGCTCAATACGAAGTAAAATTAAAACGACCAACCCCCTATGATGTGACTTTATTTTTGAAAAGTAGAGTTCTTGTTATTGGAGAAGATAGGGCAGAAATAATTATAGAATTGAAAGCGAACGGAAAAACTTGTGCTACCGGTAGAGGTTTGTTTGTAATTGTTAAAGAGGGGCATCCTGCCTATCATAGATGGAAATAGAAGAAATTTGGAAAGATGCTGTAAAAGAGCATAATGTTGGAGAGTTTCATGAAGCGCATGAATTATTCGAAGATTTATGGATGGAATTGGATGAAAGGAAGGAGAAAGACATAGTACAGACGTTGGCACAAATTGATGCGTTAGCCGTTCATATCAATACTGGAAACATAAAAGCAGCACAAAGATTAATGAAACAATTACCTGAACTCCTTAGAAATATGCCTGAAGAATATAGAAATGTGAATTTATTACCTATAAAAAAATGGACTGGACAAATTATAAAAAAAATAATGAATAATAACGTGGTAGATATTCAAAAAAATACACCACCAGAACTAATTTAATGCTTCTAAAAGTTTAGAGTATGGTTCTGGATTTTGTTCACATGCAACCCTGAATGGTTCGAAAAAATTGTAAAGAGCAGAGGCAGTGCCATTTTTGAGATCTAGAGGGTGTAGGTTGCCTTCAATAAATTCTGTCTCTAATGTATTGTAATCTTTAAATTCTAAATTGCCGCCGAATTTTTCGGGCCTTTCTATTACTATTGTACCTGTGCCTGGAAATAATAAATATTCCCATAAATCTAGAACAGGATTGCCCTTTCTTTCTGGAGGGCAATAAGCTTTACTTAATTTCTTTTGTAATTGTTTTGAAGTATCGTGAACCAATAAAGCACCCACTGGATCAGATTTAGACATTTTTACATCCGTTTCCATTCTTCCTGGACCGCCTAATGATGCTAGAAGAGGTGTGTGTAATGCGACCGGTTTGTGCCAGTTTAATTTGTCTGCTGCATCCCGGGCCAACATATGGGCGTGTCTTTGATCTAAGCCGCCAAGTGCTAAATCTGCTTTGAGATGATAAATATCAACGACCTGCATAGCTGGGTAAATGAATTTTGAAGTGTCACCATCCCCATCTTCCTCATCTCTTCCCATTATTGCTAAAGCTCTACGCATTCTAGCTAAAGTTGTAACTTTAGAGACTTTGAGAACGTCTTCCCAATAATTTTCACTTTTGACTAAATCACTAGCTGTGGTAAATTTGACTCCTGGTGCAAATGCGTTAAAAAGAAGTTGTTGATATTCGACACCGGCTTTTAGATTATCCCAAGAACCACCTAATTTGTCATTGATATAACCGTGCCAATCT
>DAHL01000016.1 GCA_002509225.1 Euryarchaeota archaeon UBA102 | reverse complement strand
TATTGACCAACCAAAATCTTGATTAATTTTCAGTAGCCATTCGTCTGTATCATCGGTACTACCATCGTTCACAATAATAACAGAAAGTTTATCCTTTGGATAATCCTGATTATAGAGTGATTTTGCAGTTTTGTAAACTCTATCAGACTCATTCATACAAGGAAGTATGACTTGAACAGAAGGCGACCATGCACCTGCAGGAAGTAGTTTTGGATTAAATAAGTGATAGAACACATATCTAGCTAATATCGTAAAAGAGACTGCTAAGCTGTAGATTATGAAGACCCAATCTAACTCAAGCATTCTTGTAACTCTCAAATAAACAACGAGCATTAAACTTGCAACGATGCACATCCAAAATACAATCTCATATGGACTGCTCTTATCGTTTTCTTTTGTGTAAAAAGGAGCTTGGGAATAATCTAGCATCTCCTCTACAGAATTATCTTCGATTTTGGAAGGCATATTCGCTCTATAGCGAGTTCATTGAGAGGGTATAAATAGACTATGTAACCTCAAAAAGGTAGTAAAATTCGTTAAAACGCGTATTTACAGAAGAATGAGAAGAAACCGTAAAAATGAGCTTGGTGATTAGTCTCTGTGACGGTAAAAGATAAAGTTGGAAGAAAGCGCTACATCCTTATTGAGATAGATAAAGAGATTAGTAAAGGCAAAATAAGATCGATAATCGAACATAAAATGGATAAAGAGATTGGAGAAAATAGATGGAGATTGATAAATAAAGAAGGAAAAACAATTATTCTAAGAGTTGATCATAAAGTTGCAGATATAGTGAGAAAAGAAATGAATGGTGTGAATGAAGGAGTTGAGTTCAAAAGCATAAAAACCAGTGGTACGATAAAGAGTTTGAAAAAAATACAGATGGAAAATGAATGATGAATGTAAAAACTACTTGTCCTAGTTGTGCTGAAAATGTTGAGATTGATGTCCAATCGAGTAGAAGAGCAGAATATGTGGCATGTCCTAAATGTAATGTAAGATGGCTATGGGAACCGATAGATGATGATTTGTGGGATGAAAATTTAGATGGGTCAATAGAAGAGGCTCGGGATAATGACGGAAAAAGCAGAAAAATCATTAAGGGAGATTATGTTGCAATATATGCAACAACTTCGAAACCTGTGATTGGTGGTGTGTTGTTGATTGTATCTGGAATTATTCTAATTATTACTGCGGTGTTGTTGAGTGGTATTGTCAATGATGAAGTGAAATTGAATGGATATACTAATGGAATTGAAAGAGCGTTCGATAGTATGGGGATGAGTGAAGAAGAGGTTGAATATGTAGATGAAGAATTTACTAAAAGTATTCTTAGTAAGGCGATAATATGGGAAGCAGTCTGTGCTGTACTCGCAATAACTGGAGGAATATTATCAATGATGTACAGAAGTTATACTTTTGTTCAGATAGGATGTGCAGCATCAATATTGGGATTGGGTATGATAATGACGTCGACGCTATTGGGTGCAATTGCTCTTAAGCTAACTCTAGATGGAAGACACATGTTCGGTTTTGACAGTGATGAGAGTTGGTAGGTTGATTAAGGAACTTAAAACGACGCTTGGAATTAAAAAATTATATCCTCCACAGAAAGAGGCCATAGGGAGAATTGATCAAGACAACTCGGTATTGATGGCTGTTCCAACTTCAGCCGGTAAAACTTTAGTTGGATACTATTCTTTAATTAAAAATGTTAAAGAGGGAAAAAAGGGATTTTACATTGTTCCATTGAGAGCGCTTGCTTGGGAGAAATTAAACGAATTACGTGAGATAGCGAAAGAGATGATGCCTTTCTGTCGAATAGGTGTTACTGTTGGTGATTATGATAAAATAAAGGGATTGGGGAAATACGATATAATTGTAGCTACGAGTGAGAGAATGGATTCTTTATTGAGGCAGAATCCGAAATGGTTGACTGATGTTGGAACAATAATTGTTGATGAAGTTCATCTTTTGAATGATGGTAATAGAGGGCCCACTTTGGAAGTGAGTTTGACTCGTTTTAGAAGAATTAATCCTAGCTTACAGATAGTGGCTCTATCTGCAACAGTATCGAATTCGGATGTGATTGCTGACTGGTTAGATGCCGATTTGGTGGAGAGTGATTTCAGACCTGTTCCTCTTAGAAAAGGTGTCAGTTATGGAGAAAACATTGCGTGGGAAGATGGGAAAAAAGAGATGATATCCGAACAGGGAACTGAGGGGATGATTGGAAAATGGTTGCCTGAACAGACTCTTGTATTTGTTAGTACAAGAAGAGGTGCAGAGGCTCAAGCTAGAAGATCTGCTGCTGTAGTTCGAAGTAGATTGGGGAAGGAAGATGCAGAAAATCTTTCAACTTATGTTAAAAAAATGAAGGGTGGTGGTGAAGAGAAAACTCCTATTGATGAATCATTAGGAAAACTGATAGCGTCTGGAGTCTGTTATCATCATGCCGGTTTATCCAATAGACAGAGAAAAATAATTGAGGAAGCTTTTAGAAGTAGAAGTTTGAAAGTGTTAGTTGCAACACCAACGCTAGCTGCAGGAATAAACTTACCAGCAAAGAGAGTGATTATTAGAGATTTGAGTAGATGGGATGGAGATTACCACAGTAATCAACCATTACCTGTGTTAGAAATTCAACAGATG
>DAHL01000017.1 GCA_002509225.1 Euryarchaeota archaeon UBA102 | reverse complement strand
CTTCCAGCCGGTTCTCACGGCATGGTCATTCGTGACAGCTATGGAGATGGTGGTCAGCAGGGTTCAATAACATGTGATGGCTGTACCTACGGTGGAGCTTTCACAGCAGAATATGGTCTAGCACCACCTTCACAGAGTTACTTGATGTCACCAGCAGCAGATTTATCTGATGCAGTAGGTGATGTAACATTGACTTTCGATCACTCATATCAATTCTATGAGACATACGATGGTGCATACTTAGAAGTTACAAACGATGGTGGAGAGACTTGGGCACTAGTTGAACCGGATGGAGGATATACTGGAGTTATTTCAGACAGTCCTGTCGCTGGCTCAACTGGATGGACAGGTCCAGGACCAAATGACGCAGGCGCAACTTCTGGAGATTATGAATCCGTATCTGTTGACTTGACATCATATGCAGGCGACACGATACACATGCGATGGACACTCGGTTGGAGTGCCTTGCAGGATGCTGACTTCAACGGTTGGTACAGATTAGACAATGTCGTTATTTCTCAGGAAGTATTGGACACGCCATTCGCTACATTGAATTCCAATTCAGGAACTGTATCAGGTCAAGGAGGCATGGGTGGATTTATTCTACCAGGATTCGTTCCAGCAGATCACGGTCTTGCAGCAGGAGATGATTTCTACTTCAAGGCAACAGTATCTTACGACAATGCTGCTGAAGATGAAGATCTAAGCAATAATCATATGGTCTCTCATCACACAGTAACACCTTCACACGATATCTTCTATAACTTCGATTACACCGGCACAGCTGGTGCAGGTTGGGATCTAGGTTCTCAGGAATACTTCTCCAATCGAGATCTCGAAGTCGATTTCGATTGTGCTGGTCTAGCATACAGTGGTAATGATTGTATCAATTTCGGAACTCATGCTAACGCACACGGTACCGATCAAGATACACCATTCCAAGGACACGGTTTCCCATGGGTTATGTCTCCAGTTTTCAATCTGGATGTAGCCTATGAAGCAACTTTATCCTACAGAGAGAACTACTACGCATACGGTACAACTTATCTAAATCAGATGAACCCAACACTCGTTGAGATAACAACCGATGGAGGTCTAACTTGGGACCTAGTCGGCGAATCAGGCTCATGTGGAATAGGTTGGTGTATGTCTGATGGATATGAATTGGTAACAATGGATCTTTCGCCTTTCGTTGGCGGTGAGGAATCTCAACTAAGATTTACCATGCAATGGGGTCCAGGACCACGTCTTGCTGAGTATACTCAAATAGATGATGTATCCATTGATTTCTCTGCTCACGACAATAACATGAGAGCAGGCATTGATGCAGATACTGAAAGATATCTAGTTGGTGAAACATCTAACTTCATATCTACAGTAAGAAACCACGGTCTATTGGATCAAGTTGGTTCAAACATTGACGCATCTCTAACATTAGGTACAATAGATGAGAATGTCAAATATGATACCACTGGATGGGAGAACTGGGACGTTGATAATGCAGGTAGCGGTTGGACTTATCCAGGTAGAGATGATGATGGTAGTGTTATTTCAGGATGGGGTCCATCTGCTGGAGGCAGTAGTGGATTCGGTCCGGGTGTACAGGTACTAAATGCAGGTACATACACACTAACTGATATGGCATCTCCTAAGATGAACATACACCACAAATATCAATTCTCATGGTTTAACGGAGCATACGACAACGCCTACGCATACGCAGGCGGTCAAGTGCAAGTAACCACTGACGACCCAAGTGCAGGACCAGTGTCATTATTTGGTGGAGTACAGGGTGGCGTTCCAGCTAACAGCTGTACATGGGATTATGGAATAGCTGCAGACGCAGGTTCATACATGATAAAGATGTGGGACAGCTATGGTGACGGATGGAACTGGGCAGGTACTTCAGGTTCAGTTAACGTCTACAACTCAGCTAATGGAATGTTAATAGCTTCACTTTCAGACTCCGCTTATTGGAGTTACATCGAATCCGAATTCGAATTCGGTGGCGGTTCAGTAGATATCTCTGCATGTGGTGACTATTGGGCACCATACGAAGGTACTTACGACGTAACAAGTGTAGCTCAAGGAGCAAATTGGGTTGCTTTGGAACCAGACCGTGGCTATGATGGTCAATGTAACGGCGCTTACCAAGGCTCAGCAGATCCAAACGTTTGTGACACAGACGCTTTCATTCACCAGAGTGGTGACTGTGGCGATTCCTGCGGCGGTCTCTGGATTGAAGACACCTTCGATCTAAGTGCTTACCTCGGTGAGACAGTTCATATCAGATTCTATGCTGGTATCGATCAGTACGTTTGGGCTAGTGACAATGTTCAGTGGATGATTGATGATTTCTCAATCATGGCAACTTCACTTGTAGCAAGTCCAGGTTATCCAATATCTTTGGATGTTCCTGACTTAGCAAGAGCAGAAGAAGCAACATTCAGCAATTCCTGGACGGTTATGCCAGGTGAATGGACAGCTAGAACAGAAGCTTGTCTATCAGATGCTGCCGATTGTGACGACTATCTCCAAGATAGCAGAGCAGACACAAGTTTCGATTCTTACTTCGTACACACTATGAATGGTGCTGAAGAAGAAACGGAATCAACATTCTCTCAGGGCGCTTCCGCTACTTCAATGATAGGTGGTCCATATGGATTCAGCTATCCAACAGACAGTAACTTTGGAAACGCTATATCTTGTAGCTGGGGTCCACCTTCAGCAGGTTACTACTTCTGGGGCCGAACCTTTGAGGACGTTCAATTGGACGCAGGCCAGTATGTAGCAATAATGCAAGATAGCTTCGGTGACGGATGGAACTACTACGGTTTCGCCGGTGGAGTTGAAATTACAGATTCCAGTGGCAATGTAATAGCTTCAGACACTTTCCCATCAGGAACACTTAAGGAAGTATACTTCAACGTAGTTGGCGGTACTTACGACATTACCTTCTGTTCTGATTATTGGGGATACTGGGAAGCTACTTACGATGTTACAGATGTAGTTGAAGCTTCAACAACTGTAATGACCTACAACACAGGTTGGAGTTCAGAGACAGTTTCAGGAGAAGCAGCTTTCGAACCTAGCTCATACAGATCCAGTGATGGAGACATGTCTTGGTTCCTAACTGATGACGGAGCAGGCGCAGATAATGTAAGACTAGTTTCAGCACCTATAGATTTGACTGGTGCAACCCACGCTATCTTAACCTTCGAGCATCAATATAATTTCGCAGCCGGTGACGGTGGTGGAGTTATTGAGATAAGTGCAGACGGTGGAACTACATGGGAGAGATTGACACCAACAGCAGGTCACGGATACAGTGGAACTGTTGACGGTAGCGGCGATAACCCATTACCATACAACACCCAAGCATTCGCAGGCACTGGTACAGGTTATTACTCATCTGACGATTGGTACTACACAGAAGCTACAATCAACAACTATGTTGGTCAGGAAGTTCTCATATCCTTTATGTTCGGTGGAGACAATGCCGACGATCCAGGTTATGAGAGATACATGAACTATGGATTCTACTACTACAACTGGTGGTTCATAGACAACATCAAGATGTTGACTAGAGGAGCTGGAATAGAAATGGTCAGTAACTACATGTCATACAGAGCGGGCGTTGGTGAAACAGCCTCACTCCAGATGGCCTTCGCTAACATTGGTGAAGGAGATGTAGGTGACGAAATTGGCGCACTAACTGTCGAAGCATATGTTGAGACAGATAGAGGTGAAGCAGTTTGGTCCAGTACACAAACTATTTCCGACTTAGCCTTCGGTGCTAACACCGGTCTAATGGGCTTCCAATCTGACGCATTGAACACTCCAGGTATGTACACAATAGGTGTAAGAATACTCGATAGCAACGGCGAACAATTCTCTGATGCATTCGGTAAGAAATCATGGAGTCACATGCTTCTAGTAGGTATGAATGCAGGTTTCGGTGTCTGGTATGATTACGGCCAAGGCGGCTGTCTATCACCACTGGATCCAAACTTCGATCAGACTTGTAACACAGAGATGTCTATGAGCTCAGCTTGGGAAACAGGCTGTGGACCAATGAACGACTTCACATATTCCGGTTGTATGAACCAATTCGGTCAATCTTACAACTACTTGAACCTAAATGGTGACACTGAGGAATTGAGAACACCGTTCGTTCCACTATGGAGTGAAGATTCATATCTGATGTTCTGGCTATGGACTGATGTTTCAGTAGATACAGAAATATCTGTCTGGGCTCACCACATAAACACACTATATGGCGGCTCAACCTCTATTGGCCTAACTGCAATGAACGGCTTCCAACTACGTGATGGCGACCACAGTTTGATGGGCGACACAATGTCAGGCTCTTCATACGGTGATGTCTGTACAGTCGAGAATGACTGGACTGGCATGGACGCTTTCTACACAGCAGGAGCTGGAAAGTGTGGTTGGACTCCAATCTATGTACACTTGGACAGTAATCCAGTATACAATGAAAACGAGGTCAACTTAGAGTTCGGCGGTCTGAAATATCAGAACTTCTACTCATTCGGAATTAGAGTAGAGGGTACTTCAGGTACTGTTGGTATCGGTGGTATTGAGATAGTCAATGTCAGAGAATATGGTATCTTCATCGAGAAGGTAGACTTCAACCAGAGAAGGTATGAAATCTTGCCTGGCGAAACACAGAGTGTCGAGTACTTCAGTGCTAACACTGGTGTATATCCAGATCAAGTATTCATTAATCCAGAATTGGTTTCAGGTGACCCTGACTACGATACTTCCGGATGGGGTATCTCCGCATGGGCAAACATGGTGAACGGTGTCGATTGTGGTACTTTCGCTATGATTTTCGGATTCCCATGGGAAGCATGTCTATGGCCACGTGATTTCGATGGTATTGACGATGGAATTTGGGATGGTAATTACGCAGCAGAATACTTCAACTGCGTTTCACCACCATATCTAGGCTGTACAGCTCCTTGGTTACCATACAATTTGGTACCAATTGGTGATCAGTCAGGTATTTTCATGGCTACAGCTAACTTCGAGGTTACAGCCCCAACATATGATTGGGACACTGGCGAACCAGCAGGTGGTCGCGAAGTATCTCTGTATGCTAATGCATTCCAGGTCGCTCTACAAGAGGATCTACCGGAACCAGACATAGCTTCGTTCTACATACCACCATCACAGTTTGAAATCGTGGGAGACCTAGAATTCAACAGATGGCAGGTAATCGATTCAGGTGTCGGTCACAAACACTCCGAAGATTCCTTCGGTCACGAACCACACTCTCTAATGATAACAGCTAACGCAGTTAACCACGGAAACTACGCTTCCGATGTATTGGTTACCTTCTACGTAGCTGACCCAGACGGAGATGCTCGTGATATTCCAGGTGTTGGTGTAGTCCGAACTACCAGAGTAGGCGAAACAAGTATCGACAGAATGGAACCTTACTCAGTTTCAGGAATGACTTATCAGGCTAGCTTCAACTGGCTTGAAGTAACAATGCCAGCAGGTTCAACTAGAGATTATGCAGACATTACTATGTATGCCGTAATCAACCCTGTGCTTGAATCTCAAGACATTGCTGCAGGTCATGTAATGAATGACGAGTTCTTCGATGAGAGAGATGACAACTCAGGTACAGGTCAGGTAACTGTTCTAGCAGCTAAGATGGCAACCCCATCCTTCGCTATTGGAATGCTAGGTCTGATCATATCAGGATTTGTCTGTGCTTTCGGTGTTGCCAGAATCAACACTCGAGACGAAGAGTAAGCAAACCAAACAAACATGGAGAGCTGGGCATTTTTGCCCAGCAGTCTCCTACGGTCTTTCTTTTGTATAGCGTTAGCTCTGTATTTATTCAGGAGTTAGTTGATTAATGGATTTCTTCTCGCTTTTTTTGATTTTAGTAGGTCTCTCTACTATTTTTTATTGCTACACTCAAAAGATACCAGCATCTTTATCCTTAGTAATGAGTAATTTTATCATATTTTTTTTCTGGTGGATTGCCGTATTACTTTTCGATTATGATGGGCACATTACTTGGAGAGAATTAGGATTCAATCCCTTATTGACATTAAAATATTCTACTCTTTTTTCATTAGAATTATTTAATCTAAACATTCTTACATTAGTTAGTTCAATGTTCATTCATTCAGGTCCACTTCATCTACTTATGAATATGTTAATTCTTATTTTGATGGGATTACCTTTTGAAGAACGCGTAGGCGGTCGGGCATTTGTAAAGATATATCTGACTAGCGGACTACTAGGTTCTCTGTTAACAGGACTTTCAGCAATACATTTAGGGACTGGAGAGGCAGATAGCTATCACATAGGTGCATCGGGCGCAGTTTTCGGGATAATGGGTGCTTTTGCATATCTATATCCAAGAGATGAAATACCAATGTTATTGGGTTTCATATTTCTTCATAGGGTCCCAGTTTTCATTGCTGCAGTGGTATTTGCAGGAGCGGAGACTGCTTTTGTTGTTGCTTCTTCTACAGATAACATAGGGCATGATACGCATCTTATTTCATTAGTTATCGGCGCTCTCTTTGCACCATATTTTTTATCTTCAATAACTTCTACTCCGCTCGCAACTTTAGATCACTTAGACAAGCTAGCTTCAACTGTTAATTTACAAAAAATTCTAAAGAAAGCTAAAAATGCAGACGAATCGGATGTCCGAGAAGCATGGATTCAAAAATTCCATGAAGAGATCAAAGAAACTAAAGACGATTAGGTGCCGGCACGGCTCTTGATGGGTGTATTTTATTTACATTCAATTTAATCCATTTTTTTATGTCCTTAATTGAACAGTCACCACCTTCTTGAAACATATTGGTCATTACTTCAGCACCTAGGCCACACGGATTAATTCTGTTAAATTCATTAGGGTCTATTGTTACATTTATTGATATTCCATGAAACGAAACCCACCCTTCAATTGATATTCCTATCGATGCTATTTTTTTATCTGTTTTATCTACCCAAACACCAGGTAAATCAGGCTTTACAGAAGCCTTAATTCCAAAATCCCCTAACAAATCAATTACAAATCCTTCTAGGTGTCTTACCCATCCTCTAACATCTCTGTTACCTTCACCCATATACATTACTGGGTAGAGGACTATTTGTCCAGGTGCATGATATGTCGATTTCCCTCCTCTTTCAATTTCATAAACTGTCAATTTATCATCTATTATCTCGTTCATTTCACCTCTTCTTCCTAATGTTGCTACGGGATAGTGCTCAACTAGGATAAGTGTATCTTTCCCCTTTCCAATCTTTCTTTGATCACGTATCTTATACATCTCATTTAGACATTCACTGTATTCCATTAGTTCTAAATCTAAAATTTCAACTTTTTTAATTTCAGATTTCATCATCATGGATATGGATATAAGAGTTTTAAAAAGTAAAGATCTATAACTAAAAATATAGTTGCAACTGTACAAGTTATCAACATTACAGGTAATCCTACACGCATCCATTCTACAGCACTAATCGGTTTACCACTTCTTTCACTTATTGCAACAGTCACTACATTTGCAGATGAACCTATAGGGGTCGCATTCCCTCCGAAACCTGCACCCATCGCTAATGCCCACATCAATGGATGTACATTTATTCCATGCACAGCCAATCCTTTCAAAGTAGGTATCATTGCCGCTGTGAATGGTATATTATCCACTATCGCAGAAGCAATAGCCGCTACCCATAATACCACCACGGCTAGTAAAATTGGATGTTCTCCTTCACCAGTTACATGATATATCCATAATCCAAATTCTTCTAGATAACCCATCGCTTCTAGTGATCCAACTAATACAAATAGACCTACAAAGAACAATAGAGCAGTCCATTCTACATGTTTAACAACTTTCTCTATATCTGGATTATTCAAGGCTAAAGTTAATCCCGCACCCATTAACGATATAGTTGCAATATGTATATGTAAATGTAAAATTTCAACAGAAGAGAAGAAAACAATAGTTATTCCCAAAGCAAGTAAGGTTCTATTCATCATACCCCTATTTTTTACAGCAGCCCATTCATCTTCTTTCATTATATCTTCTACATGCTTTGGCTTAACATTTATCCAGTCTCTGTAGTACCATCTTATGTATGCTAAGGTGGCCACCCAAGCCATAAAAGTCATTATGAAAAGATGTTTCATAAAGCTGATAAATGTGTATTTCATTTCAGCCGCAATCATTACATTTGGAGGATCTCCAACCAACGTCGCAACCCCTCCTGTATTTGCAAGAATAGCTTCACACATCAAAAGAGGTATTGGATTTATTTCCATTTTATTGCATATTCTTACCGTTATAGGGGCGATAATAATTATCGCAGTTACATTGTCAATCACTAATGATATGGCCGTTGTAAATGTTCCAAGAATTACCACTAATCTCCAAGGATCTCCCTTCGCCATTTTAGTTCCTTTAATGGCTATATATTCAAAAAATCCACACATCTCAAGATTGCTCGCAATGACCATCATTCCTAACAATAGACCAAGAACATCGAAGTCAACGGCATGAGCTAATTCTGCTTCATCAAAAGATCCTGTAACTTTACCAATTAGACAGACAAGAGTAGCTCCAACCCATGCAACAAGAGTTCTATGGGTTACTTCTGCTAATATGAGTGCAAAAGTCCCCATGAATACTAATATTATCAAAGGGCCTGCAATATCTTCTAACATCTAACTAGAGCTAATACAGGTTTATTTTTAAGCTAATCTATTCCAAATGGGCATTTCCCACGCCTCTCTTACTTGAGCAACAGTAAGCTCAGCCTTTTTTTCTTTATCTTCACAAAACGTTATTTTTTCACTCGGAATTCCAATTTTAGTTGCAAATTCAAATCGAGCAGCGAATTTCTCTTCTAATCCAGGTTTTACCTGCACTATCCATCTTCCGTTCGATTCACTGAATAATGCTATATCTTCTCTTAATCCTGTAGGTATTGTTATTTTCGCTCCTCTTGCCCCTCCTATACACATCTCTATAACTGCAATAGCCATTCCACCTGCTGAACAGTCATGACAAGCTACAACTTCTTCAGATTCTATAGCATCAAGTAATGCATTCATGTCTTTTACAAATCTTTTCACATCACTTTGAGGCACGACGTCACTATCCAATCCGTTTTCTCTATAGTAAAGACTTCCTCCCATCTCTTGTTTAGTTTCACCAATCATCCACAATTCTCCTTCGTCTTTCAAATCACTCGTTATACATTTTCTTACATCATCTATAATGCCGACGCCCAATAATGCAGGCGTAGGCGGTACTGCGTATTCTGCTGTTTCATTGTAGAAACTAACATTTCCCGATACATACGGAATTCCAAACTCTGAACCAGCTTTAGCTAAACCTTCACAAGCCGCTCTAAATTCTCCCATTCTATCTGGTTTTTCTGGATTTCCAAAACATAAACAGTCAGCTAAAGAATCTGGGCGCGCTCCTACAGATACAAGATTCCTACATATTTCCTCTACAGCCGCCATTGATCCATGGTATGCGTGTTTTTCCATTAGGTGCGAATTCACATCCGTCGTAATCGCTAAACCTTTCCAACTGTCTTTTACAGGCTTCATCACGGTTGAATCTCCAGCCCCCTCGTGTCCAATCTTTCCTTGAAGTGGTTTAATGGCAGTATTTCCTCTCACTTCGTGGTCGTATTGTCTAATTACCCATGATTTCGATGCCGTATTAATTTCAGATAACATTTTCAACATAGAATCACTAAGTTTTCCCGTCATCTGCGGTAATTCTTCTTCCGTTTTCAACTCTTTATTTATCTCATTATATTCTCTTTGATATATCGGTCCTGCAGTTGTAAATTCCAAGTCTAAATCAAGTATTTTTTTATTTTCATAGTTAATTTCAACCCTTTTATCTTCTATAACTTTCCCTATTACAGACGCCTCTACATCCCAATCTTTACAATGTTCTAGAACAATTTCAACATTTTCAGGCGTTACGGTAAACATCATTCGTTCTTGGGATTCAGATACCCATATTTCCCACGGTGCCAAATCTGGGGCCTTCAATGGTATTTTTTCCATTTCCACTGTAGCTCCAAAACCACCTTCTAATGCCATTTCTCCAACAACACAACTCAAACCACCACCACCAAGATCTTTCATTCCAGTGAGTAGTTTCTTTCGATTCAATTCTAAACACAAGTGCATTAACGGCTCTTTTGTAATAGGGTCTCCCAATTGAACTGCACCAATATCTTCTCCTTCAGAATCTGCATGTAATTCAGCAGATGCAAACGTTACTCCATGTATTCCATCACGACCAGTTCTCCCTCCAGCTAAAATAAAAATATCCCCAATTCCGCCAACACGACTATGTATCAATTCTTTCTTTGGTAGGATGCCAATACAACCTCCCACAACTAATGGATTTCCAGTATATCCTTGATGAAAATTAACTTGACCTGACACGGTCGGTATTCCAACTCTATTCCCATAATCTCTAATTCCAGCAACAACACCGCCCATCAAGTATCTAGGATGTTTAACTCCTGCTGGCAATTCATTCACATCAATGTCCAAATCTCCAAAAAACAATGAATCAGTAAGGGCTATCGGCTGAGCACCCATACATACAACATCACGCAGTATGCCACCCACTCCAGTCGCAGCCCCTCCGTAAGGGTCTATAGCCGAAGGGTGATTATGCGATTCCAAACCTACAACATAGTAGTTTTCATCATCAAATTCCATAACTCCTGCATCTTCTCTAGCAATAACATTACTATCACTTTTGACATTGAAAAGAGTCTCTTCTAGTACCACTTTCGATGATTTATAACAACAATGTTCAGACCAAGCTTGGTCAATAGCCTGTAATTCAATATCAGTCGGTAATCTATTTTTTTTCTTAAAATATTCAGACACCTTTTCCATTTCTGAACTAGATAAACCCAATCCTAATTCTTTTGATGCCTTTTTCGGGTCTTGATCAACATCTACAATGTAAACCTTTTCTGCTAACGTTTCAAACATTAATTTATCACCGTTATCGAATAATCATGTACTACTGGATTTGCTAGAAGGCGCTGACACATTTTTTCCGCTTCCTTTTTTGCCATATCCACGTCACAATCCATTGTTATCCTATAACATTTTGCAGATTTTACTCCTTCTATCTGTGAAAATCCTAACAATTCCAATGCTTTTTCAACATTACCACCTTCAGGGTCTGCAACCCCTTCTTTCAAACCAACTCTAATTTCAAGTTCAGTAACCATAGTCGCCGTATCTGTATTGTAATAGGGTATTAATCTTCTTTACTCGCAAGCCTCGCTTGTTTGAAGGATTGAATGCAAAAATACATGTATACAGCAGACGCTATTGACATTGCCGCCTTTTCCATATTTGCAAGTCCGGCATCCCCTCCCGTGATGATGGCTAATAGCCCAGTCATACCATCTTGATCCACAAGTCCGGAAATAACTCCCACTAAAGCTAGTAAAACTAACACGTGCATTACATGCATTTTCCATTTTTCATTTTCTGCTATATAATTCCCAACTAGAAAAATCATTCCAAATATGGCAGGTATCAATGCTGTTTCCTTTTTGTCTGAGTCTGATATTATGTAACACAAAACTCCTAAGAGTATCAGAAAACCCCCATACTGGAAAGTTATTTTCGACATATCTATAGGTTCATTTGACATATTTATCGGAGATTCATCCACCTTTTAAATCAAACCCGTAGAGAATATTATCAGAGCCACTACCCCTGCAAATACCCCTGCTACTACATCATCTAGTAATATTCCATGTCCGCCTTCAATCTCTTCCATTTTTTTAACCGGACCGAATTTTACAATATCGAAAAATCTAAATAAAACAAATAGAACAATCAAAGAAGGAACAGAATACGATTCTATCCCAATCCAGAAAATGAGTACTGAAATCCAATAACCAATAACTTCATCTATTACAAAAATCGAAGGATCCTTTCCAAATTCTTTTTCACACCACGGCGCAGCTTTCAGACCACCTACATAGCACAAACTTATTATCATAGCAAAGTGAATTACATTGTCGATTTTTAGGTATATAAGAATAATCATTGCAGCTAAAGTACCAACAGTTCCAGGTGCAATCGGAGAACGTCCAAGATAGAAGAAAGAAGCTACTATCTCTTCCCATTTTAGCGATGTATTATTCTTCATTTTTTTCCGAATTTTGTAAGAAATGCACCAATCTCTGTAAAACAGTTAGATGTCCTAAGATAGTTAAGATTGCAAGAACATATACAGCAGCCTTGGCTACTTCCATAACCTCTGTAAACTCTCCAACAGAAAGGAATATCATTATCAAAACTAGCCGTTCAGGTCGTTCTATCATCCCAACTCCCTGTTGACTTACACCAGATCTTTCTGCCGCCGCCCTTGCATATGATGTCAATAATGCTCCAGTTAATGCTCCGATAGCCCAAGCGTGTCCAGAAACACCATATAGATTTTGATTTTCTAAATCATTAAGAAGTAGCATACCACCAATTACAAACGTATCTGCATACCTATCTGTAAATGCATCCAAGAAACCACCCATTTTACTATCGATGCCCATAGATCTGGCCAGAAGCCCATCCATCATATCGCAAAATCCGCCAAACATAAGGAGGATAATCCCTTCTAATATATTGTCATAAGCTATCATATAACCTGAACCGGCCATTAAAATCAATCCAAGAAGCGTCAGTTGATTAGGTCTAAAACCGAGTTTACCAACCGTTTTTGCGATAGGCATGAGAGTCTTGTCACTCAAATCTTTAAAATTACTGAGCATATTTCGTCTGTTTCTATATGGTGTAGATGACTAAATTAGCGTATCGTTTACTTGAAAATCATACCTAATTACTTTTAGCCCCTGTTCCACTCACTACCTAATGGACCGAAAACTACTTCGTTCTCAATTGAAACATACTTTAGAAAGTACCAATTTTCAAAATCAAGGAGAACTTTATACAGGCAAAGTTAGAGACAATTATATTCGTGAAGATAATACTATAATGATGGTTACTTCAGATAGAATATCTGCATTTGATAGAGTCTTAGGCACAATCCCTTTCAAAGGGCAATGTCTAGTTGAAATCGCTAATTGGTGGTTCGGAGAAACGGCAGACATTATTGCTAATCACGTAAAATCAAGGCCACATCCAAATGTATGGGAAGTTCGCAAATGTGATCCAATACCTGTCGAAATGGTCGTTAGAGGTTATCTAACAGGCGTTACCTCAACATCTGCATGGTCTGCATACGACAAAGGCGACCGAAATTTTTGCGGTAATGAACTTCCTGACGGAATGATAAAAAATCAGGCGTTTGATGAGCCTATAATCACACCTTCTACCAAGGCAGAACAAGGTGCACACGATGAATCTGTTTCACCAGATGAATTATTCAAGCGTGAAATTATAGATCCTGATCTGTATGAACTTTTAGCCAATTATTCTATGAGACTCTATAACAGAGGTGTAGAACGCGCTGCAGAAAAAGGAATGATTTTTGTAGACACTAAGTACGAATTCGGTATTTATGATGGAAAAATTATGTTGATGGATGAAGTTAATACTCCAGATTCCAGTCGTTATTGGATTGCAGAGAGCTATCAAGATCGCTTTGAACAAGGAAAAGAACCAATTAAGTTGGATAAAGAATTTCTACGTGAATGGCTAGCTAATCAAGGTTTTACAGGAGATGGCGATGCGCCAAAACTTACAGATAAAGTACGTATCGACGTAGCCGAAAAATATATCACACTCGCTGAAAAATTTATAGGGGAGCCCTTGAAATTAGATGTAGGCTCTACTTTCGACTCAATAAAATCGGTCGTTGACCCCTTTGATACCTTCTGAATTCCAAAACATTATCTTTATATTGTCGTACAAGGTAAAAAATCCGAATCAGAAGCCGATGACGTATCGATTCTACAAATAGCGGAGTTGAGAAATGCCTCAGAAAAAACCATCGAAAGAGAAATCCGAAACTCAAAAAGCAGAGTTAAAATTTCAAGGATTTATAACTAAAAGAGATGAATATAATGAAAAAGGTAGACAAGCACGAGATGAAAGAGATTCACTAAATAAACAAAGATCAAAAATGACGGCGGATATTCTCAAATTAAGAGATCAGATGCGTGAAAACGTCACTCAAAAAAAGAAATTCATTCAGAAAAAAACTACATCACAGGACAAAGCTAAACAATTAATCGCATTAAAGCAATCTCGAAATAAAGATAAAAGTAACGAAAAGACTTCACCAAGAGACACAGTTCAACACTTAATGAATGAAATAATTAATTTAGAAAATAGATTAGAGACAACAGAGATGGAAATTTCAAAAGAACGGGTCCTCGTCGAAAAAATTTCAATACTTAGAAGAAGTTTAGGCGAAGCGCAAATAACGCTTACAAAAGAAGAAACTCTTTATGCTGAAATTAGCGAAATAGATGAAAAAATAGATGCTGAATTTAAACAAGCAGATAAACACCACAAGGAAGTTATCAAATTAGCAAAAGAAAACCAAAAATTGTACAATTCTATGAAAGATTTGATTACTGAAGCAACACATCTGTCAACTGAAGCAGATAAAAAACATCATGAATTTTTAAAAATTAGACAAAGGGCCGATCACCAACACAAAAGAGCTGTTGAAATGCGTCAAAAATTGAAAGGTAAACGCCACGAAGCCTTCTTAGAGCGAAAGAAGGCAAGAAAAGTTTTGAAAGATCATAGTAAAGAAATCGAAAATAAACTACACAATCAGAAAAAATTAGACAAGATAGCTGAAGAAACATTAGGTATGCTTCTTACTGGTGGAAAAATAGATTTGTAAGATGGACGTCATCATTTTAGCTGGCGGTTTTGCAACGCGAATGGGCTCTCTAACTAAAGATATACCAAAACAACTTTTACCTTTAGGTAATAAAACGATTATAGATTATGTTTTGAAATCTATCGAACCATTAAATCCAATTCACACTTTTATCTCAACTAATAGTAAATTTGTCAAATATTTTGAAGATTTTATAAAAAATTATACTGGTCCACTTAGTTTAGAATTGATAGAAGAAGAAGCTTTAGCTGAATCTGAAAAGAGGGGGGCGTTGAGCTCAATTGGGGACATTGTTGTAAATAGAAAATCCAAAGGACCTCTCTTTGTTGTAGGCGGTGACAACGTTTCGGATTTCGATTTAAGTAAGATGGTAAAACATTTTGAAAAACATCAAAACGACACACTCGCGTTGTATGATGTTCAAGACCTTTCTCTTGCTAAGCTTTATGGAATTGTAACTTTAGATGGTTTTAAAATCACAAATTTAACAGAAAAACCAACATCTCCTTCTAGTACTCTCGCCTCCACAGCCCTTTGGCTTCTTTCAGAGTCGGGTCAAGAATCTTTAATTAATTATTTAGGTCTCGACTTCGAAAAGGACAGCATGGGGGCGTTTATGGCGTATCATTGTATACATTCACATGTAGATGGTCTAGTTTACACTGACTCTTGGTTCGATATCGGTAGCCCAGAAGCTTATCAAGCTGCAATAGAGTGGACCAATTCAGAGGGCGATTTATCATGAAATTAGAAATTGTTGCAGAAGCCTTCGCAATAGGCTCTTTGATTTTATTGGCATTAGGTAATTTAATATCTTCAAAAAATATCACATTTTCTAATTTTTCATTATCGCAAAAAGCTGGCTACGAATTGAACATAGTAGGCTGGCTTTTCATGGGCGGTTTTTGGTTTTTACAAATAGAACATTATATGGAAATCCGAGATCCAGTAAATGCATTTCTTTGTTTCTTAGGTTTGCCATTTTTCTGCTATCTCGCTTATCACGAATATCTAAATATTGTTTGGAAAACACCATACCCTGCTTTAGCGTGGCTTGGCGCAATGACTGTTATTGCAGGCGGAATCTATTTTTTCGTAGAAAGAGTTCCTCTATTGGCAGGATGGTTCATCAATATTGTCGCACACCATTCTGTTTTTCTTTTAGATATTTTTAATCATGGTGTAACTTTACATCCTATAGATTATGGTACAGGTTCTACATGGTACCGTCCAGGTTCTTCTTACCAAGAAGTTACAGTAGGTGTTACTGCAGATTGGAAAGATCCAATGGCCCCAAGCGTCAATATAATTCTAGCCTGTACAGCCTTACAATCTATGATTATTTTTGTAGGCGGAGTTCTTTGTACAAAAGCAGATTTTAAACGGCGCGTCTATGCGTTTCTCGCTACAGTACCCGTAATATATTTTCTAAATCTCGTTCGAAATGCCTCTATAATTTATTTAACATATTCACACGTCTGGGGAGATGACACTTTCTATTATGCTCATTCTTTAATAGGAAAAGGAGGCAGTCTTTTCGCTCTAATTTTCTTAGCAGTTGCACTGTTCCATTATATGCCCGAAATGCAAAACAATATATTAGATTTAATCGATTTAACAAAGAGAAAAAAACCAGAAAAAACTAAATAATCCTAACAAATATTTTCTGTATCAATTTCGAATTATCTTCATTTTCTTTAGACATTATCTCTTCCCATTCATCTTCTGGTATTTTTGGAAAATATACGCACCCATCCTCATCAACTAAATCAGGCACCAAGGTCATGTCTATTTTATCTGCATATTCCAACGCTTCTTCATATATTCCTGCACCACCTATAAACCAAACATCACCTTCAGATTTCGCTAACGCTTTCTTTATCTCTTTGAAACATTCAACTCCCTCTATTTGTTGACTTGTAATCACAATATTTCTTCTTTCAGGAAGTGGTTTTATTGGCAAAGATTCCCACGTTTTTCTTCCCATTATCACAGTATTGCCCACTGTCAATTTCTTAAATCTCTTCAAATCTTCTGAATAATGCCACGGTATATCTCCCATACACCCTATTACTCTATTCGGATTAACTGCTACAATTATTCCTTTCATTATACAGCAACCTTGAATTTTATTCCTGGTTCAGGTTTATAATTCTCTAATTTAAATTTAGATAATAGCGTGTCTGTATCTGCTTCCAGAAGCTCCATTACATCTTCTAATGTTTTTATCTCATCATCTATTTTTAGTGTTGGTAATTTTTTCGGAATACGCTTTATCTGTTCTTTAAGCCCAACTATGTGATCATATTCTGCCATACTACCATCAGGTTTAGATGTGTATATGTGAGCATCAACCAATGTATGTCCAAACGTTCCAGGCTTTATTCCAGTCAACTTTGAAAAAAGATGTAAAAGAAATGAATATCCTGCAATGTTGTAAGGTACGCCCAACGCCACATCGCAACTTCGCTGAGTCAGATGAACGCATAGTCGTGATTCTCCATTCACATCTTTTTGAACATTGAATATGAACAATAAATGACACGGAGGAAGGGCACTTGTTTGAGCATTACCGGGAGCCCACGCACTAACTACCATCCGCCTACTCATAGGATTCGTTTTCAATTGCTCTAATACGTATTTTATTTGATCATTGAAAGAAACTTCACCATTATCATGTACAGGATATTGTCTCCAAAAATTTCCATACGCACTCGGCACATAACCCTCTTCATCTGCCCACGGATCCCAAAATTTACATCCGTGTTTTTGTAACAATCTTATGTTTCGATCCCCAGACAAAAACCATAGATTTTCAACAACTATATTTTTCCAAGATATCTCCTTAGTTGTTAATAATGGAAATCCATTATCCATGTCTATTGTGTAATTTATATTGAATGCAGAAATAGTATCTACTCCCGTTCTATTTTCCTTTCTAACTCCCCTTTCTAAAACTTCCTTAACTGTATCAATGTAGACTTTCACGTCACCTAAACGAGGCTAGTAAATTAATGCTTTCGTCTAAATTTCACGCAAACTATATATTCACATGTCGTCTGTCTGTAAGAATGCCTTTTAGGATTGTAGATCACGATACTGGAGAAATACTATTGGAATCTCCACACGTTTCAGACTTAATAGAATATATCGATAAAAACTCCGAGACTTACAATGTCAAAGATTTAACTATCTCTTAATTTTTTGTAAATTTACTTGACCTCTATATAATAGAGAAACCCCTACTATGGCTACAGTTACTATAGCTGCGTAATCAACCAACATAGACGTCATTTCGATAGAGCTAACTAATAAGAAATTCATAAACATACAAAGCATTGTCAATCTTCCAAACATTCTGAGTTTATTTTTTTCAATCCTACAAGCCTCTCCCATCCACAGTCCACATCCACCCATTAGAATTACAAACGAGGTCCCCATCAAAAGATCAACTAGGTTATCTCCAATACTCAATCCATCTATGTTGGTTTCCAATACCCATAGATTCCAAAATTCTTTTGATGCTCCATAGAATAATCCTACACCTGCAGCATAATATCCTGCATAGTTATCTTCTCTAAATGTTTTGAAATTAACACTCAAATATAGTAATGTCATTGTTATCAATGGCGTTACAAAAATTAGAGAACTAAAACCAATTTCTTCACTATTAGTTTTCAACCCCCCTGCTAAAATCATCGCTTCTGCTATAGATCCAAATATAGCTCCTGCACCACAGGCCAAGTATAATTTTCTTTCAATTAATTCATTTTCTATCGGAGCATTAATTCTAATAAATATATAAAACGCTGGAATAAAAAATAAAATCATTCCCAACACATTAGCTTTGATTAGGTATTCTAACATCTTACTTATACATAATATAGTGCATTATATTAATTCCAAACCATTTGTTTAGAAGCACGCATATTGCTATACACGTGACAATCGATATCGTCGTAATCTGTAAAATAAATATAGCTGATATCGGTTTCTCATCCTCTATTTCTACAGTTATATTATCTCCAACAAAGCCAATTATCGTTATTGAATTTATGTGAACTTCATACAACGGTCTATCTGGGCCACCACTAGCTCTTGGTGCACTTCCATCTCCATCCGGATCATTAGTAGTTGGTACTGCTGCTGCCATTTGTACCAATTCCATCCCTTCTCGTACAACACCAAAGACTGCATATCCAGGATCATCCTCCAAAGTCCGATTTCCATTATCAAGTCCATGTTGAGGTCCATCGCAAATATAGAATTGACTAGTTGCCGAATCGGCTTCTACTCCTCGTGCCATACCGATTGCTCCATCTATATGTGTTAGATTTTCATGCGATTCAAAAGGTATATTTTGTTCAGACCCCCCTTCACCACAATCTGGATTTGTTACAGGATATGCCCCCACTTCTACACAACTATCATCTCCACTCTGTATTACAAAATCATCTATTACTCTATGATAAAATATCCCATCAAAAAAAGATTGATTTATCAATTCTATAAAATTATTAACAGTTGTTGGTGCCCATTGTATAAACAATTCTAAAATTATTTCCCCTTCAAATGAATCTCCACCACCCGGTCCTGAATTGTAGGTCATATTGATAGAAATAATTGGATCGCCATGGTATTCATACCGCATAGGACTCGGCTCTGCTAGACTAGAAGATGGTATGTATAATGTAAGAGCAAGAATTACTATTCCAACTCTTATTTTATTGATGTATTTCTTTTCTAGGATCTTCATCCGTTCCCCATTTAGTAACAAATTCTGAAATATCTTCATACATCTTTTCAAATGAATCTGCTAAATATAATATGGGCTGGTATTTCGTTACATCATATGGTCGAGTTTCCATTTCTTCGAAATTATATTTACGATATTCCACATGTGGATCACATACACAAGCATCTTCTTTACCACAATAAGCCCCACCTGTGCAAGCGTGTTCCATTTCACCATATGAAGATAGTAACCCCGGTCCCACTGCTTTGACATCATCGCCCTCTCTGCAAACTCCAAATTCCATTGTAAACCAATACACCGTCCCCAATCTCTTAATCGCCTCTTCACTTTCTGTGCGCATATCTGCTTTTCCAAAGAGCATATTCAATTCAGCCCATTTTTCAACCGCTAGCATTGCAGTGTGCCCTACTAATTCATGTACAACATCAGGTTCGGGCGTGTAAAATGGATTCGATGAATGTCTTATGTATTGAGTAGATAAAAATACTTTATTCGCTAGTGCAGTATGAAATGTTTTAGGATGAACTAACCCACCAACTGGCTCTTGTCTAAAGCCGGTAATATCTTCTAATTTTTCACTAACTTCTTGAAGTTGCGGTATTCTATCTTTCGGAAGTTTAAGTTTACGTGCATATTCTAAATATTCTTTACACGCATATTTTTCTTGAGCAGGTTCCATACGTTCCATTATCGCTTTCCACACGTCATGTTCAGCTTCACTATATGGGGCCTCAGGAATTTTCATAGTTCTTCTTTCCTGCATAGACATTTCGTTCCATTCAATTGCAATCTTAGCAATTTCATTTCTTCGTTCACGATATTCTTTATCTTTGAATCCAGGGTGATCGGGATCCAATTCTACAAACACATTACCCCCTTCTATTCTAACTGCTGAATTAGCTTCATTAGTATCTTCACTTACACCTTCTCCCACATCAGCATACTCTTCATGCATTGTATCAAAACCCCAATGTAGAAAGAACACAAAAGCATAGCGCCCACTCTAAATTAGCAAATTCATTTTTACTACTACCGATTTGACCATTTGTGAAGGCATCTAGTTTTTCTATTTTTCTCATTACATTCTCGATTATATCATCTGGCTGTTTGGATGAAAGTCAAGATTCTGGCTTTTGGGGTACTGAATTAAGTCCACCAGCCCCAACTCCAAATTTTCAGTTAACCAATCAACACAATGAATCAATTAATTTCACTTCCTTCGAAGGTAATATTTTGGTCGTGTCATTCATTTTTACCCACTGTAGTGATACTTGTCTTCCAACAACTCATTTACTCAAAAATCTGAGCACGTCTTTGGGTCCAGATTTAGAAGCTAACGTATCTATTATTTCCATCTCTGTCGATCCATTTAGAGATACACCATCCGCACTCACTAATTTTACTTCACAAAATAACATTACTTGGCCACACCTTACTGGTAATTGGACTTCTCTAAAGCCAGTCTGGGATGATTTCGGCATCTGGGTCGTACCTCAAAATTCCGATTCAAACAACAACACAAATTACAACGTCTTACACAACCCTGCTGTTTTTATTTTAGATAAAGATTTAAGGAAAAGATCACTCTTTACAGGCATTGATTGGTCTCCAACCTATCTTGTTCACGATATTGAAATCATACTTCAAGAATAGTTAAGTATCTCTTTTTTTATTTGCTTTCATGGCTTCATTAGAATTTCTCTCAGACGGCTTAATATTTTTTGATAAAAACTTTCTTTATTTAGATATTTTACGAATGACAATTTCCGCTTTTCTGGCAACTATTTTTCTTCAATCAGGCATAGATAAAATTCTAAATTGGAATTCCGAACTCGATTGGATGTCTAAACAATTTGAAAACACACCGTTAGCAAGCAGTTTACATGTCGGCCTGTTTGTAGTAACTATTTTAGAAATATTGGGAGGTGGGTTGTCTGCATTAGGAATTTTATGGATATTGTTTAGAGACGGCCATTCAGTCGGCCTACTCGGCACTATGTTTTGCTCATTTTCCCTTTGCATCCTGATGTTTGGCCAAAGAATAAGTAAAAACTACGAGGGCGCAGCTTCGTTAGTTCCTTATTTTACAATATCAATTTTAGGTTTCTATTTTTATATTCTTTAGAAACCACATAGCGTTCTGAAATCGTCAACTGCACCTGGATTGGTAAGTCCAATACCCAAAAACATAATGGCTAAGAACAGAACTGGAACTACACTGGTGTGCTTAGCTAACGGGGGATCCCATCTCAGATGCATAAAGTATGCCGCAATATACCAAACTTTGATGAAGGCTATACCGAACAATATTGCCATGGTTGTCCAAAATGAGAATTCTTGTAGTATGGCTCCAACTTCTATTAATGTATAAAACACAAGCCAAGCGAATACTCTGATAAAGAGAGGCACTCCATGTTCTTCGTGATGTTCTTCTTCTACTGGCTCGGTAGTTTCCTCAATCTCTTCCTTCTCAATCTCTTCTTCATTCATATTTATCAATATAGATAGAAGAATGGGAAAACGAACACCCACACTATATCGACATAGTGCCAATAGAGTCCAAAGTACTCTAAGGTGTCGTGATATTCTTCTGTATATCCTCCTTTATTCGATTTATATATCAAATAACACAATGCAATAAGACCAACAAATACGTGCGCACCATGAGTCCCAGTAGTTAGATAGAATGTAGAGCCTTCCATACTAGTGTCTACCCAGAAACCATGTTCATATCTTGGATCTATATGTGAAAAGTCATGGTGCATCATTTCAAACCATTCGTACAGTTTAAGAACTATGAAAAGTGTACCCAAAATAAGAGTACATATCAGATAACGGGTTGCTCGCTTTGTATCTCCTCTTTTTGTAGCATACAATGCCAGAACCACAGTCAAACTACTCAAGAGTAGGGCAAATGTGTTGATTACACCAAATATTAGGTGTTCTCTTATCAAATCTGCAGCAGGCGCCCAATCTTCTCCTGCAGCTGCACGATATCTAAGGTATGTGCTCAATAGAGTTCCAAAGACCATCATTTCACTAAGTAGAAATAGCCACGTACCAAATTTTCGTATAGGTATTGTATCCCAATATGAATGATACATTTCAACATCAACTTCTTCATATTGTGGCGAATATTCAGATAACCATGAAATAAATCCAGCTACTAATATCGCAACACCTGCTAAACAAACAAACCAAAATGAAGGATAACCATTTGTTGCTAATGCTAATCCTATCATCATAAACATACACCCCATACTCGCAACAAACGGGGCCGATGTGTGGATATGTTCTTCACTCATCTTCTTTGACCTCCAAAGTAGGGATTTCTGTAAAACTATTATGAGGTGGTGGTGAGGAAGTTACCCATTCCAAACTCCAACCATTCCATGGATTGTCTCCCGCCTCTTCTCCTTTTCTGTATGAATAAATCATATTGGCCACTATGAAAAGTTGACTCAAACCAAATAGAATTGCAAATATACTGACATAATAATTCAATTCTTCTATTCCTAAACTTTCGCTGTATGTAGAGTATCTTCTAGGCATCCCCATCAAACCTATATTGTGCATTGGGTAAAATGCAAGATTAAAGAATATCATGGAAGTTACAAAATGCGCCACTCCTAGTTTTTCATTCATTAATCTACCCGTGACTTTCGGATACCAATAATATACTCCAGAGTAGAATCCAAATAATATTCCTCCAATTATTACGTAGTGAAAGTGCGCTACTACGAAATAAGTATCATGCAGGGCTAAGTCTAATGGAATAGATGCTAAAATAATTCCAGTAAT
>DAHL01000038.1 GCA_002509225.1 Euryarchaeota archaeon UBA102 | reverse complement strand
TAAATCGGAATTGTTGATTTTTGCTAATATATTTTCAACCGCTATATTGCCCATTGCAGTTCTAGTATCTAGAGTTGCACTACCTATATGTGGAACGATAATTACATTATCCAAATCTGTAAGTCCGGGTTCCATATCGGGTTCATTTTCAAAAACATCAAGTGCAGCTCCAGCAATTTCGTCATTTGATAAAGCGTTGACTAATGCTTTTTCATCTATTACAGGACCTCTGCTAACATTTATTAGATAAGAAGTTGGCTTCATGACTTTCAATTCGCGTTCACTTATTAGATGGTGAGATTTTTCATCGTAGAAAGGATGTAAAGAAACGAAATCTGATTGTTTAAGAAGAGAATACATGTCCATATATGTTGCATTGACTTCTGAGGCGAAGGATTTTTCTTCGACATCGCTGTAAAGAATATTCATTCCGAATCCCTGTGCTCTTTTTGCCAGAGCGAATCCTATTCTTCCGAACCCGATAATTCCTAATGTTTTGCTATGAACGTCTGAGCCCATTAGTAATGTTGGTGACCAAGCTTCATATTTTCCAGAACGCATGAAATTGTCTGCTTCCACTATTCTGCGAGAAATGCCCATCAAAAGTGCCCAAGTTAAATCTGCAGTTGTTTCAGTTAAGACTCCCGGAGTATTAGTTACTGGGATTTTTTTTTCAGTAGCTGCTGCAACATCTATATTGTTGAATCCAACGGCGTAATTTGCTATTAATTTTAAATCTGGATTAATATTCATTAAAGAAGAATCTATCGTGTCTACTAATTGTGATAAAATGATATCACACCACCCAATGCCGTCTTCTAATTCTTTTCTAGTCAATGGGCGATCTTCCCTGTTAACACGGAGTTCGGAAATCTCTTTGGAAAGTTCCAATCTACCCATTACCGTATCTGGCAAAAGTCTTGTTACGAAAACTTTCATGCTTGAACCTCTCATCAGGGGGTTATAAGTAAAATTTGCAGGTCCGTAATATTAGTACCAGTTAGACCTGGAGAGAAGATATCATCCAATTTCTCGAAGAAATTATAAGAATCGTTGGCTTCTAAATAGTTCTTAAAATCTAAACCCAACGATTCCGCTCTTTCTATTGTACAGCCGTCAGCAAATGCGCCGGCAGCATCAGTGGGGCCGTCTTGACCATCAGAGCCTGCGCTTAGTAGTAATACATTTTTCAAACCTTGAAGTTCTGAAGCGGCGGCTAAACTAAGCTCCTGACTACGCCCGCCTAATCCTTTACCTTTGACAACGACTGTTGTCTCTCCTGATCCTAAAATACACACCTTTTTTTGAATTTCTTCTCTTATCTTCATTTTAGCTAAATCTGCATATTCAAGACCAACGTCTCGGGCCAGACCCGAAACATTAGAGGAATGAATAACCACATCATATCCCAATGATTCGGCTTGCTTCTTGGCTGAATCTAGTGCATCTTGATTTGAACCTAAGATAAATGTGTCTGCGTTATCACAAGATTTTGGAGTTTCTTCTAATTCGCCCAAGGAACCTTGAATGAGGCGATTCATAACTGAATCCGGAATTTTATTTTCAAGAGATAAATCGTGTATTACTTTGAGTGCATCTCCGAAAGTAGAATAATCTTGAACAGTAGGACCTGAAGCGATAACATCTAAACTATTATCCAAAACATCAGATATAACTAAAGACAAAACGGTGGCTGGTGAAGCGAGATGTGAAAGTTGCCCTCCTTTGACAGAGGATATGTGCTTTCTGACTGTGTTCAACTGAATAATGTCTCCGCCACTTTGACTGATTAGATTAATTGTTTTGAGTTTATCAGAAGATGAGATTCCTTCTGCTGGCATTGATAAAAGCGAAGAACCGCCACCTGAAATTAAAACTAAAACAATGTCATCTTTACCTGAATTTTTCATCATTTGGCAGATTAGCTTAGTGGTTTTTTCTGAGCTTTTATCCGGTAGGTTGCCGTCTGCACCTTCTCTGATAATTATTTTTTCATTAGAATAGTTAAAATGGTTTAAAATTCCTTTAGGAACGCTAGAAATTCCTTCAGATATATGATCTCCAATAAGAGATTCGATTGATTTACTAAAATCTACTGATGCCTTGCCGAATGCTACGACTTTAACATTTCCATTAAGATGATATTTTTTATTGTTGATAATTAAGCAATCATCTATTCTTTGAATTTTTTTGTTCAGCAACGATGAAGGCATAGCGGAAGAAATTGCAGAATTGAATATTGTCTCTGCATCATTGCGTAAGTCTACCATTGAGATGGTAATGATTGGGGCTTAAATCAATTTGAGTGATGCCGTCTAAAGTGGGAAACTAAACCCAATATACTCAAAATACTCAAAATAGGAAGAGTGGGGATTGTAGTAGAGGAATCCTCTATCGGTTCGGAAGAACCTTCACCGACTATGATTTTTCCTCTCATAGAATCCATAGAATAGTGCGGCTCACAAATGTAAAACAATGTAATGTCTGAATTGGTATATTCTTGAGGTAAGGTCCAATTGAGAGATCCTGAAATTGGTTCTCCAGAGTAGAAGCCACTTTCTAAGCGATTATCATCCCCCTCATTCTCTATTTGAGCTACATTGTGAGTATCTGTTGAATTCCATTGAAAGATTATAGTATCTCCTATTGAAATTTCTATATC
>DAHL01000053.1 GCA_002509225.1 Euryarchaeota archaeon UBA102 | reverse complement strand
TCATTGATATAACCGTGCCAATCTGCAAGAAGAACAGTTACTTCGAACCCTGCTTCGATTAGATCTCTAACCTTTAGCATAGGGACTAAAGAACCTGCATGCAATAATCCAGATGGTTCATATCCTATGTATGCATGAAGTGTTCTTTTTTTCTTTAATAACTCAGTTAAATCAGATTCTGTCACGCATTCAGATACGCCTCTCAAGACTAATGATGTGGCATCACTCACTTTTAACTAATAAGCGAAGCATAAAAAAATATTGTGTTGGAACCTGTTACACAATTATTTAAATACCGGTCGAGGTAGACCGGAGTGAACGCATATGCCAGCAAGCAATGATGTCGATAAAGCGCTCCAATTACTTATGGGAGATTTTATTCGCAAAAAACCATACATGATGATGTCTTCTAACCCAGAAGAGGGTGATGTTGTCATAAAGAGATTTAGAACGATTACGGATGCTCGAAGATATGCGAAAGTAAATGGAATTGAAGACTATACCTTATGGTCTGAATTGAAATTGAAAAGAAAGACTATTAGAGAGAAAGCATCTACGTCTGACGAAGATATCGATAATAAAGATGAAGAGATGGATGAAGAAATCGATGAAGATGAATTAGATGATGATGAATTAGATGATGATGACGATGAATTAGATGATGATTTAGTATGAGGATCGGATGACTGATAAAGAAGATACAGAATCTAATGTGAGTGAGAATTTTGGATACAAAAAAGAAGATGTTAGTATTATTGATTTAAAACAAGAAAATTTAGAAGGTGCAACAGTTATTGATGGATTTCCTGGTGTTGGGCTAGTTGGTAGTATCACTGCAAACTATTTGATTAATACACTCAAATTAGAACAGATAGGTGTGATGAGAAGTCGGCACTTCCCCCCACTAACTGTAGTACATCGCGGAGTTCCTATGAGTCCTGTTAGAATATATGCAGGTCAACAAGTTTGTAAAGGAGATATATGCGATCAGATAGTTGTATTTGTTAGTGAATTTTCACCTCAAGAAAAATTAATTAGACCGATGGCATCCACAATGCTTAATTGGGTTAAAAAACAGAAATGTGCACGTATAATATCTGTAGAAGGATTTAGAACGACAGAAAAGAGTGAAAAAGAAGAAGAACCCGATGTATATGCGATAGCATCTACAGATTCATCAAGAGAACTGATAACAGAAAATAAAGATACTGTACCTTTTGAATATGGAACTGTGAGTGGGATATCTGGGGTATTACTAAATGAAGGAAGTCGAGATGGGATAGATGTAATCTCATTATTGACGGCTAGTCAGGAAGGTATGCCTGATGCTGGTGCAGGTGCACGTGTTGTCAAAGCTATAGATAATATGATTTTGCAGATAGATTTAGATCCAGAACCTCTAAAAATAGAAGCTAAAAAATTAGAAGAATATGTAAAATCAATGAGAGAACAAGCACCTAAGGAAAGTCAAGGTTCGAGTACGCAATCGTACATAGGATAGACCATCAAGCTTTTTTGAGGTCCCCTTATAATAGATTGTGACAGACATAATAGAAAAGGCACGTTCTAAACTAAAAGAAATAATAATTGAAGAATTATCTAAATTAAATTGGCCAGAATTGCCCATAAACAGTGACCCTCCAGAAGGTGATTTGTCAGTTATATGCTTTCCAGCAGCTAAAGAAATGAAGAAAGCCCCTGAAGAGATAGCTACTGAATTAGCTGAACACTTATTGAAAGAGACATCTATTAAAGAAATAGAAACTGTAAATGGTTATTGCAATATAACGATAAATTGGATTGAATTGATGCCAGAAATATTAGATGAGATAAGTACAGAAAATTTTGGAAGAGGAGAGAAAAAGAATAAGGAGATATTGATTGAGCACACATCTGCAAATGCAACTGGACCTTTGCATATTGGAAGAGCAAGAAATCCAATTATTGGAGACACGATGGCGAGATTATTTGATTTTTCTGGTTACCAAGTAAAAACGGAATACTATGTGAATGATATAGGAAGACAGGCATGTACTTTGGCGTATGGTATAGAAAATCATCCAAATGAAGAAGGGGGGAAAATAGATTATCAACTTGTTGAATGTTACAAAAAAGGAACGGCAGATTTAGAAGAAAATGAAAAAGCAAAAAAAGAGATTTATGATTTAATGGAAGAGTGTGAAGGTGGAGTTGAGGAATCCCTAACAAGAGTTAATGGTGCATCCAAAAAAGTATTAGAAGGTATGAAAATAAGTTTGGACAGATTGGGAGTTACTCCTGAAATATTTACCTATGAATCGGAATTGATAACTTCAGGAGCCGTTCAAAGAGTAGTCACACTCTTACAGAAAAGTTCGTTATGTAATGAAGAAGAAGGGGCATTATATTTAGATTTAGAAGAAAAGGGAATTGCTGGTAGAAATCAAAAATTCTTTTTTACTCGTAAAAATGGATTAAGTCTGTACACGACACGAGATGTTGCTTATCATATGAATAAATTTGAAAGATGTGATGAAGCCCTCAATATCTTAGGTGAAGATCATAAACTACAGGGCAAATTATTGACTATTGCATTGCAAGAAATATCTCAACCAGTACCGAAGAGTATGTTTTATTCATTTGTAAGTTTACCTGGTGGGAAAATGTCCACTAGAGCAGGGCGGGTTGTCTACTTAGATGAAATGATGGATGAAGCAGTTTTACTAGCGAAAAGAGAAATAGAGAAAAGAAGAAAGGATATAGTAGGCAAATCATTAGAAGAGCTTTCTGAAAAAATTGGAATTGGTGCAATAAGATACAATATAATTAGGATTCAGAGTGATAAAGGTTTTAAATTTAAATGGGAAGAAGCTTTGAATTTTGAAGGAGATTCTGCTCCATTTGTTATGTATTCGCATGCGAGAGCAGCTTCTATACTTAAAAAAATAAAACGGGAAAATAATGAAGTAGTAATACCGAAAGAATTACATCTTTCTGAATTAAAATTAATCAGAACTTTAATGAAGTTTCCATCTATTGTGACAGAAGCTACTGAAAGAATGAAACCTCATAAGATACCATATTATTTACAAACACTTTCTTCTAATTTTAATAAATTTTATAGAGATTGTCCAGTAGTTGAAACAGAATATGAATGGTTTAGAAAAGAATTAGTCATATCAACAAAAAAAGTTTTATTTGAAGGATTGGAAATTTTAGGAATAGAAGCTCCTGAAACTATGTAATTACTCTATTGTAGAGATAAAGAACTAAACCTATAATCAAGAGTATTCCGATTGCTACACCATATACAAAAAGCATTGATTCTTCTTTCTCCCTCTTGCCCCTATATATCTTGTATATCGCAATCACGGCATTCATTGCTTCATCAATAACACCCATACACACTTAGTAAAATAATAGTATAAAAAAATAATATTAATAGAAAATGGTGGTGAGGGAGAGATTCGAACTCCCGTATATGCGGTTTGCAGCCGCACGCATTACCGCTCTGCCACCTCACCTAAATTAGAGCAATCTTAATGTTTCTAGATTATAAGGTACTAAAGCTTCCATTTTTAATTTTCTGTTGATATCATTGGCCAATTGTAATGATTTTTTTTCATCACCATGATTCAAAATGACTTGTTTTGGACGAGGCTTGATAGTTCGGAGATACCTCATCAACTGTCTTTTATCACTGTGACCTGAGAAACCTTCACAGGTTTCCATGTTCATATTGACTTTTACTTGTACAGTTCCTCCTTTTTCTCTATCACTTAGGGAGATTTCTTGTGCGCCCTGTTGAAGCCTGTGACCTAAAGTTCCAACTGCCTGATAGCCGACGAAAACCATACTATTGTTACTGTCTGGAGCCCAATGCCTTAGATATTCTAAAACCGGGCCGCCGTTTACCATACCTGCAGTTGCTAGAACTATGACCGGTTCATCCCTATTACATACTTCTTGACGCATTTCAACAGATTCTATTTTATGAAACATTTCGGAATTGAAGGGGTTATCATTTTGTTGATAAATTTTGTTTCGAAGATTGTTGTTTAGATATTCAGGATATGCTGAATGTAATGCGGTCGCTTCCCAAATCATGCCGTCTAGATAAACTGGCATATTGTCGAGTTTGCCCTCCATACAAGCCCTTTCAAGAACTAGCATGACTTCCTGAGATCTACCAACGGCAAAAACTGGAATTAGTATTTTCCCCTTTCTTGCAACAGTTCGTTTGATAATCTCTGTTAATCCCCTCATACCTTCTTCTCTTGAAGGTTGATAATCATTGTAACCACCATAAGTTGATTCCATAACTAGTGTTTCCATTCTAGGAAATCTATTTACTGCCTTATCGAAAAGCCAAGTATTTTCATATTTGATATCTCCGGAAAAGACTACATTATGTTGACCATCGCCCACATGGAAGTGAGCACTGGCGGAGCCGAGAATATGACCAGAATTATGGAAAGTTAACTTGATATCAGGGGCTATGTCTGTAGTTTCTCCAAAATTTATAGGAATAGTATGTGTAATTGATGTTCTGATATGTTCACTACTGTAAGGGGCACGATTTGATTCTGCATTTTGAATTTTAATATAATCCATTTGAAGCATCATAGCCAAATCTCGAGTAGGTGGTGTACAATAAACCGGGCCGTCGTAACCATAAAGAAATAACATAGGAAGTAATGCAGAATGATCTAAATGTGCGTGAGTGAGAACGACTGCGTCGATACCTTCTAAAGGTGTAACTTCAGGTACTTGAAGAAACGGACTTGGTGCTTTGTCGTTTCCTGGATTAACACCGCAATCTATCAAAATTTTACTATCTTTAGTAGAAAGAAGATGACAAGAACGACCTACTTCTCTATAACCGCCTAAAGCGGTTATTCTGACATATTGCTCTCCTTCTGTAGTATCTCTAAAAACTTTTTTCCCTACTTGTTTCAAAAAGTCTTTTCTTTTTGAAGCGGTTTTGGGCTCTAATAAAAATTTTCGAGTTTCAGTTAATTTTTGAGATTTCATAGGAGGGTGTCTGATAACAACAGGATTCCATCCAATCTCTTTTCTTATTTCATTTAAAACACTACCTTGTTTACCTATAGCTTTACCTGGATTAATAGCCTCTATAATTACATCGCCATTTACTTCATCAAATGTCACATTTTGAACTTCTGCTTCTTCTGGAATAATCTTGGATATTTTTGGTTTGGAGCTTATAATTGGCTTTCTCGCACTAGCATCTGCTCGAACTATTATTCTTTTACGAACTTTTTGTGCGAGAGACCTAACAGAGTCGTTATTACCTGAAATAAAATCCGTATCTTTAGTGTATAAAATAACATTAGATGACTCAACAGCTATTTTAGATATATTGATATGAGAAGGTATTATTTCCTTCGCTGCTTGTTTAACTTCTTTGATTACATCTTCGACTGACATGTGTACTCACGTTTTGGGCAAATGCAGCTGCAGATTATGCAGCTAATTTGGTTTGGATAGCTTCTATTTCGTCTTCTTTGAAATCGCGATATCCATTAGAATCAATGGTGCAAAGAGAGATTCCATCGCCTGACGCGGCATCCCTCTTCATTGCTGCAGTCATAGCTCTAACTGCTAGCGTAGTGCCTTCTTCAAGACTCATATTTTCTTTAAAATGATCTTCTAAAACACCGTATACAAAAGGAGAACCGGACCCTGTTGTGTTAAAATTATCAGGGATAGCCCCACCTGCTGCATCTATAGAATAAATATGACCTCCATCGCGGTCAACGCCCCCTACTAAAAGTTGGACCCAGAATGGCATATGTTTTCGACCATTCATTATATTAGACAACAATATACTGGCTGCTTTGATAGACATATCTTGATCTCTTTTTAATTCGAAAAGACTTACTTCAGCAGATAGCCATCTAGAAAGCATTTGAGCATCTCCAACTAAACCTGCTATTGTTAGCCCCATACTGTCAGATATTTTGAATAGTTTTTTTGTGTTTTTATGACCTATAAGATGACCCATTGTGGCTCTTTTATCTGTTGCCATAACGACACCGTCTTTGCAAACTAACCCTAATGTAGTTGTTCCCTTCTTAAATGATTGCTCTTTGTCCACTTATAACTCCTGACTAAACGAGACAGACCTCACCTGAATTGCTACTATTTAGGATTATGCTTTGGGCTTATACAGTTATATATGTGACTTCTAATCTTGACAAGGGTGTAAGATTGTTTAAGGCACAGATAGTTTCAGACAATATTAAGGAATTCATAGATACTATAGCACCTATCGTTGATGAGGCTAAAATGAAGATAGGTCCTAATGGGATTACTATCAAAGCAGTAGATCCTTCACATGTTGCAATGATTGAGACGACTTTGAATAGTGGTGCATTTAACAATTTAGAAGCAGAAGAAGCTGAATTGGGCATTGATGTTACTAAATTTAAGTCTGTTATTGGTGTAGCCAAATCTGGAGAAATGATAGATATAGAAAGAAATATGGAAATGAATAGTCTGATTATATCTATAGGAAATTTAATTCGTGCTATGCCGTTATTAGATATGACTGGCATGGCAGATCCAAAAGTTCCGAATTTAGATTTACCAACAGTTGTTAAAGTTAAAGCAGAAGAAGTTTCACACGGATTAAAAGCTTCAAAAATGGTTTCAGACCACATAGAGTTATCTGCAAATGAGGAATCTTTTAGACTTGTATGTAAAGGAGAAAATCAAAATAGAGTTGATTTAACTATGAACAGATCACAACTCGATGAATTGAAAGCGCCTAATGATACTGCATCATTATTTTCATTGGATTACTTTTCATTAATGATTAATTCTGTTAAAAATGATAGAATAATGACTATTAGTCTGGGAAATGATCTCCCTGTTAAAATAGAAGCGGAATTAGCTATGGATGAAAATACTGGTGCTCAAGGATCTGTTCGATTCTTACTAGCACCAAGAATAGATAGAGATTGAATAGATGGTTAGACATTTAGTTTCGATAATGGATATGAAGAATTGTCTAGAAGAGATAATAGATTTTGCAATAGACATCAAAACTAACCCATCTAAATACAAAGATAGTATGGATTCGTGCTCTTTGGGTATGATTTTTGAAAAATCCTCAACTAGGACGAGAGTTAGTTTTGAAGTTGCAATGACTCAATTAGGAGGACATGCTTTGTTTCTCAGTCCGAAGGATTTACAAATTGGAAGAGGAGAAACTATTGCAGACACTGCGAGAGTTTTAAGTCGGTATTTGGATTGTATAATGTATAGGGCTTTTGATTATAAAAATGTTGAAGAGTTGGCACTGCATTCGGAAATCCCAGTCATTAATGGACTTGATAATAGAGAACATCCTTGTCAGATAGTAGCTGATTTAATGACAGTCAAAGAAAGATTTACTAATTTGAAAGGATTAAAAATGGTCTACGTAGGAGATGGCAACAATGTATGTCATTCGTTATTGTTAGGAGGGGCTATGCAAGGTATGAATGTTGTAGCAAATTGTCCAAAGAATTATCATCCGTGGAAAGAAATAGTAGATAAGGCAACAATGCTTGCAGAAGAGACTGGAGGTAGTGTAAAAATTATTGAAGACCCATTGGAAGCTTGCATTGATGCTGATGTAATATACACTGATGTTTGGGTTTCTATGGGGGATGAGAAAGAAGAAGAAGAAAGAGAAGCAGCGTTTATGAAATATCAAGTTAATGAGAAATTAGTAGAGGTCGCATCTAATGATTGTATAGTGTTGCATTGCTTACCGGCACATAGAGGTATGGAAATTACTGATGAAGTAATAGATGGTAAACATTCAGCTGCTTGGGATCAAGCTGAAAATAGAATGCATGCTCAAAAAGCCATCATATTAGACTTATACAAAAATGAGTGATAAACAAAAACTGACAGTGATAGGTTCTGGTCAGATGGGGGCAGGAATAGCCCAAGTTGCAGCTATGTCTGGATTAGATGTTTTAATGATAGATGTAAAATCGGAATTCATTGATAATGGAATGGAAACTATAGAAAAAAGTTTGAGAAAGTTTGTGGAAAAAGAAAGAATAGATAGAGATAAGGCAAAAACCATTTTAGAAGAAATAAAAACATCTCTAAGATTAGAGGATGCAGCTAATTCAGATATTGTGATAGAAGCGGTACCTGAGATAGAAGAAATAAAATTTGAAATTTTTAAGAAACTTGATAAAATTTGTAAAAAGAATGCAATATTGGCCAGTAATACGTCTAGTATAAGCATAGGTAAAATAGCAATGAATACAGAAAGACCTGAAAAAGTAATTGGCATGCATTTCATGAATCCAGTGCCTTTGATGAAATTAGTAGAGATTATAAATGGAAAAGATACCAGTGAAGAAACTACTGAAAAAACTGTAAAATTAGCTGAAAAAATGGGTAAAGTTGCCTTGACTGCAAATGATTATCCTGGATTTGTATCTAATAGAATATTATGCCCAATGATAAATGAAGCGATAATATGTTTAGAAACGGGCGTAGCATCTAAAACTTCGATAGATGGAATAATGCAATTAGGGATGCACCACCCAATGGGACCATTAGCTTTGGCAGATTTGATTGGTTTAGATACTGTATTACACATCATGAATACTTTGTATGATGGATTTAAAGATGAAAAATACAAACCGTCAAAGATGTTAGAAGATATGGTAAAGAGAGGAGAACTTGGGAAAAAAACAGGTAAAGGATTTTACGAATATTAAAAATCTTTAACCATATAATAATCTTTTAAGTGATAACCTAATTTTTCATAATATTCCATAGTACCTGCGCCGTGCGTTACGCGTATACTTGGATAATCAGATGCATAATCTTCTGCGATTTGCATAAGTTTTGAACCCAGGCCCATATGTTGTACACCGGTGCCCACCTTGCCTATTTCTGCGGCTTGACCTGTAACTTTTAATTCCCTGACAGTAGCATTCTCGTCTAATCTTAATCTTAGATATCCTAGTAATTTGTCACCTACTTCGAATGAAAGGAATTTTTCTTCCCCTCCACTAGCAGAGTAAGAAATTTCCTTTAATTCAGCTTCTGAAGGATCGATATAACGTCTCCAAAGTTCACGACAATTTATACACAAACATTTAGTTCCCCTTTCTTTCATTTCACGACGAGCATATTGACGGAGATTAGAATTCATAACGCCATCAATTATTTGATTTTTAGGAATATCTCGTTGTATACGTTGAATCCTGACATAAGGGGGAGTTCGTTCTTTGAAATCTGCTATTACTTTAGCTGCTGTGTTAGTATCATAAGGGACGTAATTGCCTGGATTTTTTGATAGAGGTGACCCCTTGACCAATAATGTTGGATACATTTTCAACATATCTGGTTGAAAATCTGGGTCATTGAAAAGGCGTTCAAAATCTCGGACATCAGTTTCTGGAGTCATACCCGGTAAACCTGGCATCATATGATAAACTACTTTCAACCCCGCTTCTTTGAGATATCTTGTAGCATTTATTACATCCGTAACTTTTTGTTGACGATTCATCTTATCCAGAACTGAATCCGTTAAACATTGTACTCCGATTTCGACCCTAGTGGCGCCTGCTTTTCTCATTTGAAAAACTGAAAATTCGTTACATTCTGTCGGACGAGTTTCCATTGTTAGAGCTACACAACGATGATTAGAATTTGCATTATCTAAAAGATACTGATCGGTGTTAATTGATTCTTTATTATTCAAAGCTCGGAACATTCCGTGTATAAAATTTTCTTGATAATCCAAAGTTCTGGAAGTAAACGTTCCCCCCATAACAATCAGTTCGACTTTGTCTGTTGGGTGTCCATTTCTTTTATACTGTTCTAATCGAGCTCGTACTTGTGACTCTGGGTTGTAATCATGTCTGCGACCCCTTCGTGCTGCCGGTTCAAATCCAGTATATGACTGAGGACTATCATTTGTAGGACCTCCTGGACAAAATGTACAGGTACCGTGTGGGCATGGAGCTGGTGAAGTCATTACTGCGACTGGTGCAACACCTGCACTTGTTCTCATTGGTTTAACACGTAAAAGTTTTGCTAGTTCCGGTTCTTTTTGTGAATTGATAAATGGTATTATTTCGTTATTTTTGGGAACGGCATCAGCACGTAATTCTTTGGCGACTTGTAATTTGATTTTTTGCAGAGCGTTTCTATCTCTTGGTTTTTTGTCAAGAATCCTATTTGCAGTTAATTGTGCTATATTCACAGAACATTAATTAGACGGCATTCAAAATAAATTTCGTGCCGCTTTTGTCAAAGTGATTGCATGGTCTTTGGTGACCAAAATATCATCTTCGATTCTAATTCCTCCTTTTTTGGGAATATAAATTCCCGGTTCAATCGTTATAGTCATATTTTTACGGAGTATATCTTTACTTTTGAATGTCATAGAGGGTGATTCATGTATTTCTAAACCGAAACCATGACCAGTTCCGTGTACAAAATATTTTGCAAAATCTAATTTTCTCAAATAATCTCTGCCAGCAGAATCGACATCATGCCCCGATTGTCCGTTTGAAACTCTGTTGAATGATCTTTGTTGAGCTTCAAGAACGGCATTATATCTTTTTTTCCAGTAATCGGTTGTTTCTCCTCCAACGAAATATGTCCGAGTTATATCAGAACAGTAGCCGTTCATAAATACTCCGAAATCACAAATAACTGGTTCGCCATTTTTTAATCTTTTATTAGAGTTATTATGGTGGGGAAATGCAGAATTATAACCTGAAGCTACAATAGTGCCGAAGGAGTTTTCTTGTATATTTTTTCTTCTCATGAAGTAATCAATTTCAGATGCCACTTCCTTTTCGGTTAAACCTTCACCACATTCAACGAGATGCCGAGTAAAGCGTTGAGCTTTGTCAGATACTGAAATGGAGCTTTTTATTCGTTTTAATTCTTCTTGGTCCTTGACCATACGTAGTTTTTCAATTTCTGCAACTTGTTTCGATTTTATTCCTCTGAATTTAGTAGAAAGTGTATCGAAACATATTGAAGACCAGGCATTTTCTTTGGCAAGATTTTTTAATGCAATATCGGACGAGATTGCATCTCTTGATAAGTCTTCATAAGGTCCAAAAATTTTGAGATTTGAAATTGCATTGAATTTTCTAACTCGTTCTTGTTCTAATGTTGACGACAGGCCTATCGGTTTTCCTTTTTTTGGTATAATCGCATACGCTAAACTTGCGGACGGGGGCGAACCTGGAGATGAATTACTATCAGATAGCCAACGAATATTTGCGGGTCGAGAAACTAAATAAGCATCGTAATTATTATTAGATAAAAATCTCTTTACTGCTCTCCAGCGCCTTCTGTAATCTATACTACCCATCAAATCTTCGATAGCGAATAGGATAAAAGAACTATACGTGAATATCTATATTCAAAAACTTAGCCATTTCTTTGTATCTACTTCTGATAGTAACTTCAGTTAAATCTGCAGCTTTTGCAACATCTTTCTGTTTTCTTCTTTCATTGTTGATAATAGAAGCGATGTAAATCGCTGCAGCAGCTAATGAAATCGGAACAGAATTAGTTAGCGGAACATCCTGTGCTGCTCTTAACAGATCGCGTGCAGCGGTTTCAACTTTAGGAGTTAATTCCAATTTAGAACAGATTCGTGGTAAATAATCTTCTGGCATAGGTGGCATTGAATGCATTTTCAAGGCCTTTACCATTACTTGATAAGTACGTGAAATTTCCTTTCTGGAATATCTGCTGTGACGACTTATTTCAGTTAATGTTCTAGGGATACCTTCTTGTCTGCATGCAGCATACAATGCAGCACATGCAACCATTTCAATTGCCCTACCACTTAGAGATTGTTGTTGTATTGCTTTTCTGTAGATAAATGCTGCGGCTTCTTGAATTCTTCTAGGAAGTTTTAGATTAGTAGCTACGGCTTGCATTTCTCTCATTGCAACTGCCATATTTCTTTCAGCGGATTTAGATGCTCTAGCCCTTCTTTGCCATTTTCTCATTCTGAAAAGCATAGATTGATTCTTATTGGAAATAGCTCGGCCGTAATAATCCCTATTAGTTGGAGATATTTCAGTAGATAAACCTTTATCTGGTAAAGTCGCAGACATTGGTGGACCTCCTCTAGCTAAAGCGTTTTCTTGCTGCATATCAAAAGCCCTCCATTCTGGACCTTGATCTACAATATTATCTTCTAAAACAAGACCACAGTCCCCACAAATGACTTCTGCGTGACTATAATCTCTCTTTAAACGGTGACTAGAGCATTCTGGGCATGACAATGTTGTTTCTACATTCTCTTGATTTTTCTTTGGTTTGGCCTCAGATTCATTCCAACCTCTCTTAGGTTTCTTTGGCGAATCGTTACTAGAATTGTCTGATTTTTTTGCCATAGTTTCTCCGTAATCCTTTTATAGCGGGAAGAACGCGGCATTAGGCCAGTATATAAGCTTTATGGCTTTAAACAGACTCTCTAAAGCTCTTTTTCCATAACTATTGCATCAGTTCCATCTTGATAATAACATGGAATAAAATCTACTTTTGAAAATTGTAATTTATTGTAAAAGGAAATAGCTCTAGAATCATTTCTGACCTCTAAAGAGATTCTTTTACAACCTTTAGAACTGGCAACATTTGTTAGCTCGTTCATAAGTGTTTTACCATAACCTTGTAAACGATATTCGGGAGAAACTACTACCAATAGAATACGTAATTTTTTAGAAGAGGGAACTATTGCCCCGCAAATTAGAGATTTTATTTCATTGTTTATCAAACCGATTATGAAGCCTTCCGGCCATAAATTGTGAATTTTGGTGAATATTTTGGGACTATAACGTTCAGTTATATTTTCATCTAAAAAAGCTATAACTTTATTCAACAATTCTGGCCGAAACAGAATGTATTCCATAGTTTACCTCTCAGAAAATAAAATCAGTAAAATTTACTTCTGTATATCTGATATTCGATCAATATTAATGTTAAAAGGCCGATTAATAAAACATAGCCACTAGTTTCCCTGCCCCAGGCATTTGCAGATTCAACTACAAGTATTGCAACTAGACCAGCCATGAAGACCCCCCATTTAGAAATTGTAAAAGCTTTGGAATCTTCGACATCGAAATATCTTATCAAACCAGCTGCTGATTGGAAACCTTGTGTTTTCTTCTCTTTGGCCATCTAACTTATCTCTATGGCTCTTTTATTTAAGGGTTTGTTATTAAACGTAAATAACCCAATTAGAATCTAATAAAGAAGACAATGTATTGTAGAATGTGTGTTGATGTTCATGGATTGACCCCCACCAAATTGAATGAACCTGATGAAGCTGAATATTTAGTATCTCATTGCTATCAAGGTGATTTGAAATGGAAAAAGGATGAAAATCAAGGATTGATACAGGCTATGTGTAGTAATTGTGTTAAAAAGTTAAAGAAGAATCCGGACATACACTTCTTTTCAGTTTATGAAATTAAGAAAATAGAATAATATACTATTTCCATTTTATATTACAACCCATAGAAGGGTGTTGAGTAGGGTTTACTATTTTAGAAGCTAAAACAGAATCGATTGCAGATTTTAGATCCTCGGAAGTGACTTCATTTTCATTTTGCCAATTATCATCTAAACGCCCCCTGTATTCTAAATGTTGTTCAGAATTAAAAAGAAAGATATCTGGAGTGCAAACTGCACCATAGTTTCTAGCTATATCTTGTGTTTTATCGAGTAAGTACGGGAATGGATAGTGATTATCTTTTGCTCTTTTCCTCATATTTTCCATTGAATCTTCTGGATAATTGACAACATCGTTAGAATTTATTGCAACAAAAAATACAGAATCTTGATAATCAGAAGCTAGATGAATTAAGCGCGATTCTATGGCTTGAGCATATGGACAATGATTGCATGTAAATATAACTACCAGCGGTTTATTTTCAAAATCCTTTAAACTGTACATTTTGTAATCAGTACCTTCTAAATAAAAGTCCGGAGCATTTTTTCCTAGACTTACCATAGTAGATTCGGTTAAGGCCATAAAACCAGAGAAACTCGTGGATTAAAATCTATACTATGGCGAAACGATTAAGTTAAAATAGAGACTTCTGTCAACAAAGATATGAATGCCAGTCCGGAAATATTCCGTGCATATGACATAAGAGGTATCGCTAATCAAGAATTGACAACTGAAATTGCTGTTAAGGTTGGTATGGCTTATGGAACTTATTTAAATCGTAATAATATTCATGGTCGTATTTCTATTGGACGCGATATAAGATTGAGTTCACCTCATTTAGAAAGAGCTGTTGCATCAGGCTTGGCGTCTACAGGATATGATGTAGAAATGATTGGATTGGTTCCAATTCCAGTTGCAAATTATTGGACATGGAAAGGGGATTTCTGTGGTGGAGTATACATCACTGCCAGTCATAATCCTGCAGAATACAATGGCATAAGATTTCGTCATGGAGATGGAACTGGGTATACTGAAGGCAATATAGAAATTAAAGATATTTTTTTCGATGAAGAGATGCATATGCCATCTTGGAATGAATTTGGAGAAATTAATAGAGTTTTATCAGAAAAGGTCCTAGAAGAATATCAAGAATTTATTCTGCCTAAATTTTCAAAAATGAATGGAATGAAGATTGCCATTGATCCGGGAAATGGTGCGGCAGCAGGTGTAGCATCGTTATTATTTGAAAAAATGGGAGCTGAAGTGAAGACGATAAATAATGAACCTGATGGAAGATTTCCAAACAGACCTTCTGAACCTTCTGCTAAAAATCTAAAGGGATTATCTGAAATGATTGAAAATGGAAACTTTGATTTTGGAATAGGGTTTGATGGTGATGCAGATAGATGTGTTTTCGTAGATAATAAAGGAAGTGTTGTCAAAACGGAAAAATCTGGATTGATAATGGCTAAGAACATTCTAACGAAAGATGAAGGACCAGTATTGGTTGGGGTTCCGTGTTCTAAGATAGTAGAAGAAGAATTGAAAGAAGATGGTGTAGAGGTGATATGGATTAGAGTGGGTGATGTATTTGTTTGTGAGCTACTCAAAAAACATAATGCAGTATTTGCCATGGAAAGTTCTGCACATTTCTTTGCGCCGACGCTTACTGAATATTTCTTCGATGATCCATTCGTTATGAGTTTGAGTCTAGCCGAAGTTGTGTGTAAAAGTAATATGGAACTTTCAGATATAGTTGAGAAAATGAAAGAATACCCATATGAAGAAATAAAATTTGAATGTGCCGATGAAATAAAATTTAAAATCAATGAAGAGCTAGAAAGAAAATTTATTGAAAATGGATATAGAGTTGAAACTATTGATGGTGTAAAAATTTGGCTTGAAAATGGATGGGTTTTACTTAGACCTTCAAATACACAACCTGTGATTAGAATGTTTGTAGAAGCGAATAACGAAATAGAAATGAAAAAGATAAAGAGTGAATTTACAAAAGAATTAAAAGACGTTATGAAAAGTTACATAAAAGGATAAAAAATGCAAGAATTTGGAAGTATTACGGAAATTGCTGTAGTCGCTATAGCGAGTATGATGATAGCCATAGTTGCCAGTAGACAAAAAATATTAGATTTAGGAGGCGCGCTCCTATCTTTTGTAATTTGTTTTGTTGTAGGTACATTAGCTCATTGGAGTTGGTTCGTATTACTGTTAATATTCGTAGCTGGTTCTTATCTGGCTACCCGTTTTGCATTTAGATACAAAATGTACATAGGGGTGCAGGAAGGTATAGAAGGAACTAGAAGTGAAACCAATGTTATCTCTAATGGTTCAATACCTTCACTAGTAGCGATACTGTACTTTTTTGAAATGATTACAGTAGAAGAAGCAATTATTGGTTTTACAACGTCTTTAGCTGTTGCAGCTGCAGATACTATTGCCAGTGAAATAGGTGTGTTGGGCGGAGATGCGGTGCTTATCACCTCACCTAGTAAACGTGTACCTCCTGGGACAAACGGAGGAATAACAGTTATTGGTACCGTTTCAGCTCTTTTATCATCAATTTGTATGACATTTATTTCTCTAATTGTTATCTTTGCTGTTAATTTTGGTAATTTTTCAGAAGTATTTGAGATTATTTTTGTAGTAATACCAGCTATTCTAGGGTTTGTAGGGTGTCAAATCGATTCAATTTTGGGTGCAACGTTGGAAAATCGTGGAATTATTGGAAAAGGTGGCGTTAATTTTGTATCTATTGGCATATCTACAGTCCTTTCTATTGGAATTTTTAATTATTTATACTAAAAAAATAGAAAAATAGCTATAATTTTAAAACAAGGTTCTTCGTTGTATTAAATCTCAATACAGGAGAAATAATAATGATTCAAGGAAATACACCAGTAGTAATATTGAAGGATGGAACAAAACGAGATTCTGGACGCTTAGCTACGAAAAATAATATTGCTGCAGCTTCGGCAATTGCGGAGGCAGTTAGATCCACCTTAGGACCGAAAGGAATGGATAAAATGCTTGTTGATTCGATGGGAGACGTAGTAATAACAAATGATGGGGTGACAATTCTAAAAGAGATAGAAATAGAACATCCTGCGGCTAAAATGATAGTAGAAGTGGCTAAAACTCAAGATTCAGAGTGTGGAGATGGGACAACAACTGCAGTGATATTTGCTGGAGAGTTGTTGAAAAATGCAGAGGAATTGATAGATCGTGGAGTTCATGCAACTGCAATTGCAAATGGGTATCGAATGGCTTCGAATGAAGCAATGAAACAACTTAAGAAAATGGGAAGAGTAGTAAGAAGAAATGAAACTGCAGTTTTGAAATCGATAGCAAAAACATCGATGACTGGAAAATCATCAGAAGCGAATGGAGAATTTCTAGCAGGTTTGACTGTTAAAGCAGTTAGAGCTATCGCAGATGGAAGAGGGAAAAAAACTGTAGTTGAACGAAAGAATATTAAAATACAGAAAAAACAAGGAGGTCATATTGGAGATACTGAATTAATAGAAGGCATAATACTAGACAAAGAACCTGTTCACAACAACATGCCCCGTAGCGTCAACAAACCGAAGATAGCCCTTGTAGATGCACCGTTTGAAATAAAGAAAACTGAAATTGAATCTAAAATACAGATTACAGATCCAACACAGATACAGGCATTTCTGAGTCAGGAAGAAGAAAGTATAAAAAAAATGGTAGAGACTGTTATTGGAACTAAAGCAAATGTACTTATTTGTCAAAAGGGAATAGATGATCTTGCACAGCATTTCTTAGCGAAGGCCGGTATAACTGCCATAAGAAGAGCTAAGAAATCAGACATGGAAGCTTTAGCAAAGGCGACAGGTGGACGAGTTGTATCAAATATAGAATCCCTTTCTAAGGATGATTTAGGAATAGCTGGTTTGGTTGAGACCAGAAAAATAGGAAATGATGAGATGACTTTTGTAACAGAATGTAATAATCCAAAATCTGTATCTATATTGATAAGAGGTGGAACTGAGCACGTTATAGATGAAATAGATAGAAATTTAGAAGATGCAATAGGTGTAGTTTCTTCCGTAATAGAAGATGGGCAAGTTGTTACGGGAGGTGGAGCTATTGAAATAGAAATAGCTTTGAAAATAAGGAAATTTGCACCTAGAATTGGAGGTAGAGAACAAATGGCAATTGAGTCGTTTGCTGACGCTATCGAAATAGTTCCAAAAACTCTTGCAGAAAATGCAGGTTTGGATGTAATAGATACTTTGATGGGATTAAGAAAGGCACACACGAAAAAAGGGAAAAATACGCATGCAGGTTTGGATGTACGTAGTGGAAAGGTGATGAATATGAAAACGAAGAATGTTGTGGAGCCCTTGAGAGTAAAAATACAAGCAATAAGCAGTGCTACAGAAGTATCTAATATGATTTTAAGAATTGATGATATTATAGCATCTAAGCAGCCTGAACAGAGCGCTGCTCCAGATATGCCCCCCGGCGGTATGGGTGGTATGGGTGGTTTCTAAATGAAACGTTTAGTGAATCGAGAGAATGCTTTTTTAGTTTTCGAAGAAGGAGAAGAACTGATGTCTGGATTAACGGAGTTTGCAAAGGAGTATGGTGATTTTCTGATTACAGGGGGAATTGGGAGTATTGAAAACATTAATTTAGGATTTTATGATGGTACGAAATACAAGAGAGAAGAGATAGTTGAACCTCAAGAACTTCTTAATGCATCTGGAAATGGAATATCGGAACCTTTTGTACATTGTCATGTAACAATTTCAGATAATGAATACAGAGCGAGAGGGGGGCATCTATTCTCTGCAAAAATCGCAGTTATTGCGGAAATAAATGTAACATTACTTCGACATCGTCATCCTGTATTCAATCTCTTTAAGAAGGGATTGAAAAGAAAGGATGTTCCTGGTAAAGAATTGAGATTACTTACGAACTGTGGATTTGTCTAGATCTATCAAGTTTGTATTTTACTATTGTTTTCTCTACTAATTTTGGATCTACTTCCCCTTTACGACTTAGAGAAGATAATGTTGCTACAACTATGCTTTCTGAATCAATCTGAAAATGTCGGCGTAGACTTTCCCGTGTGTCACTCATACCGAAACCGTCAGTGCCTAGAATTGTATAATTATCAACCCATCGAGCTATCATTTCTGGAACTGCTTTCATATAATCTGAAGCAGCAATCGTAGGAATTTCTGATTCACCTAGTGTATTAACGATGTAAGGAGTTTTTGGATTTTCTGTAGGATTTAATCTATTCCAATCTTCGCATTCTAGAGCTTCTCTCCTCAGCCCAACGTAGCTAGGTACACTCCATATTTCAACTGGGATTTTAAAATCTTTTTCTAAGATTTCTGCCGCCTGGATAACCTGCCTCATGATGGAACCGCTACCAAAGAGACGTGCTTTAGCATGTTTTTTAGATGATGGTTTGAAAAGATAAAGGCCTTTCAGGATTCCTTTCTTAGAATCTTTAGGCATGGCTGGCATTTCATAATTTTCATTATACAGTGTGATATAGTAAATTCTATCATTATTTAATTCATACATTTGTCTTAATCCTTCTTCCACTATCACTGCAGTTTCATAGGCGAAGGCTGGGTCATATGCTAAACAGGAAGGGACTGTTGAAGCTAAGAGAAGACTATGGCCGTCTTGGTGTTGTAACCCTTCACCGTTTAATGTAGTTCGGCCGGCTGTTGCACCTAGTAAAAACCCTCTAGCACGAGCATCCGCTGCACACCAAATTAAATCTCCAACTCGTTGGAAACCGAACATTGAATAAAATGTATAAAATGGAATTAATGGCTCTCTGTGTACAGAATAAGACATGCCTGCTGCTGTAAAACTACTCATAGCTCCTGCTTCACTAATGCCTTCTTCTAGAATCTGTCCATCAATGGCTTCTTTGTAGCTAAGTAATAATTCTTGATCAACTGGAGTGTATTGTTGCCCTTCTGAATTATATATTTTAAATTCTGTAAAGAGAGCATCCATACCAAAGGTACGAGCTTCATCTGGAATTATTGGAACTATTCTATCACCTATATTTTTATCTTTCATTAAATTTCGTAATAATCGAACGAAGGCCATGGTAGTAGAAACTTGAGTGGTGGTTCCTTCGTAAAATTCCTCATATGAATTACTCTTAGGTAGAAGTATCTGTGAATAATCTGTAACTCTCTTTGGAAGAAAACCTCCTAATTCTTTTCTTCTAGATGATATGTACTTTAATTCTTCACTATTTTCTGGAGGCATAAAATATGGCATATTTTTTAATTCAGAATCGGGAATTTCTAAGTGTAATTCGTCCCTTAGATGTTTCAAATCTGAGATATCTAATTTCTTTTTCTGATGTGTACTATTTCTCGCCTCAAAGCCTTTTCCTAAAGCCCAACCTTTTACGGTTTTAGCCAATATAACTGTTGGAGCACCTTTTGTTTCAGTAGCTAGTTTGTAAGCAGCATTAATCTTTTTCAAATCGTGACCACCGCGCCTCATACGTAAAAGATCGTCATCACTAAGGTGTTCGACTAGCTTACTCAATTCATCTTCGGGGCCAAAGAATTTTTGTCTTATTGCATCTCCAGATTCTATAGTGATTCTTTGATAATCTCCATCCAGAGTTCTTTCCATCTTACGTAAGAGAGTCCCTGTTTTGTCACTCTGTAAAAGTTGATCCCATTTACTCCCCCAAATAACTTTGATTACATTCCAACCCGCACCTCTAAAAACTGCCTCGAATTCTTGAATTATTTTTCCATTGCCTCTGACGGGACCGTCTAAACGTTGAAGATTACAATTGATGACAAATGTAAGATTGTCTAATTTTTCTCTTGCGGCCAAACGTAAAGAAGCGAAAGTCTCTGGTTCGTCACATTCACCATCACCTAGAAAGGCCCACACGTGAGAATCACTTTTGTCTGCAATGCCTCTAGAAGTGATATATTTGTTGAATCTTGCAAGATGAATCGCGTTTATTGGTCCAAGGCCCATTGAAACTGTGGGGAATTCCCAAAAATCTTCCATTAAACGAGGGTGTGGGTAGCTAGAAAGTCCATCACCATTGATTTCTCTTCTGAAATTATCTAAATTTTTCTCAGATAATCTACCTTCTAAAAAAGCTCGAGCATAGATTCCTGGTGATGCGTGACCTTGGAAAAAAATTTGATCACCTGAGTCGTTATTTTTTCCTCTGAAAAAATGATTCAATCCAACTTCAAATAGTGATGCTGCAGAAGCGTACGTAGATATGTGACCGCCTATCCCATCGAAATTTTTATTGGCACGGCTAACTAACATTGCTGCATTCCAGCGTATTAATCGGCGTATGTTTTTTTCTATTTTTTCATCACCAGGATATTCGGGTTCTTGATCGGGAGAAATTGTATTCAAATATGGAGTAATGGAAGGGGGGAGAATGTCCACCCCGGAATTTCGAGCCCGTCTGATTAATTCTGTTAAAATATATTTAGCCCTGTCTGGACCGAAATGTTCTATCACAGAATCGATAGATTCAATCCACTCTGAAGTTTCTTGAGGGTCCAAATCTGGAACTTGAATTTTAAATTTATCAAATATCATTTAATTTCCTTAATCTAAATTTTTAGTTAGGTGTTGTGCCTTTCTGAGATTTTGAAGACGGCCCTGATATACATAAGTTACGAGTAATGGAAATGAAATACTAGCTTCACCCCAAACCATGATATCTTCTATTTTAGGATCGTTTTTGCCCCATGAAACTGCCTCTTGTAATGTTGAACCGGACAACCCCCCATCTCGAACATCTGCAACGCTTAGTTGAATACCAAAAAGATGCCTTTTAGGTTCATTACCCAACATTTCAGACATAACGACTATGTCTTGAGAATAATTTTTTGGAGTTCCACCCCCGACTATGAATAGACCAGTATCACCACAACTAGCTTTGAGATTGGCTATTTCTTTGAAATCCAATATAGAATCTATACCTAATGTATCTGACAATTGTTTTTCTCCTTGATGCAATACCAAACCGATTCCTACTGATGAATCGTTCAGAGCTGGTGAGAATATGGGTAAGTTTTTTTCATATGCTATTTGAAGAATACTTTCATGGCCAAAATTACAATCACTAAGCCACTGACCGACTTTTTGTAAAAATGTACGGCTTGAATATCTTCCTGGCGGTAAATCATCTGCTATTTGTTTGAAAGTTAAATCAACTTGTTGCATCGCCATTTCATCCACTAAATGATCGTAAACCCTATCTATGCCTAAAGTTTGTAAATCACCATCATTGATATTGGGAGTACATTTGTAATGTGTGTGACCTAATGCAAACAGCATATCTTGTTCAATGAGTGCCCCCGTACAAACGATAATATCAACTAAATTATTTTTGATTGCATCCACCGCTACTTGGTGCATACCGGCTCCGAATAAACTGCCTGAAAGAGACCAAATAATAGATAAATCATCATGACTCTTTGATAAATATAATTCTGAAGCCTCGCCTAAATTTCTAGCTTGAAAACTACTATTTTTATAGCTAGAAATCAGAGTACTTACGTCCGATTGTTCGCTCATAATAAATTGATTTACAGGTTTACTGAGTAAATTGTTTTTTGTTTTTATTTGTTCCTTTGTTAAATCTATATTTGGCATTTGAGGTGGTTTTTCGTTCTTCCATATCATTCTTGAACACCTACGCGACCGATTAGTTCTAATTTATACCTTCCTCGCGGTCTAACGACTGGAGATTTTGAATCTTTTATTCTTTTGATTAGCTCGGCATCATTTGTAACTATGATGGCACCTCTCTTTGCTGCATTGAATAATAAATCATCAGCATCTCCTTTTCCAAGGTTATGAATTGGAAAAGTTTTGAACAATGAAAGAGCAGCTTTGGCTTCAGGAATTGTTAATAATTTTAATTCTCTCAAAACGCAATCGGCAATTTTTATTTGTGAATTGGGCAATAGTTGTAATAATTCTTCAACGATATCAGGACCATCGTTGAAAGGCCAAAGAAGTATATTTGTATCTGGAAGAATTAATGTCATTCTTCTAGAATACCGTAACCTATCAAATGCCATCGTCCTTCGACACGGCGACTGATTGCTATACGTTGTCCAATTGGAGCGCAGACGGTGAGTTTTAGATTTACAGAAACCGTATCTTTATCTATTTTAGTTGGGATTCCGACAGTAGTGCTTGAACCAACGGAAAGCATCAATGGTTCGTTTACTTTTAAATCATCCACATCTTGAATACTTTTAGCACCTACAACTCTATCTAAAAGTGTGATTTTCATGTTAAATTTATCCCAAACAGGTGGTAAAGAACCTAGTGAACCGACCACTCCGCCTGTTAATGAATCTGCTTTAGTGACTGACGGATCCAACGTTGTTCCAATAGCCACCAAGCCCCCTGAATCTAATTCTTCTCTCTTGCCCCCGCCATGTAAACTTTCTACCTTAGTTACAATATTTTCCCAAATATCTTTTACCTTTCTTCCTGGGGCTATTTCTATTTCATCTCCTATTTTTACATTGCCTTTAGAGATACTACCACCTATAACGCCTCCTTGAAGATTTGAAGGTTTAGTACCTGGTTTATTGATATCGAAGGAACGAGCTATATTCATACTAAATTCATTTTCAACATCATTATCTGACTTTTCAAAATGAGTTA